>NZ_AP014624.1:2446108-2751871 GCF_000829375.1 Chryseobacterium sp. StRB126
GATAGACCTATTGAAAGAGAAGGATACATTACCGGCGAAGGAAATTTACAGCTCTACAACGGAAATTCTAAAAATGCAAAATTGAAAGGATTTGAAGCAGAAGTTAGGAAAAATCTGGGCTTCATTGCAGCCAATCCTTTCCTGGAAAAGCTCTTCATCAATGGAAATTTCACCTATAATATTACAAAAGTGACAGCCTTTAAAGATAAAGCAAAAACAACAGATCAAGATGCCACCTATGAAGTAGACAGACCTCTTTATGGGCAAACTCCTTACGCTTATAATGTAGGATTAATATATGATGGAGAAAGATTAGGATTCAGCTTTTTATATAATGCTAAAGGGGATCAGTATATTACTGTAGGATATGCTTATAACGGAGAAGAAATCCAACGTCCTTATGCTGTAGCTGATGCACAGATCTCATATAAATTCTTAAAAAACAGGAATTTGGAACTGAAGCTGAATATAAGGAATATGTTCAACAGGGTAAAGGAATATTATAACAACTTCAACTCTTATCTAGGATATACTGACAATACAGGGAATAAGACTGCCAGAGAATTGCAGGAGCTTGTACCCGGTGCTACCACTAAATATGATAAAGATATTGATAAGATTGTATTTCGTGCTTACAGTGGAAGAATATTCGGGTTAAGTGTCAACTATACATTTTAAAAGTTTATTTGAACTTTTGTAAAGATAAAAGAGCTCTCTATATAGAAGTGTACAGGTTTCGGAAACCTGAAAAAAGCTTCGGAATAATACTGATGATGCGCACAGCAGTACCGGATCAATCAAAAACCGAACGCTATGGCCTTTTCCCGGAAAATAGCGGCTCAATAGGGAACTCATACAGCTCAGCTCCTCATGGTCTGTAGGAGGTAAACAATAACCAAATCGCAGAAATATAGAGGCGGATATTTCTGAATATTAAAAACTTCCGGTCATCAAAATAAATAACCGGATCTATCAAAAATTATAACAATGAAAAGATTAACTCTAATTGCAGCTGCTGCATTATCTCTTACAGCTTGTCAGAACGATCATTTAGCAGATTCTTCCACTCCTTTTGAAATGAAATCTACTTCAGCTGAATATCTTACAGCTTCTGCACTTCCTGTTACCAAAGTGAGTGGACCTATTACTTCCAATACAACGTGGAGCGGAGTCATTGAAATTGACGGTACGGTAGCCGTTAAAGACGGAGCAACCCTTACGATCCAGCCTGGAACCTTCATCAAAGCAAAACCTAATGCAATAGGGGAAGGTTCGGGAATCCTTGTTATTACGAAAACAGGAAAAATCAATGCTACAGGAACTGAATCTCAGCCTATTGTTTTTACAAGCTACAGACTTTTAGATGGAAATGAAGATACTACAGCTACTCCGGGAGATTTCGGAGGGGTAATTCTTTTGGGAGATGCGCCTACCAATGTACCTTTTACAACAACTGTAGAGGGTCTTCCTACGAATAATCCTGAATTTTATTTTGGTGGAACAACTTCCGGACATAATGCAGGGATCATGAAATATGTGCGTATCGAATTTGCAGGATATGATTTCGTAGGAGCTAATTCCGGAAACGAAGTTAATGCTTTGACTTTAGCTGGTGTAGGAAGTGGAACTACTTTAGATCATATCCAGGTATCTTACGGACAGGATGATTCTTTTGAATTTTTCGGAGGAACAGTAAATGCTTCCAATCTTATTTCTTTTGCTGCAGAAGATGATAATTTCGACTTTGACAACGGATATACAGGAACTATTACATGTGCTCTTTCTTTAGCTGATTACAATTCATCGCACACAGTAAGCGGAGGAAGCCCTGACTCTAACGGTATTGAGCTTGATAACAATGCTACAGGTACATCTACTGCATTAATCACAAACCCTGTTATCAATAACCTTACTATTATTGGAGCTAAATTCGGAGCTGCTGGACAAGGAGCTGCTTACGAAAACGGTATCCATATCAGAAGACATGGTAAATTAACTTTAAACAATGCTGTAGTAACAGGATATCCTGTAGGAATTAAAGTAGAAAATACTGGATCTGAGCTTTCTTCACTTTCAAACTTAGCTTCAATTCAGGTACACGGATTTACAACTTCTGTTACAGGAAATGGTACGGCAGGAATCCCAACGGCTAACCTTCTTACAGGAAGTACAGCTGCATTATGGGGAATGAACCAGCCATTCTTTAACGAAGGAAGCTGGAATGTATCTCCAAGAAACTGTGGTGGATTCCAGGGAGCTTGGACAAAATACAATTTTGCCATTGTAAACTAACAAACTATAAAAGCAGGGAACGGCTTATACCCATTCCTTGCTTTCTTTTTCTTTAAAAAAATCTTAATAATCAGTATCATGAAAAAAATAATTTTATCATCTGTTCTGTTTTTATCTCAGCTGGCTACAGCACAAACTCTGGTATGGGGAAATACTTTTGATACTCCCGCTGATCTTCAGGGATGGACATTCCATGATCTGAATGCTAATAACAACGGGTGGATTCAAGGAGCCAATATTTATCATAATGGTACTTCTTTAACCTATGGAAGTGCCGGTGTTTTAAGACATTCAACAAACCTGGTTCCGACCGGAAGTGCAGCAGGATTCGGGACTGAAGATGACTGGATTATTTCTCCTGAGATCGATCTTACAAGTGCATCAGGAACAATTCAACTTACTTCTTCTATTGGAAGACAGAGAGCTTCCCATACTATTGTGAGCAGAGATCTTTATATCTATGTAAGTACCCCTCAAAAACAAGTTCCTGTTTTAGCCGATTTCCAGGCGATGACGGTAGACGGATCAGGAAATTATCTTCAGAGTCCCTATAAAATACAGGTGGGTTCTTCGTTAAATCCTTTTCCGGCAGATCTTACTCAGTTTGTAGAAAGTCTTGTAGATCTTTCAGCTTTTGCAGGAAAGAAAATTTATATTGGTATGTGGGCCAACAGAAATGCCAGTGGGAATAATATCATGAATATCAATATTGATGAAATGGCTATTTATGCCACATCAAATACCTTGAGCACAAAGGATGTAAAAAAGAAAGAAAATCTGACGAAAATTGCAGAAAACCCGGCAAAAGAGTACTTACAGCTAAAGCTTAACCCTGCACTAAAAGAAAATAAGACAACAGTTTATCTTTATAATGCAGCAGGACAGAAAGTTCTTGCCACTCAGTATTCAAAATCAATCAATATAGCGAATTTATCAGAAGGAGTATATATAGTGGAAGTAACTGATGGAAAGGCTACAGAACGTTTAAGCTTTATTAAAAAATAAACATTTTGTTTTTAAAACCGACCATGAAACAAAACATGACATTTTAATACATCATAATGGATAGCACTTTTGAAAAAAGAAGCTGTCCAGAACATATCCAACTAGTTTTTTATAATTGTGTATTGCCCTGCACAATAAGCGGGGCAATATTTTTAAGTTCAAAATAATATAAAAGATGAATAAGATCTTTGCACTGCTATTATGTATCCTATTATTTTCCTGTACAGACAATACTGTGATGGAGAGATATGATGTGGCACAAAAACCCGGAGAAGTGAATATCAAAGGATTTTCTAAACCTGATGTACTTCAGCTGAGGTTCAATGGAGAACCTGTATCTATTGACGGGAAAACCTCTTATACCAATAAAATAGAAACCACGCTTCAGTTTGTTCTGGATCAGGGAGAGACCAACAGGCTGGCAATATATAATAATGAGACTGGGAAACAAGTGGTACAGTATAATATTACTTATGATAATGTAGAAGATTTTAAAAAGTTATATTTCTTTAATCTTCCAGGAATTTTCCTGCAGGCCGAGGCTATCAAGCCACAGGTGAATCTGGGGAAGATAGGTTTTGAATTTATTTTCCCGAATCTGGGTGAGTTTTCCGGATCATCCCTTAAAAATGTAAAAGGAGTTTTAAAAAGAGAAAACGGTGTTGTACTGGCAGAATTTGATAATATCGGGAAAGACAGCTTTACGCCTGTGAAGATATATAATTCCTTTGGTACAGCAGCACCTGTATACCTTGAACTGTACAAGCCGGGAACTACAGAACCTTATGCTGGATCTGCAATCATTAAAGTGAAAATAAAGCAGGATATGGGTGCTAATATGATTGTACTTCAGGAAAAATCAGAAAATGGAGTATGGGTAGTAAAAGGAGATGTAGATGTGGCAGAATATTTATAATCAGGGATGAGAAAATTTTTAAAATTTCAGTTCATAGCCATTATTATCATTTTTATTTCATGTGCGAATAATGATGATAATGCTCCTGTTTTTCCTGAAGGAAGCACAGAATCCGTTAATCTTTGGGTACAGGATAGTTTGAAACGGTATTATTATTGGGCAGATCAGATGCCGTCTAAACCGGACTATCACCTTCCTGTAAAAGATTTTTTTAAAAGCCTGCTCGCCCCTCAGGATCGTTTCTCCTTTATTGTCAATACTGAGGATCCTTCCAGTTATCCACGTTCTATCCGTAATATGTATGGTTTCGATTATACTGTTATCCAACAGGCAAACGGAGAAGTGATAACGGTTATTAAATTGGTTCTGAAAGATTCTCCGGCATTCAATGCCGGTCTTGAACGGGGAATGATTATTACTAGAATTAACGGGAAAACAGTAACAGCAGGGAATGCAGAGTCCATAACTTCAGCTATGAAAGATCTCACCGTTTTGGATCTTACTGTAGGAAATTGGAATAATGGAGCCATTACTGATGAAAAGGAGATTAAAGTATATTATGGATTATCCTTTGAACAGCCGTTATTGTCCAGAATATTCGAGAAAAACGGTAAGAAGGCAGGCTATCTGTATATTTATGATTTCCCGGATGGAATGACCCAGAAACTCAGCCAGAAATTTGCCGAATTTAAAGCTGCCGGAGTACAGGAACTGATCCTCGATCTCCGGTACAATTACGGTGGATCGGTATCAGCAGCAGCAGCTCTTTGCTCTCTGATTCCTTCCGGAATAACATCTGTTTCTCCATTCATTACGTTTAAAGGAAATAAAAACGGCGGTGAAGTAAAAAGAACATTTTCTCAACAGATCGCTTATGATCCGAAAGCTCTTGATTTTAATACTTTACGTACAAATGCTTTAGGCTTGAATAAAGTGTATATTCTGACTTCAAACAGTACCGCTTCTGCGGCGGAAATAGTCATTAATAATCTGAAGCCCTATCTTCAGGTTATTCAGGTAGGAGATATTACGTTAGGAAAAGATATGGCAGGATTTACGATAGAAGACAGACGTAAGCCCCAAAAAATCCGTTGGCAGATGCATCCGGTAATTTATAAAGTATATAATGCCAATGGCTCCGGAGAGTACAGTAACGGAATTTTGCCGCAAGTTTCTGTTAATGAATATGCTGTATTGCCTTTGTTGCCTTTAGGTGATCGCAATGAAACTCTTATTTCTTCCGTGCTAAACGGATCTTATTTTAAATCTGTAAACGATGAAACATCTTCTGGGGAAGTTAAGATCTTGTATCAGAGTGATGTTCCGCCTATAGCCGTTGGCAAAGACTTATAACATTTAACTTAACAGATCCATTAAAGAAAAATTAAAACCATGCAGGGAATAGAACCAAAACTTCACACCAGCCTCACCAGTCGTATAGAATACTATCGCCTTCTGATAGAAGCCGCAGATGATTCTGAAACCCCTTCATCCGATGTGGCAACACAGATTGCTGAATTGGCCAATCTGTATGAAGAATACCTGATTAATAAAAAGAACCTTGAAGAAAGCATCAAAAAATATAGAGCTTATCATAACGACCTGAGAAAGAAACTAACTGTGAGGCTTCGTGAAATTAAGAGAAAGACGAGACAGAAATAATGCATTTTAATTCTTACTTGCGGTTGTTTTTTGAATTAAAGAATGGCCAATTATCTTCGGATGATCTTTAACATCGGCTTTCTCTGCTTATTTTATTCCAAAATTCATACATTTATAAGATCAAGTTGAAAGAGGATGCTTTTATGAATGGTAATGAGACCGTACTTTCCGATTATTTACAGATGTTTTGGCAGTTTTCCTGGCCACAATGGATCGTGTTTAGCCTGATTAGCAATGTTTTTCTGTATTTATTTTCAATTGGATTGTGTGTTTTCATTGATAAAACCTGCCGTAAAAGTCTATTGCAGGAAAAAGATCATCCTGTTTCTGCATCAGATTTTTATCTAAGCCTTTTTACCGTTATCTGTAACAGTCTTGTCATGCTGATAGGCGTGTTTTTGTGGAAGGATGGCTGGATTGAGCTGGACAATTCACAATCAGGTATGAGGATCGGCCTGGAAATTATAGCATTACTTCTTTTCATGGATCTATTCATGTACTTCTTTCATTATGCCGCCCATTTACCTTTTGTCTATAAAATGATCCATGGAAAGCACCATGAGCATGTAAGTACCAATTATCTGAGCCTTTTTGTTCTTCATCCTTTTGAAACTATAGGTTTTGGACTTATGATGCTGGTTTTGCTTATGTGTTATGATTTTTCTGCGATTTCCATATCTATTTATCTGTTTATTAATCTTATTTGGGGAACCGTAGGGCATTTGAATCGGGAATTTTTTCCTGCCAGTTTTGACCGATTTTTGGTGGGAACCACTAGGTTTCATAACCAGCATCATTTGGATGAAACAAAGAATTTTGGGTTTTATACCTCTATCTGGGACAGGCTATTTGGGACCTATAAATAGGAGAGTAGGGGCATTTTTAGCTGATAAATTCTTTCGCATATTTTGCTGAGAATCTTTGATTCTCTTGCGCCTTACAAACAGGTGATATTAATAATTCTTTGCGCCATTGCGTTTTTCAACCTAAAAAAGTCTCGCAGATTTTGGCGATTACGCAGATTTTTAACCGCCGCGAATACACGAATATTTTTAAAATCTATTGTATTTTCTATGTGCTTAATGTGATGAAATTTAAATTGTTCTTAACCACATAGCTACATAGAATATTTTATTTATCAGAAGATGGCAGCTCATTGCTGAGTGAAACGCCCTTGCGAACTTTATATCATTACTATGAAATAAATCTTTGCGCCATTGCGTTTTTCAACCTAAAAAAGTCTCGCAGATTTTGGCGATTACGCAGATTTTTAATCGCCGCGAATACACGAATATTTTTAAAATCTATTGTATTTTCTATGTGCTTAATGTGATGAAATTTAAATTGTTCTTAACCACATAGCTACATAGAATATTTTATTTATCAGAAGATGACAGCTCATTACTGAGTGAAACGCCCTTGCGAACTTTATATCATTATTATGAAAGAAATCTTTGCGCCTTTTGCGTTGGAAATAACCATTTTCATTACTAATTTTCATTCAATTCTTTGGCTTCATCCCAGCATGCTGCACAAAGGATTTTATAATCACAATTGGTGAACCAGTCTTCCTGGTCCTGATCTGTTTCAATCTGTTTCTGGGATGCTTCACATGTATTACACCAGGCATCAGGGCGGCCAAGGTCAGCATCATCAAATTCATGAAAGCCCACAGGAATTCTATCCAGAAGGCTATGGGCAAGATGGGTACACAGCAACCCTATTTCCTGTTTCCCGTGCAGAGAACATTCAGTATATTTTTTTGACATTTTTAGTGAATAAAATTTTAGGTGTATTCAAAGCAGATTACTGCCTTTTTGATGGAATCATCATGGAATAAAAAAATCTGATCTGCCGCATTTTGCTGGAAATCATATCCTTCAATACAGCCGATATAGTCTAATAATTTATCATTCAGGGCTGGCTTGTTCGTGAGATTTTCGCCGCCAAAATCACTGTCTTCAAGGCTCTTTTTTTCAATATTAAGCTCTTCAAAGATACCATGTAATTTTTTTTCTGCTCTTTCAACCATATACTCAGAATCTTCATCTTTTTCAAGATCTTCAACGGTTAGCTGACGAAGTCTTTCCAGTCTGCGGATATCATCTACGGTAAGTCCAGGTCTGTAAGAGTATTTATCATACAGTTTTCCATGCTTATTGAAATAGGCTTTCTTCAACTGGTACATGGCTTCATTCATATTGTATTCAATTTCCAGCTCAGAAAATTCCTCACCATATTGTTCAGGCATGATCTCTGTAGAAGTCTGGAAATAATTCCAGTCGGCATCGAATTTATATTTGCCATCAATGATGTCAAAGCCC
Source organism: Chryseobacterium sp. StRB126 (assembly GCF_000829375.1). NCBI lineage: Bacteria > Pseudomonadati > Bacteroidota > Flavobacteriia > Flavobacteriales > Weeksellaceae > Chryseobacterium > Chryseobacterium sp. StRB126. The sequence continues at coordinate 2,454,308 of NZ_AP014624.1, forward strand.
AGCATATCTGCTTTCGTAAACTGAGTATAATACTCTTCACGCTCTTCTCCTACACAGCCATCATAGATTTCCTTTACAGAGACAATATGAAGCCATTCATTTTTGGAAGGATCAAGCAGTTGGAGGTTAAAAGAGCAAATAGGGAGGAAGTATTTTTTGTGGTTTTCCAGATCTTCATAAAATACATCTTCATAAGCCGGGAAAAGTTTAATCAGTTCACTCATAGAGTTGAAATTAATTTTTTAATAATTTAGTGTGTTCAAAAATACAATTAATTACAAGGATTCAAGAGGATTAAAGTTTAATTTCACTCAGGACCTTGCTTAACAGATTGTTAAATTGTTCAAGTTCAGCCGGGCTAAGTATCACCATAGTTTGTCGGGTAATTTTTTTTCGGAATGTTTCAGAGTTTTCAATTACAAATTTTCCTTTTTCAGTAGCAGAGAGTATGAATTTTCTGCGATCTGTCTCATCCTGTTCCTGAGTAATAAAATCATTGTTGATAAGGGGTTTCAGCTGCTTTGAAACTGCTGCCGGAGTGATTTTAAAGGCGGAAGCGATCTCTTTTCCTGTTGATCCTTTTTTACGCAAGACAAATTCAATGATGTTATAATGGGATGCTGTTATACCATTGATATCTCCCTTGTTCATGTGGGCAAGGATAAGGCATTGGAAATCGGTAAAAGTATCAAAAAATTTTTTTTCAATGGGTTTCATGGAATAAATTGATTAACTTAGTTAACTTTTAACAAAGTTAATGATTTAAAATGGAAAACATAGAAATTACAAAGGCAAGACAGAATAATCTCAAAAATATTTCCATACAAATACCCAAATATAAGATCGTTGTTTTTACGGGAGTATCAGGTTCTGGGAAATCTTCTCTGGTATTTGAGACCATAGGAGCAGAGGCACAGCGTCAGATTAATGAAACACAGAACAGTTTCATCAGGAATCGGTTACAGCATTACGGAATCCCGGATGTAGATAAAATTGAAAACCTGAATGTTCCTATTATCATCAATCAGAAGAGATTGGGCGGAAATGCACGTTCCACAGTAGGAACCGCGGCAGATGTTTATGCTTCTCTGAGGCTCTTGTTTTCAAGAATGGGACATCCTTTTGTAGGGTATTCCAATGTGTTTTCGTTCAATAACCCGCAGGGAATGTGTACTGAATGCGAGGGGTTGGGTTTTGTACAGACAGTGGATATTAAAACCCTTATCGATCAGACAAAATCTTTAAATGAGGGAGCAATTCAGTTTCCAACCTTTCAGCCCGGAGGATGGCGTTTAACAAGATATACACAGTCTGGCTATTTTGATAATGATAAAAAGTTGAAAGATTTTACTTCCCAGGAGTTAGACATTTTGTTATACGCAATAGAGCATAAACCTAAACATCCGGATGAAAATTGGGGGAAAACTGTAAAATATGAAGGAATTATTCCCCGAATTGAAAAAACATTTCTAAAAAAAGATTCCAAAGAAAACCTGACAAGAAAAGATGCTTTGCGTAATGTGGTGGTCACGAAGGAATGCCCATCCTGCCAGGGAAAAAGGTTGAATGAAAAGATTTTGAGCTGTAAGATCAAAGGTAAAAATATAGCAGACTGTACAGCGCTTTCCATTGATGAGCTATTGGAGTTTATCAACAGTCTGGAATCAGAAGCTTATGAAGTAATTATTAAAGAACTTTCCGGAAAGCTGCAGAATATCATTAATATCGGTTTACAGTATCTTACACTGGAGCGAAGTACCAACACACTTTCAGGAGGTGAATCTCAACGGATAAAAATGGTGAAAAGTTTGGGAAATAGTCTCGTAGACTTGCTCTATATCTTTGATGAACCAAGTATTGGTTTACACCCTAAGGATCTTGAGAATATTAATCACATGATACAACAGATCAAGGATAAAGGCAACTCTGTTTTGGTAGTGGAGCATGATCCGGATGTTATCAAAAGGGCCGATTGGATCATAGATATGGGACCGGGCTCAGGAAAAAATGGCGGTGAGGTAATTTATGAAGGCGATTTTACCAATTTAAAAAAATCTAAAGGAAAAACAGGGGCTTATTTTAAGAGAAAGACTGCTATTAAAGGCTTGTACCGAAAGCCTAAAGGTTATCTTGAGATCAGAAATGCTAATCTCCATAACCTTAAAAATATAAGTGTCAATATCCCGGTAGGGGTTATGACTGTTGTTACCGGCGTAGCGGGTTCCGGAAAAAGTACTTTAATTAATCATGTTCTGCCTGCATTTTATCAGGATTTAACGGTGATAGACCAGTCTTTGTTTACAGCAAGTAACCGCTCTAATCTTTTAACCTATTTAAACCTCTCTGATACTGTACGAAAATTGTTTTCAGAATGTAATCATGTTTCGGAAAAACTTTTTAGCCGGAATAGTGAAGGAGCCTGTAAAAATTGTAAGGGATTGGGAGTGGAAAAGATAGATTTAGCTTTTATGGATGATATAGAACAGCCATGTGAAGTATGTGGTGGTTCCGGGTTTGATCCGAAAGTTCTTCAATATCAATATCATCATCAAAATATTGTTGATGTAATGAATATGACGGTATTAGAGGCAAAGGATTCTTTTACAGATAAAAATATTGCCAAAAGCATTGATCTCCTGATAAAACTGGGGCTGGATTATCTGACATTAGGGCAACGGCTGGATAGTTTTTCCGGAGGCGAAAGGCAGCGTTTGAAACTCACCAGAGAACTGAAGAATACGAATCAGATTATTGTGCTGGATGAGCCAAGTACAGGGCTTCATCCAAGCGATACTCAAAAGCTGCTGTCTTTTTTTAATGATCTTGTAGACCAGAATAATACATTAATTGTTATAGAACACAACCTGGACATTATTGCTCAGGCTGACTGGATTATTGATATCGGTCCAGGTGCCGGAAAATTTGGCGGAAAAGTTCTGTTTGAAGGAACACCTGAAAAATTATTGAAAAATAACATCTCTTATACTGCGGAATTTTTGAGAAAACATATTGAATAAAAATAAACCATTAAGACTTTAAAGAGGACAAGAAAAATGAAGATTAAATCTTTTGATTTTAAGTATATTTCCACCTTCAAGCGAAGCTTATCTTAATCCTTCTTAAACCTTTATTAATCCTAATGGTTTAGAGTAATTATCTAAACAAAAATTTAATCACAGATATTCATTAATTCTGATGCAGAATCATTGTGCTATTGGTGAGAAAATTAGTGTTATTTGTGTTTAAAAAATCACTGTTTTGTTTTTATAGCGGTTTGAATTCTCTCCTCAATAAGCCTCCAGTCATACATATGAAAAACTCTCCCGTTACTCATGGCTACAAAGACTCCTTTTGGAAATTTTGGACCTAAATTTACGTTCGTTACTTCCGAACCATCACTTTCAAGAGTAGAAACAGGGATGGCAGCAATTTTTCCTTTGGCAGGGTTTTCTCTCAGATAAACATTAAAAGAATCATTCTGTTGATCGGAAACCAAAATATATCCTTTGTTTTTGGAAGTAGGATAGATGGATATACCCTCTACATCAGATGTAAAATCTCCTTGTCCGAAAACAAGAAGCTCTTCATTTCCTTTTGCCGGATCTGCATAATATTGGTGAACGCCAAATTGTTCATCAGAGTAATAAATATATCCCAGTTCATCGTCCACTGCGATACTTTCTATCTCTTTTAAACCGCTGTATTTTCCAAACTTGCGGACAACATCTCCAGTGATACTTCCGTTCTTTTCCGAAAGCTTATATTGCCATAAATAACCGTTTTTTGGTCCGGATTTTCTTCCAACAATCACAAAAATATTTCCTGTTTCCGGTTTTTTATACATAGAAATTCCCATTGGTCCACGTTCTGTTTCTCCTTCGAATACCGATATTTCGCCAACCTCTTTCAGCTCAGGAAGAGAATACAGCTTTACTTTATTGGTTTCGCGCTCTGTAACTGCTGCAATGTCTGTCTTTTTACCATTTAACACAAAACCATATTCAATATCCACGTTATTAGGACGTTTAAGCCCTAATGCTTTATGGGTGATTTTACCATTCAGATCAAAGACATACAATCCGCCATCAGTATCTTTATCTGTCCCGATGATGATACTCTTTGAGGCATCTTTGGGATTGATCCATATGGCAGGATCATCGGTATCATGCACTACGGTTTCTGTAATAACAGTTGGTTTTAATTTTTCTGCTGATTGGTTTTGCCCTTTGCAGCTCATCACGAAAGGAAGAGTTGCAAGTGCCGCTATATAATATGTTATCTTCTTCATGTTCTTAAAAATCGAATTTCACTCCTAGGGTAAATCTGGGTCTGTAGTATTCTGCCTGTGCCGTTCTGCTTGGAATACCCTGGTAATATCTTAACGGCTGATTGGTAAGATTATTGGCTTCTGCAAAAAACCTTAGCTGGCTTGTAATTTTATAGGAAGCATTGGCATCCAGGAAAAACTGTTTATCATAATAGCGGTCATCAAAAGATTTACCACCCAGTTCATCAATATAATGAGAAGCATAATTCATGGAAACTCTGGCAGAAAAACGTTTGTTTTCCCATGAAAGCGATCCGTTGAACATATGGGGAGCAGCTCCCGGAAAGCCTACATCCGTTCTTTCAGTACCTTCTTCATTCGTAATTCCTTTAGCCTTTGAATGGGTATAGGTATAGTTTACGTAAATTCCCATACCTTTCCAGAATGCTCCAGGAATAAAATCCAATTGTCTTTGTAAAGCGACTTCAAAACCATAAATGTCTACATTATCACCATTACGCTGTTGGGTAAACTTCCAGTTGCTTTCTCCTGCAGGAATAGGATTGGACTGTCCTGCAAAATCGTTGGCAAAATCATTAGCCGTATAATTTCTGCGGGAAAAAGTATAAATAAAGTCTTTCAGGTTTTTGTAAAAAATACCTCCGGACAGAATTCCCACAGACTTAAAGTACTTTTCTGCCATGAAATCGAAATTGTAAGCGTAGGTTGCTTTCAGGTTAGGATTTCCCGCTGAAACAATTTCGTCTTCTGAAATAACGTTAAGATAAGGTACCAACGAGTAATAATTGGGGCGGGCAAGGGCAGTGGTAAATGCTGCACGAAGGACAAGATCCTGAACCGGAACATATTTAAAAGACAGGTTAGGAAGGACATTGGTGTAGGTATTGGTATTATTGATTTTTCCCACCAGATCACTCTCATTCATAACGTAATTTCCGGTATAATCAATTTTGGTGGTTTCTACACGAGCTCCTACGATCATAGAGAGTTTATCATTAAAATCCTGGTCCCAACGGATATATCCTGCATAGATTTGCTCTTTTGCGCTATAATTGTTGGAAAGGAATTTTGAAGGTTTGGATTTTCCATTGAATAAGGCAGGATTAAACAGATCCAATCCACCTAAATAGGCAGGATCAACAAATGCCCCCGGAACATAATTTCCTGGCTGAAAGTTATGTCCGTCAAGATATTGTGTAGGCACAGACAGAAGGCTTCCCATGCTGCTCGTAGGTGTAAATGCATAAAAGTCATTCTCTCTTTCTTTCTCTTTCAAACGAAGCCTTGCACCGGTACGAAGTCTTCCTTTTTGACCATCAATTACAGAAAACGGAAAACGTACATTCACCTTAGCTCCAAATTCCTTTTCCTGAGTATAGCTATTAGCATCAGAAAGATCGCTTAATTTATAGCTTCCCAGGTTGTCTGCTGCAAGAAGATTGAACATAGGAGTTCTTGGGTTGCTAAGGTCCGGAGAAAAGTTCATTTTACTGTTCTCAAATTCTATATATCGCTGATGGGGTTTGTCTTCACTTGCAATAGCATAATTCATAGACCAATCGAGGTCAACTTTGGAGCCCAATAAATGTTCTCCTCTTAAGGCGTAATTTTGAACTTTTTGCTTTTCAAGGCGGGTATTGTCATTAGCGGCATCTCCGCCTTTGTTTTGCCTTGTGATACTGCCTTTCCAGTCTATAATTTCAGATTCATCTGCATTGTAAACCGGTTTTATTTTATAGCCTAATGCAAATCTGTTTTCCTTATCATTTCTGAAATTATACATGGCTGAAGCATAGATCTTGTTTTTAGAATTAAATTCATAATCCATATTCAAATCAAAACTATGTCTGATGCGGTGCTCATTATAGTGACGAACGCCCATTTTACTTACATAAACCGTTTGAGCCCTATCATTGGCCTGGCTCCATACGGGTTCTATATTGTCTGAACCAAAATTATTGTTGTTATAGGAAAAACTGAATACAGCTCCTAGTTTTTTATTCAGGAAACGGTTTCCATAGACCAATCCTGCAGTATAGTTTCCCTTTTCACGGATAGGATTGTATCCGCCCGCCAATGTTGCAGAGATCCTTTGTCCGTTAGGAGAAGCTCTGGTAATCAGGTTTACTGAACCACCGATGGCATCGGCATCCATATCAGGAGTAAGGGTTTTATTAACTTCAATGGTAGAGATCATATCAGAAGGAATAAGGTCCATCTGAACATTTCGGTTATCGCCTTCAGCAGAAGGAATCCTGTCTCCATTTAAGGTCACAGAGTTCAGATTGGGAGCAAGACCTCTGATGATTAGATTTCTGGCTTCACCCTGATCGTTCTGTATCGTAATCCCAGGGACACGTTTTAAGGCATCTCCGATATTGGCATCAGGAAAACGTCCGATTTGATCGGAAGAGATCACATTCGTGATGTTGGAGTTGTTCTTTTGCTTGTTTAAAGCTCTTGCCTGATTCTTCAACGTAGCTCCGGAAACCACAATTTCCCCAATACTTGTTTCCTTTTTATTGAAAATAATGTTCTGTTGGGTATTTTTGTCAGACGCGATAATCACATCATACTGATGCGTACCATACCCCAGATAATCTACTTTCATGGTGTAATTTCCGGGTGGAACATTCAGAAATACAAAATTTCCATGCTCATCGGATGTTGTATAGATATTACCCGGACTTAAGGAGATTTTAGCTCCCGGCAGTGCAATTTTAGAGTCGTCATTAATGTTTCCGGAAAGAGTGCCGGTTTGTGCATAAAAAAAAATAGAAGCACAAAATAAAACAGATGTAAAAATTTTCTTCACTTTCTTGTAATTAGATAAAAATCACAACAAAATTAAACGTCTGTTTGGGATATGCTTTGAAGTTAAAATTAACGTTGTTTTAAGATTTGTTAATAAAGGAATTTTAAATCCTGATCAGATTAAAAAGCTGTTTCCATATGTCTACGCAAACAGCTCTTTAAGCGTGGTGTTTAAGATCTGAATTCTGACTGAAATTCTCTGAACGCTTTGCCAAATTCCTCTGTGAGTTCATAATTGCTGAATTCGTATTCTTCCCGAAGTCCCGTTTGGGTAGAAAGTCTTATATTTCCATAACGCACTACCGGGATCTGATAATTACTTTTGAATCTTTTGTCTCGTGTGCCATTTTTATTGACCTTAGCCCAAGTCTGGCCAATGATTTTGGAATCCCTGGGAACCGTTGAAGTTTCTGTGAAACGGGTGTAAGTTTGCTGAAAATTCAGTTCATTAATTCCAATAATGGCAAAGTTAGTTTCGTTGGTATACATGACAATGAAAGTAGGATAAATGTAAATATCCGCTCCATTTGCATTTTTCATGTACAATGCTTGATAATCTGACTTTATATAAGAAATAGCTCTCAATTCAAAATTAACCTGTCTTCTGCTCACGATTGTACCTGCAGAAGAACGCGTTGCAACTCTATCCTGAAAATGGGCACTGGTGATATCCCATATTTTCTGAGAAGTAGTAAGCTTTTTGAAAGATTCATATGCTTTTTCAAATTTTCTTTTAATATCACTGTCAAAATCAATTTCGAGATTTACATAGCATTTCTCAATCATTTCTTTTGTCTGCTTAATAGCTTCCTGCTGGGTTTTGATATCACGATCTGAATTTTGCGGAATTTCTTTCTTAATAAGTCCATAAAGAAATACATAGCTTAGAATTTTTTTTGCCTTTGTAGCAGAAAGCGCCCGGGTAATTTTTCTGAGATCAGAATTCAGATCTTTTTTCTGCTGCTGAGCTAAAATAATAGCTTCTTTAATGCCCTGCATGTTTTGGCTTGTAATTTCATGAATATCAGCACTGAAAATATTTTCTTCTAAAAGGTAAGGTTGAGCTTCAGGAATCGCGGGATAAGATGAAACTGGCTTAGGTCTTGATGGAGAACCGGACAGTTTATGACGGGTAGAAAATCCAAGAACATTAGTATTAACAGTTGTTCCGGATTTGCCGAAGTTAATACTGGCTCCTTTTACACCAATAGTAGTAGATATTCCTCTTTTACTAAAATTAAGGTGTACACCAGGTATTATTTTGATTCTCTTTCTGTAGCTCCAAGCCATGATTATTGTTTTTTAGATTATTTTGTGAGCCAAAATTAACCAGCAATACTATAATTTATTTACGGGAAACCGTAAGTGGAGGGTTTTGTGTAAAACCTGTCTTCAAATTTCAGACCCCAGATTCTTACTGTGATCGGCTCCTTCCAAGAGCAAAGTCAGCTCATCACATCGTATAATCTTACCTTCCTGAATGGTGAATTCAGCCAGTACTTTATGCCGTACTATACTTCCGTCTTTCAATATTGATTTTGCAGTATGATGGGTAAAAATAGTATTCCCATTTTCAGCGTAATTAAGGATGTCAATCTTTTGCTCAGTAACTTTTTCTTTCAGCTTCTGAATATGCAGAATGAACTCTTCATAATTAAGTTGGGTATGATCTACAAACTGAATGTAATCTTTCGAGAAATATTTTTCAATTAATGATAAATCAAATGTAGGATTTTCTAAAATATTACTGAAAACCTGTTGGATAATCTGTTTCATAAGGGGATTGTTATGACACAAAATTATAAATGAAATAGAGGAGTAAACGATAACATTTGTAAACAGTTTATTGAAAAAATAATCCTACAGGTTCTCGTAGACACAGGTTCACGAATGAATTTCTCATGTATTTTTATGCGTGCATCTGTAACCTTTAAATTATTTAGTTTCTATAGAGGGAATGTTGGTGATAACCTGCCATTTTCCGTTTTCATTTACACAGGTAATGAGAGACGAAAACCGTAATGTTGAACTCTCAAGAGAAACCTGTGCATAAGCGATATTATTTTTCTGCTCCAGAGAATGGTAGGTAATTTGCCGAGGCTTTCCACCAAATGTTTTATCACGTACCAAGCCGATGTATTCATATTTGGGAATAATGAAGATTCCCGTTTTGTCAAAAAAAACATCCTGAATGTTCTGATAATCTTTGTGAAGAATACTTTCCAACAATGCTGTATCACTATTGTCGCCACCTTTAATAAATTGTTCAATGGCCTGTTTAATCTGTTCCATAATTAATTGAGGTGTTTTAAAATTTCGGATTGTTGTAAAGCGATTTTCGCTGCATTGCTGATCTCATCTACCACAGTGCCGTTCAATGGGAAATAGCAGATGTCAGTAATTCCTATATGATTTAATAGTAAGGTCAGATGGTTTTCCAGAGGGTTTCGTGTTTCGGGACTCATACCGCCCATTGAAGAAATGATATAGGCCTTTTTATTTTCAAGCAACCCTTTAAAAGATGTATTTCCTGTAAACGTTTTCTTGGTTCTGATCACGCTGTCAAAGTAGGCTTTTAATGAAGAAGGAATTCCATAATTGTACATGGGACAGGTAATCAGAATTTCGTTACATTGGTATAATTCATCAATCAGTTCGTCAGATAGATGAATACTTTCCGTGTCAGGATTTTCACTGAAGAAAGCATTTACGGTCTGTTGGGTAATGTGAGGAATAAGCTGTCTGGTAACATCTCTTTCCATAATAATTCCATCAGGATTTTTTATTTTCCATTGTTGAATAAAATAGTCGCCTAATGTTCGTGAGTAAGATTGCTCTGTTCTTAAACTGCTGTCGATTCTTAGAAGTGTGTTCATTCTTTTTTTCTTTAAAGACACACCACACTTTTGAAACGTGACAGATTATTGCAATCTTTTTAATTTTTCAGGATCTACAATAGAATAAATTTCTCGGATCATTCCCTCAGAATCTATATCCAGGATGTGACAGTTATAAATACGGCCGTCCTGCCAGAAGCAAATTGCCGGCTGATGATTAAAAATATGGAAAGTATGAGGCTTTTTACCTAAAAACTGTTGCTGTACATAAGCCAGAAGCTGTGCTGTAGCAGATTTTCCAACTTCCATAGCCTTAATAACACGAACACGTTTACCACCATCTGCAGACAACCTGATCTCATCAATAAGCAATTTTTCAATATTAGGAACATCTCCTTCACTTAGAGCCCGTTGATATTGCTGAAGAATATCAGTATGAACAGAGGAATTGAAGCTGTCCGGTTTGTATTTTATATCCTGTAATTGCTTTCCTGCACGGCTTAACAGCTTTCGGGAGTTTTCTACTGAAATATCAAGGGTTTCTGCAATTTCCTGATGAGAATAGTCAAAAGCTTCTTTTAAAATATATACTGCACGTTCTCTGGGATTCAGTTTTTCTAAAAGAACAAGCAGGGTATAACGGGCAGTTTGTTCTTTAATCAGTTTATTTTCTGCATTTTCAAAAGAAAGAGGTTCGGGAAGCCATTCCCCATACACCATTTTTTTACTGTGCCTGTTTTTAAAATTAATCGCATGATTAATGGTGCTTTTGATCAGAAAATTGGCCTCATTCCTGATCTCAGATTTATCCAAAGAAATATATTTTTCTATTACATCCTGTACCAAATCCTGAGAATCTTCATAAGATCCGGTAATATTATAAGCATAGGTAAGCAGCCTGTTGTAATTTTCCTGCATGATATTTCTTTTTAAGACAAACTTAGTGAAGAAAATGTGACAGATAAAAGATAAAAGATAAAAGATAAAAGATCTTCTCGTTAAACTTTAATAGTTACTTTGCTACGTCATGATATACCTCATGATCTGTAAAAATATGTGTCATCTGTGGTTAAATAGAAGGGGAAAGTTATTATTGTTAAAATTTTGATAATTGTGCTGGATTAATCTGAATAGCCTGTAACGTGTCAATAAAAAAGGTTATAGTTCTCATTAAATCTTAATAACTCCCTTTTTAATGATGACAAATTGCATGATATAATGACAGGAATACAAATAGATTATTCTGAGTTCAGATTGTATTTCTATACAAAACCTTTCGCGTAATAAAGTTGTATAAGAAAAAATAATAAGGTAAAGAACCATACCACATAAGGATGATAACGGAAGTTTTCTTTCAGAATATGATGAAGGGCTTTGAATAGTTTAAAAAAACCGATGATTCCTATGGCAAAAAACACAAAGAAAATAATAAAAAAGATGTAATCTCTGGAACTGTAGGCTCCGGAGCTTGCAATTTTGTCAAGATGGTCAATATAGGATTGTACATCTATGGTCTGTCCTAGGAACATCGCCGAAAAGATAAGGATAAAAAAAGGAGTAGAAGTATAAACAGTAGTATAGATAAAAGAAAAAAGTAAGGTACGGAAAGCTACAGTATTCACTTTTTCCTTTTTATACCATAACAATACAACACTGAATATTACTGCCGTAAAATTGTTTGTCAGGAAGATAAATAAGGCTTTTTCCACCATACTTAATCCCTTGATCTTCGATAGGAAATTATGTTGCCCGCCATAATCCATTAACAGAACAGATACAATAACAGAAGTATATACAGAGAGCTTGATGGGGGACAGGTAGTCGTGAAATCGATCAGTTTCTTCTTTCTCCATTTCATGAACAGACAGATCATAACAACGGCGGGGATCCTGAAACAATCTAAAAATAGTTACCGGGACCAGTAAAATTTCAATGATAATCTGAAGACATAGCTTCTCGAAACTGTCAATCAATTTTTCGAACATACGCGAGGTATTAAGGGAACGGGTTCACTATGCAATTTAATCATTTTTAAATTGCAGCTCGCATAAAACCGGTGATGTAGATGTAATTTATTTCGGAAGTCCCTTCTTCAGAGCGATATTGGCTCTTTCAATAGATTTTTTTTCCTTCCAGTCCATGTATCTTTTTTTATACCTGCCTTTCATGAAATTGTCAAAATTACGCTGAACAGCAAGATTCCATAAAGAATGTGCTTTTACAGCCCAGCTTTTATCCCATGCACGAAGAGAAAGAGAGAAAGATCCATCCAGATATTTCATCCAGTGCCACCAACCGGTAGGCATGAACAGGGTGTCTCCATGTTCAAGGTAACATTCTATTCCTTCAATACCATCCAACGCCGGAAATTTTTCAAAATCAGGGTTAGAGATATCATAATCTTCCAGTGCATAAGTAGCATAGGGAAGTTTATACAAACGGGTTTTCCACTTGTATTCGAAGAGAAGAACATGCTTTCTTCCGTTGAAATGAGTATGGAAGATATGAGGCATATCAATATCATAGTGAAGGAACGTTACCGAACCTTTCCCTCCGAAGAACATACTTGGATATTTATCTAAAAATCCACCCATCAGATTCTTGGGCGGGATATAATCATCCAACAATTTAGGGGCAAACTTGATAGGATCAAAAAAGAAGATTCTTAGATCTGTAGGCTCCCTTTGGATCAGGTCAACGTATTCACCAAATGGCATTTTGGTAGTGGGAGTGTTGATGGGAGCTGCAGGATCAGCTTTAGCGCTGTCGTATAAAGGAACAACAACATCACCAACTACTTCTTTCATATACTCCATTGTCCATTTTTGATATGCAGGCCAATTTCTCGCCATGTTTTTGATTACCACTGGCTTGCGAGGCTTAAGATATTTTTCACGGAAATCTTCTTGTGAAATGTCATCTACAATATCAATTGGTTTAAGGAGTATGCCCATTCGTTTTAAATTATTCCGCTAAAGTATTAATAATTTATGATAATAAGTGAAAATAATTTCGTTTATCTGGAATTAATATAAATAGATAAAAAAACAAGACGGATGATTTTTTGTAAAGCATTTATTAATAGGGTTATTTGTCTGTTTTCTGTGGAAATATATTTAATTTCATGAAAAAATAGTATGATATGGTGAGATAATAGTTTATAGCTTTATGAAAGTGAATTGACAAAGGTGTTAAGTCAATAATAAAAGAGGAGTAAAAGAAATTCTAAATTTTGTAGAATTTATGAAATATTGATCTTAAATTATAACTTGACTAATTTGAAATACAATTGAATAATGAGAAAAAATATAATAAAGCCTTTTATTTTCAACATAATACTGCTGTCTGTATTAGTCTATGTACTTGGGCTTACAGACAGTGCCTTCCAGCAGGTTTACCCTTCTCATACTATTTTATCTTATGGAATTAATTCTCTGAAATATTTTCTATTTTGGGTACTCCCTTATTGGTGGTTCATTATCATAGTAGGTGCTGTGGTATTGACTTTTTTATATGTGGTATTTAGAAAGATAAGAAGTGATTTTTGAATCAAAGAATAACAAAAGCTTTCTGATTATAAAGATAAACCGATGGAAAGGGACTAGATTGAAACTCAAATCATGCAGAAGTATTGGATAGCAGCTACTTTTCTTAGTAGTTTTAAGAAAAAAATAATAATGCAAGAAGGAGTATATATATTTATTGGAAATGAAGCTCAGTTTCCATCCGGTGTTTTTACGACGATAGAAAATGCAAAACAATGGATCGAAAAATATTCTTTAAGCGGAATATTAAACAAATATCCTTTAGATGAAGGACTTTATGACTGGGCCATAAAAAAAGATTTTTTTACAGCTAAAAATGAGCATCAGAAAGGGGCAAAATTTATTCAAAGATTTACAAGTGCATCAATGGAGCATTTGCATTTTGAAAATGGTCAACAGATATAGCCGAATACAATGTTTTGCATCACAATCCCAATTCTTATATTTGATGTATGAAAAAAGTACGTCTGTTAGCATTATTTTTAGTTGTTTTCAATACGGGTTACCATGCACAAATGAAATCCTTGCCCAAGATTGAATCTGGGGTTTCGTATGAACTGGCTCAGTTTAGAAAAAGTACATTAAGTGAGATTAAATATGAACTCAGTCTGAAAATTCCTGAAAATAAGTCGGAAAGGATTTCCGGAACTGAAGTTCTTCGTTTTCAATATAAAAAACAACGCGAATCTCCATTGCTGATCGATTTTAAAGAAGATCCTTCATCACTTTTATCCGTATCAGTGAACGGTCAGGTGATAAAACCGATTTTGGAAAATGAACATGTGGTTATTGATGCCCAATACCTAAAATCAGGATCCAATCAGATTAATTTTATTTTTTTAGCAGGAAACGGTGCATTGAACAGACGTGACGGTTACCTGTATGCCTTATTTGTGCCGGATCGTGCCAGAACCATGTTTCCATGTTTCGATCAGCCTAATCTGAAGGCTCATTATTCCCTGACTCTTACCATTCCTGAAAAATGGAGTGCAATATCCAACGGGAAACTGAATGATACCACTGTAGAACAAGGACAAAAGACATTGAAATTCAATCAGTCAGATCTGCTTCCTACCTATCTGTTTTCTTTTGCTGCCGGAGATTTTAAAAATCATACGGAGAAAATCAGTCAGCAGGATACCAGAATCCTATACCGTGAAACCGATACTGCAAAAATTAAGAACAGCATGGACTCTATCTTCACGCTGTATCGTAATTCTCTTGATTATTATGAACAATGGACAGGTATCAAACATCCTTTCCAAAAGCACGGAATGGCGGCTATTCCGGATTTCCAATTCGGAGGAATGGAACATCCTGGTACTATATTATTTCAAAATTCTACCTTGTTTTTAGATAAAAACGCGACACAGAACCAGCTGAATAACCGGTCCAATTTAATTGCCCATGAAGTAGCTCATCTTTGGTTTGGAGATCTGGTAACAATGGATTGGTTTAATGATGTTTGGATGAAAGAAGTTTTTGCCAATTTTATGGCAGATAAAAGTACCGGAGCATCCTCGGATAAAAGGGTATACGATCTGAAGTTTTTAACCACCCATTTTCCGGCGGCTTATTCTGTAGATCGTACATTAGGAGCAAATCCTATCCGTCAGATTTTGGATAATCTGCAGAATGCAGGAATGATGTACGGCCCAATTATTTATAACAAAGCTCCGATTATGATGCGGCAGCTGGAATTATTGATCGGAGAGGAGGATTTCCAAAAAGGAGTAAGTGAATACCTCACAAAGTATGAATATAATAATGCAAGTTGGCCGGATCTTATTGCCATCCTTGATAAACATACTCCAAAAGATCTGCAAAGCTGGAATAAAGTATGGGTGAATGACCCCGGGAGACCTACTATTGATTACGATGTAAAATATAAAGGTGACAAAATAGAACGATTTATCATTGTTCAAAAGCCGGAATATGGAAAAGAACAAAAACTGTGGCCACAGGAATTTGAAATCAGCCTTTTTTATACCGATAAAATTGAAAAAGTAAAGGTGAAACTGGATGGTAAGCAACAGGAAATTTCAGAATTAAAAGGAAAAGCAAAACCTCTGTTTGTCTTACAAAATTCATCCGGAATAGGATATGGAGTATTTAAAACAGACAGAACAGTCATGTCAAACTTTGCTTTGATGAAAGACCCTATCAACCGTGCCAGCGCCTATATTTCGCTATATGAAAATATGTTGAACAGTTCAGAAGTTGAAACGCAGGAAGTATTGAGCTTCTTTACAGAACAGTTGCCTAAAGAAACTACAGAACTGAATCTTCGTTTGATTACAGGTTATATTTCCTCTATTTATTGGAATTTTTTACCTGAAAATGCCAGACTGAAGGAATCCGGAAATCTGGAAGACCGGCTATGGGAAGCATTACAGGTGCAGACGGCAAAAAATAACAAAAAGATTATATTTGATGGTTACCAGAATATTTTCCAGTCTCAACAAGCGTATGATAATCTGTACACGATCTGGAAGTCTCAGATGCCACCACAAGGAGTATCGCTTAATGATGAAGACTTCACCAATCTTGCTCTTGCGTTGTCATTAAGAAATTCAAATAATAATGAGCTGTTGCAGGAACAGCTAACGAGAATTAAAAACCAGGATAGGATCAATCGATTTAAGATTATCATGCAGGCTGCTTCATCAGATCAGAAGGTGCGTGATGATTTCTTCAACGGGCTTATACAAAAACAAAACAGAGCCAATGAATCTGCAGTGGGTTCAGCATTGGGGTATCTGCATCATCCGCTAAGACAACAGACTTCTATCCATTACCTTTCTAAGTCCTTAGATATTTTACAGGAAATTCAGAAAACCGGAGATATATTTTTCCCGGATAACTGGCTTCGTTCTACGTTCAGCAGCTATCAGAATCCAAAAGCACTTGAGGTTGTTAATCAGTTTCTTTTGAAAAATCCTGATTATAATGTTATTTTGAAAAATAAAATTCTACAGGCTACAGATAATTTGAGAAGAGCACAGAAGCTGGTAAAGTAATTAGAAGTATTTATTAAGAGAAAACAAGATGAAATTTTTGAAAATGTTTATGTTGCGGACTCTCTCAGTTGGATGTGATTGTGCGGAATAAGGAAAACCGATTTTCATAAAAGCATAATTAAAAAATTGAAAACAAATTGATAACATTATTACCAGCTAGCAGCCTGTCTGTTTCTCAGAAAATGGCTATCTTCGGCTTCATAAAAAATATGATATGCAAGTATATGAAGGGATTTCTGTGGGGTTGTATCTGTTATTAATGATAGGTATAGGCATATATTCTTATAGAAAATCAACCAACAACTCAGAAGAGTTTTTAATTGGAGGAAGAAAAATGGGTGCTGCTGTTACAGCATTATCCGCAGGAGCTGCAGATATGAGTGGCTGGCTGTTGATGGGAGTTCCGGGAGCCATGTATCTTTCAGGTATTTCCAGCTCATGGATTGCGATAGGGCTAACACTTGGAGCATTTCTCAATTACATTATTGTGGCACCAAGGCTCAGGATTTATACCGAAGTGGCTCAAAACGCCATCACCTTACCTGTATTTTTTGAAAACAGGTTTAAAAATAAAAACCACCTTTTGAAGATTACTTCTTCTATCTTTATTCTGGTATTTTTTACCCTGTACACATCAGCAGGAATGGTATCCGGTGGAAAACTTTTCGAATCAGCTTTCGGAATGGATTACACTGTAGGGTTACTATTGACAAGCTTAGTAGTAGTTTTATATACATTTTTAGGTGGATTCCTGGCGGTAAGTCTTACGGATTTTGTACAGGGAACCATTATGGTGTTGGCATTGGTTATAGTGCCCATTGTGGCCATTATTCAGATTGGAGGTGTAGGAGAGACTTTATCATTAATTGAGGCTAAAGATCCCAAATACCTGGATTTATTCAGAGGAACCACTACCGTGAGTATTATGTCTTTATTGGCGTGGGGATTAGGATACTGTGGCCAGCCACATATTCTGGTTCGTTTCATGGCTATTGATAAGCCAAAAGATCTGGTGAAAGCAAGAAGAATCGGGATTACATGGATGATCTTCACTGTTGCAGGAGCTTTAGCTATTGGTTTGGTAGGAATTGCTTATCTGCAGAAATTCGATATAGAAACCATGATGAAATTCGATGGATCAAAGACAGAAGCAGAAACTATTTTCATTTACTTCTCCCGTATTTTATTCCATCCTTTTATTGCAGGATTCCTGTTAACAGCGATTCTGGCAGCAGTAATGAGTACCATTTCTTCTCAGTTATTGGTAACTTCAAGTTCATTAACAGAAGATATTTATAAAGCTTTCCTGAATAAAAAAGCAACACCCAAGCAGCTTTTGGTGGCCAGCAGGCTTTCCGTTTTATTGGTAGCAGTTATTGCCGGTTTTTTATCATTAGATCCTAAAGACAGTATTCTTAATCTGGTAGGAAATGCCTGGGCAGGTTTTGGTTCCGCATTTGGACCATTGATCCTGTTGTCTCTTTTATGGAAGAAAACAACATGGCAGGGAGGCTTTGCCGGAATGTTAGTAGGAGGAATTACAGTCCTGGCATGGGTATATCTTCAGCATCCGTTGAAAGACTGGTATGAAATTATTCCTGGATTCATCCTTTCTTTAGTAACTAATATCATTATTTCTCTATTGACCTACAAACCTGATACAGTTATTGAAAGTGAATTTAATGAAGTTAAAAAAATTATGCAGGAACCATAATAGGAACGACTAATTAATATAAAAAAACAAACCCTTGCCCATAAGCGAGGGTTTTGTGTTTTTTGTAATGTCAGGAAGCCGGAGGCTGGAAGAGGGAAGTAATTCTGGTCTTGAAATCAAAAGTGATCTTCTGTAGAGGATTTTAATTATCTTTAAATAATCTTATATTAAAATGAAAAAAATATCGCTTAGTATAGGAGCTGTTCTCCTGTTAGCTGTTGTTTTATTTTACAAGTTTTACTTTAATAAATAACATTATCAAAGCGAGTGTTATAAAGATAATGCTTGCCCCGATACTATTTTCAATACCATAATGAGCAATCCAAAATCCGCCGAATAAAGTTCCGGTGGTTACAGCAAAATTTCCGCAGGAAGTAAAGATACTATTAATGAACTCTGATGAGCCGGAAACAGAAGACGTGACATTGAGATTACTGATGAGAAACCCTCCTGAATGAATAAACCCCCAGAATCCGATGATCCAAACCATGGGTGCAAAAAAACTGCCATAACCATAGATCAATACATGGATGCCAGTCAGTAAAATCAAAAATATACAAGTGGTTTGAAACGGAAACCTACTCATATATTTTCCTGCAATTTTATTTCCCAAAACCCCAACCGTACCAAACATAAAGAGCATGATAGTGATTTGTTTACCATTCATATGGGTTACATTTTTCAGGAATTCTGCCATATAACCGTAGGTAGAGTACATTGCCGCAATGGTGAAGAATGCGATCAATAAACCAATCCATAAGTTTTTATTTTGAAAAATGTTGAGATCAAATACCATTGGAAATTCTATTTCTTTTTCAATGGCTGGTAATAAAAGCTGAACTCCAATGAATGCCACAATATTAATGCCAGCTGTTAATAAAAAAGAAGACTGCCAGTAAAATAGATCAGACATTAAAGTAGCTAAAGGAACTCCCAACACAGTAGCCAGCGTAAGCCCGGAAAAAATAATACTTACTGCTTTTGATTTGTCTGAAGGATCGGAAGCTTTTTCAGCAAAAGATAAAGCAATGGACCAGTAAACAGGATGAAAAAAGGCAGGAAGCATTCTGACTACCAGTAATACATAAAAATTTCCAATATAAGCAGAGAGAATATTGGCTACGGCAAAAATAAGCAGAGAAGAAACCAGCAGACTTTTTCTTTTAAATGATGACAATACAACAAGCATAAATGGGCCAAAAACGGCTACAATCAAAGCAAAAGCACTCAGAAGCCAACCTGCTTTTTCAATGGAAATACCAAAGGTAGATGCAATTTCCGGCAATACTCCAATCACTCCAAATTCTGTTGTTGTGATTCCGAATACACCTAACGCAAGCACATAAAGATTTCTTTTCGATTTCATAATTTTTTTGTGCAAATTTGCAGAATAGACTATCAGAAAACTATATACTTACCTTTTAGTTCTATACTTACCTTTTTGAAAGTGTAATAATAAAAAACAGTATTATGCCCCAGTTTTTCCACGATAAAAGATTGTATTATACGCCGATTGAATTTGCTTTAAGCCATATTGGCGGAACCTGGAAGATGCCTATTTTGTGGAGATTGCAGGAAAAACCACTTCGTTTCAGTGAACTTAAAAAAGATATTCCTCATATCACAGACAAAATGCTGACCAGCCAGCTAAGAGAGCTGGAGAGTAAAGAAATGATCCATCGTGAGGTGTATCCTGTTGTTCCTCCAAAAGTTGAATATAGCCTTACCGAAAAAGGAAAAAAAGCAATTCCGGTAATTGAAACCATCATGAAATATGGATATGATCTGATTCAGGATGAAGGAATTATTTTTCCGCCTAAAGAATAGCAGATGTTTCCCTATTCATTTTCATAAAAATAAATTATCTTTACGGATATTCCATTGATTTTATAATGGAATTGGAGCTTTATTCCGAAATATTCCGGTTTTTTCTACCTGTTTTCGGGCATTCATTTATTTCTAGATTTACATTCCCCGTATTTTTCTTGTTTTAGCACTGTAAGCAGAAATATTTTTTTCTGTTTTCTCAATATCATCCTGAAAGAATTGATTAACCCTCATAAAAATTGAAAATGAAAAATAATAATACCTCTCAAAAACTCTATATCCTTACCGGAGGTCCGGGAGCAGGGAAAACCACTTTACTGGAAGCGTTAAGCGCCATCGGATTTACTACTGTACCTGAAGAAGGACGAAAAATTATCAAAGAGCAGCTAAACTCCAATGGAAATGGACTGCCCTGGATTGATAAAGAACTTTTTGCAAAACTGATGTTTGAGGCTTCTGTAAAAAGTTATCAGAAAATAGTCGAAATTTCTGGGACTGACCCTGTTTTTTTTGATCGTGGAATATTAGACACTATTGGCTATCTCAAGTTGGAAAAGCTTCCTGTTGCCAAAGAAATGGATAGAATTGCTCATGAAATACAGTATAATACAGATGTGTTCATCCTTCCACCTTGGAAAGAGATTTATGAAAACGATCCTGAAAGAAAACAAACATTTGAAATCGCTGAACGTACTTTTGAATGTATGTATAAGACTTATCGGGAATATGGTTATCACATCATTGAGATACCAAGAATAACAGTAGAGAAACGAATCAGATTTATTCTTGAAATTATTCAAGAGCATCATAAAAATTGAGTTTTTTGGGTGTATTTTACTTATGAGTACTCATTTTTTGTAACTTTAAATAATTAAATACACTTTAGATATTTTTTAACCATGAATCTGAGAAAAATGAATGAAGAAGATCTGGAAGCAGTTGTAAAACTACTTGATCAGTTGGGATATCCTAATACCGGAGAATTTCTGCCCCTCAAAATGAAAAACCTTTTACAGGATCCTGATGAATACCTCACTGTTGCAGAAGATACTGAAGGAAATGTTGTAGGTTTTATATCTATTCATATTATTCCACAAATTGCTCTCCGAGGAGATTTTGCAAGAATTAGTTATTTCTCCGTTGATGAAAATTACAGAAGTTCGGGAATTGGAAAAATTCTAGAAGAGTATTGCGAACAGGTAGCCCGGAAACGAAACTGTGATAGAATAGAGCTGCATTGCAATTTCCATAGAGAACAGGCTCATCGGTTTTATTACAGACAAGGATATACAGAATCTCCCAAATATCTGTTGAAAAAATTGTAATGATTGATCCATCTGAAAAAGAATTAATAGATCTTGCAGAATATGATCTTGCAGTCAGGGAAAAGCTATTCTCTGAAGGAAAGTTATCTCAGGGATATCATCCGGAAATGGAGACTGTTCATAAAAGCAATGCGCAAAGGCTTCGGGAAATCATAAATGAAATAGGATTTCCAACAATCTCAAAGGTCGGTCAAAAAGCAAGTGATGCTGCATGGCTTATCATTCAGCATTCTATTGGGGAACCTAAATTTATGAAGGAGTGTTACAAGATGATGACAGAAAACAGTCATGATATTAATCTAAAAAATAGAGCATATCTCTATGATCGGATCAGGGTATTTCAGGGCATGCCTCAAAAATATGGTACTCAGCTTATTGTTGGCGGAATCCCTTTTCCGGTGGAAGACAAAGAAAACCTGAATAGGGTACGGGAAGAAGTTAATTTACCTCTATTATCAGAAAAAGAAATTAGTCAAATTCCTGATGTGGAAGAGATCCCGGATATTGATGGAAAAGATGAAGGATATTTAATCTGGAGAAAGAAAACGGGCTGGGCGTAAGGTTCAACGTTTAAAGCTGAGTGCCCGGTATTCCTCATTCTCTATGGTGATGGTAAGACCAATAAGCACAGGTGTAAAAGCAGTAGAATGCACTAGCCAGTCTTCCAGTTTCACTTTTAACAGATTCACTACAGGCGTTATCATTTTGCCTGGATAACACTTATTCAGCATAAAACTGAAAAAGCTTCAATGAATCATTTCCTGTACGTTCTGATTTATCTCCGTCATTGTTATAAAATTTATTGATACAAAATTAGAGAAGGTCTATGAGGCTTTACTGATAGAAATCAGAATGAAAATGGTACAAATCAAAGATTTTTAACAGAGGAAAGCTGGCAGCAGGAGACTGGAAGTTACTAGAGTATTTTATAACGGGTTGTTTTTATTGATTTTAAATGATTTATATTTTTAACCTGTTATTTTTCGCATCAGCATTTCCAAGGGACCCTGTTTGAACTTTTTGCCCCAAATTTTACTGAAATACATACTGAGTATAAAAAATCCTATGGAATACAGTAAAATATAAAGAGGTTCCAACGTGTTTTTTCCACTTACCACTTCCGAATAGTTTTTCCCTTGGAATAAAGCCAATACAATAAGACCAATGCTGAGGTGAGATACATAATGGGTAAGAGTCATTTGTCCTGTTCTTGCCAGATCCATCGCCCAGCTTTTTTCAGAAATATATTGACTGATCAACATAAAACCTGTAATAAGCATCATCCCAAACCCTATTGTATTCAGGAGAAAAGGTAACACAGGCGGAATATAGTCTGCATAGATGAATTCGCGGGTTGCTGTATTCAAATTCATGAAATTACTTCCATAGCGGATTCCTTCAACAAAAAGATATAAGATAAGACCAATGCTGAAGGTTTTTTGCTGAGTCTGTTTCAGAGTCCAATCAAGCCTTCCCATATAGAGCCCGATTGCAAAATAGGCAAACCACGGAAATATAGGATTCCAGCCATTGTAAAAGGTATTTCTGATAAATCCGGAAAGCTTCCAGAAATCCAAATATTCAAGAGTTACCAGATTCCATCCGGTTTCAAACGGAATCACCAGAAGCAAAAGATGAAATATCAGAATAACAATCGCAGCGGCAATCAGATAATACTTTTTATCCATGAATACCAGCAATGCCCCAATACTCATATAACCGCCATAAAGATGGAGGATATCCGCAGGCCACCACAAACAAAATAATATTCCGAATATAAAAAGGAAAGCCGCTCTTTTAAGGATGGTATGGCGAAGTCTTCTTCTATCCTCCTGGGTATATTCCAGAATCCGATTGGTCATGAGGGCAACTCCCATTCCTGCAAGGATCACAAATACCGTACTGGAATGCCCGCTGAAAAGTACCAGAAATTTTCCAAGAAATGATGGATCATCATGATTCCCGAATACCATATTAAAATTAACAATAAACATCCCGAAAATGGCATACGCCCGGGCAAGATCAAATCCGATAATTCTTTTTTTCATACTGCATGATAACTGGCAGCAAAAATCAAGGTTAAGATTGGATATTCCTTTGATAAAAGTCAAAAAAATGGGGAAGGTTGGAAGCGGAAAGATGAAAAAGAGGAACTTTGGATGTCTTGAGATCTGTATCCGTTTTTATGAATGTAAAAAAATACAGAGATTTCCAACCTGATAGTAACTCCAGCCCCGTTTCCCTCATATTCATTTTTTAGCCCGAATCCTGCTCAGTGTTTCCAGGGAAATTCCCAGATAAGAAGCAATATAAGTAAGTTTCAGGTGATGAAAATATTCCGGAGATTTTTTCAGAAGATCTTCATATCGTTCTGTTGCATTCAGGGCATGAAAATTAAAAAGCCTGTCCTCCAGCCAGATAATGTATAGTTCAGTCAGAAGAATATCATATTCCATCAATAAAGGGAACTTTTGCTTTGCGATTTCAAAAGCTTTGTAATCTACAGTTTCTACTGTTACATCAGTGAGACATTCAATAACCTCTTTGCTGGGTTTTTGACTGATATAGCTCTTAAAGGAAATGGCAATATCATCTTTAAAGAAAAACTCGGTAGTGATCTCCTTTTTATCCGCGTAAGTGAATTTTCGGGCAACACCATCAACAATGAGATGGCTTTTTCTGCATATTTCATCTTGCTGTAACAGGATCTCTCCTTTTTTAAACTGTTTTGTAACGGTTATTTTGTCAAGAGCTTCAAGAGTTTCTTTGTCAAATCGGGAAATAAGAGCCTGAATTTTTTCAATATGTTCTGTCATAATAGACTTTAATCTTTAAAAGGGTTCCCCATTATAATTTTTCAATAGATTCCGGTGAAATAAAGTTCCATTTTGCAAATAAGCTCAAATGAAGTTGCTTTGCCAGTGCAACAGAAGCTGTATTATCCAGCTGGCAACGATATTGTGGTTCATAGCCATCTTCTAAAGCAGCCTTTGAAATGACCTGAACAGCCTGTTTAGCATACCCTTTTCCTCTGAATTGATTTAATGTAATGACGCCTATATCAGATAATTTAGTATCCTGCCAAGGATACATACTTGTTGCGGCAACCAGTTGATTGTTCTCGAAGATTCCATATACCTTCCAATGTTCCAGTTCTACAAAAGCACCATCCAGATCTTCTTCCGTAGACAAAGATTCAAACATAGAAAAATGCTCAGTATCATCTTCCGTTAAAGGACGGATGTTTTCCGGTGAATTAAGATTTAAAATTTTAGATTTCTCTTCTTCAGGGAAATAAAAAATATAGTCTGCTCCATACAGAGAGATTTCTTTATCCTTTAAAGTATTGATAAATTTTTCAAAATCAAGTGTAGTAAGGTTGGCATTTTTGAAATAACGGGCAACTTTTGAATTGATGATCGCCCAAGTGTTTCCGGATGGAAATTCCAGAGTCATAATCTGGCTGCCTTCCTCCAGATCTTCATTCAGAAATAAAGTGAAAGCAGGATTGTTACAGAGAACTTCGCCCTGAAACTGATCTTTCCAGTATTCCTGAACAATGGGTGATGTGATTTTGCTGGTGTACATTATGGATGTTGAATGGATGTTTTTTACATGTATAGACGATTTGCATAAGAGATTGTCTCAAAAATTTTAAAATGGATCTTTGTTATTTCTATTTTTCAATCCATCCCCGAAAATAAATATTAAATGTCTTTACTTTTGAAAAAACTCTGATATGATACCTTAAAGATACTACTAATTGTTCAATAGTGGTCTTGGATCAAATAGTACTTTTAAAGAATGGATCTTTCCATCCCTAATCTGATACCATCCCGAAGCTTCTATGGTTTTGTTTCCCATATCAATTATATACCAGAAACAAACATCTTCACCTGCTGTAAAGGTTTTTATGATCTGATATTTAAATTTCATCTGCCTCATGTCTTTCATATACACTGAGGCCTTCTCTCTTGTTCCTAGTACACCTATGAATGTAAATTCAGGATCAAGACAGCTTTCTGCTTTTTCAAAATCTTCTTCATTTAGGTACTGGATAAACTGTTCCGCGACATTTTGGGTTGTAGTGTTCATAATATTTTTTATACAAGCAAAATTAGCGGATCAGTATCAATCTTCTTTGTGACGATCGTCACAAAATGGATGTAGTTGTAATTTTTATCAACATTCATAATCACAATGGGAGGTTGGCAAAATTAAGGAAGACATTGCTGATTTTGTTCCAAAAGGCTATGAAATTTTTGAAAAATCTTATGGTGATCTCAATAAAGATGGACTGGAAGATTGTATGCTCATCATCAAAAAAATAGAAGCAGCCAATATTGTAAACCATGAATCTCAGGGCAGGCTGGATATGAACTGTTGTGGTATCATAGTCCTTTTTAAAAACCAGAATGGTTATCAATTGGCTGCAGAAAATGATACCTGTTTTTCATCTGAGAATGAGGATGGAGGTGTCTATTTTTCTCCTGAACTTTTTGTAGAGGCTGAAAAAGGAAATTTGATCGTTCACTATGCCCATGGAAGATATAGATATTGGCGGTATATATTCAGGTATCAGAATTCTGGCTTTGAACTGATTGGATACGATGAAAGTTCCAATAATGGTCCACTGGTGAACAGTACAACCAGTATCAATTTTTCAACAAAAAAGAAAAGAAAAGAAAAGATACCAACACCAATGAGGATGCAGTAGGAGGAGACGAAATATTTGAAACCACCTGAGGCAATATAAAAATTACCAAACTGTTTAACCTTACAGGAATCAAGGGTTTTGAAGAAACGGCAACGTCAGAAATTGTAGCTCCAATAATAACTTCCAGCCTCTCTCTTCCAGCTTCCAGTCTATTATCCTTAATTTTATTATCCCAAACTCGGGTTAAATTATGAAAGTGTATTTATATGCTTCAAGACAGACTGATTTTCATTGACATTATTTTATTTCCGCATTTTTTATATATTCTTTAATCCAGAGAGAAAGGTCTTCTTCTGAAGAAATATTGATTTTTTTTCTGAAATTATATCTGTTATTTTCTATGGTTTTTACAGATTTAAAAGTGTATTGCGAAATTTCTTTTGTTGTAAAGCCAAGATAGAGATAAGCTGATAGAACAAGTTCAGAAGTTCTGAACTTAGGATTTATTTTTAACATTTTTCCGGTGAAGTCAGGAAAAATCATTTGAAATCTATTCCAAAATTCCGGCGAATTGTTTTTAACCATCAGAATGAGTTCTGATACTGAATCATTAACTTTTTCCTGTAATGTGGTAATGGTTTTCTCTTTTACTGTCAGATCATATTTTGTCTTTTCTAACAAATCATTTTTGCTTTCAATGATTTTATTTTTTTTCTTTCTTAATTTATGAATAATGTATGCCAAAAGTAATAAGGAAAGTAATAGGGTTGAAGTATAAATAAGGATATTTTTGTTCCTAGCTGCGTTGGTTTTTTCTATTTCTTCATTTAAAAGACCTTCCGCAATTCGTACAATATCTTGTCTTGTGACTTTTTCATCAAATCTTCTTTGTTCCGACGATATCTTTAAATATTTTTTCTCATTGGAAATATCTCCTATTTTGTTATAACACTGAGAAATCTTCAGGTTTATATCTGAGCTGGAATACAGATACTTTTTTTTATTTTCAATGGCGTTTTTATAATAGCTGATAGCATTTTTGTATTGTTTTGATAAAAAATAATAGTCTCCATATGCTTCTAAAATAGGGTATATATAGGTGTGATTTTCTTTAATAGCTTGAATGTAAGATTTTTCTATGAATGGAAGAGCCTGTTTTTCTTTGTGCTCCCTGTTGTATATCTGAGCTTTATAAAAGTAACTGTAAGCCTTTCTTCTAAACATACGGTTAAATGAGAGATACTGTTTTTCAGGAATTTCTTCAGCCAATTGTATAGATTTGTTAATATAGAAATGTGCAGAATCATATTTTTGATTTTCTGTATAACAATCGGCTATCCACATATATATTCTTGAGACAAAAAGTTTTGACTCAGCATTTTTGTTAGGGTCTACCAGCTTTAACGCAGCCTTATTTTCCTTCATTTCCTGCGGGATCATGTAAAGTCTGGAATAATAAATACTGGTAAGTTCAGTAAAAAGAGCCATTAAAAAGGAATTGTTTCTTACAGCTTCTTCATTTCTCCCTTTTTTTATAAAGGCGTAGCTTTCTTTGTATTTACCCATAAAAATCATGTTTCGAGCCATATAATAGTAAGCATCAGCTTTTTGTTTTGAAGTTCCGGATTTATCTGCAAGAAGACAGGCTCTTTTTGAATACATGTATGATTTTAATGGCTCTCTATAGCTAAAATCATCAGATAACTTTATCAATACATCAATATTATTATTGATTTTTTGAGAGGAAGGAAAATAAAAAATAGGGATAATTAATAAAAGAATAAAAGACCGGAATTTCATTATGATAGTTTTTGAATAAAAGAAAATTTATTAAATATATCATTTTTTAGTGAAAAATGTTTTGTTTTTTTTGTTTAGTTGTGGGATTTTACTAAGAATAATAACAATTTGAATAAATATAATTCTATTAGTCAGCAAAACGGCCGCTAATATATTTATTATCACATTTTTTACAGGACTTATATAATTTCAGTGTAATATGTAAGTTGTTGATTGTTATTGTTTTAAAAAATAGAGTAGTCGTTGGGGGGTAATTTTTTTTGACCTTTTATGTATTTTCAATTGTTTTACAACGTTTTTCACACCAAAGAATATTTCATCTTAAAACCATAAACTAACCAACCTGAATATTCAATTTCTCACCATAAAACAATAAATATTTAAATATGAAAAGAAAAATTTTTTTCCCGTTTTTTTTAATATCACAACTAGTATTATCACAAGTAGGGATCAATACACCTAATCCAACAAAGACATTAGATGTAAACGGTGACATGCGTATCAGAAATGTTTCCAGCACAAATTCTGATAATATTGATTTTTTGGTAAAGGATAATGAGGGTAATATAAGCTCTGTATCACGAAGTTTCTTTTCCCAGTCTGTGTCAGGAGTATTAAGTAATATTTTTTATCTGCAGGGTACCAATCCTGTTATTATAAATGTAGGAAGTACATTAGCTGTTCCTGGCCTGACTTTTAATTATACTATAAAAAAAGGGGAAAAGAAGATCCTTTTATTTACCATTAATGGTTCCGTCCGGTCGGGCACAGCTGCTGGTGTAGGAGCAACAGGGCAAGGCATATTTGGATTATTTGATGAAAATAATATTAAAATAACTTCAGGGTATGCTAATTTTTCAGATATAGTAATATCCAATGACCGCTTACTAAATGCTCCGTTTCCAGTATCATTTCAAAAGCAGGTTATTATCGACAATTCTACTGGGACTTCAGATATCACAAAAACTTATACCGTTAAATATACTGCGTGGGCAACTAAAACAACAGATGCCAATAAAGCTCAGATTGTTAATTTTATTCCTTCATCCTTTGCTGGTTATGATAATGATACTGAATCTCTATTGTCAAAAATGACAGTGCTGGTATTCAATATGAACTAAAAGTTGAATCTTTTTCTTATGATGAACAAATTTTTCAATAATAAGAGGATGAGAATAATCCTTTTATTTTGTTTAATATAAGCCCAGTTAGGTATATCAATGTCCAATACAAACAATATTAAAAACTAAAACCTTTCCCTCTTCAAGTGTATAAACTAAAAAAGTTTATAACTGTAAAAGTCCCTATCATATGGGGATTTTTTTTATATTCACAATATGGAAAATCCTAGATAAAAACCTTTTTGAAATGGAAATCACATCTATAGTATCATTCATAGATTATTATGAAAAAATCAGAGCAAGAACCCATAAAATTATTGAAATTGTTCCTCCTGAATATATTGATTTCTCTTATAAGCCTGGAAAATTTACCATTGGAGATCAGATAAGACATATTGCGGCTATAGAAAGATATATGTACGGTGAAACCATTTCAGGAAGAGAAAGTGCCTATCCGGGATGTGGAAAAGAACTGGCAGATGGATATGAGAATACCGTAGCTTTTTTTAATGAAAAGCATAGCCAAACGCTGGAAATTATTCAGGGACTTTCGGATGAAGATCTTAACCGTAAATGTCTTACCCCTGCCAATAATCCAATTTCCCTATGGAAATGGCTTAGAGCGATGGTAGAGCATGAGATCCACCATAGAGCAGAGCTTTATATTTATCTCAATCTTTTAGATGTCAAAACACCACAGATTTTTGGTTTTTCAGCAGAAGAAGTTCAGGATTTGAGTGTGAAACTGTAAGTTTCAGTACAATCAATCATTTACAGTCATTAAAATGATGAAGGTTAATTTGTATATTGGCATTTAAAAATTAATAATGACCAAACCCTTTATTATCCCTTTATTATTACTGGTAAATTCGGTATACGGACAAACTGATATTGAGTTAAAGCCGGGAGATACATTGAAGTATTCACTAAAATCTCAACAACCGGTATGGGTAACAGTCCAGTCAAGTGATGCCAATGTTGGAGTAGCTTTATTTATAGAGGGGAAAAAGATAAAGGAACAGGATGATTCCAGAGGGATAAAAAGCATAGAACGGCTTTTTTATACTCCTGAAAAAGGGAAAAAATATGAATTGAAGGTTTGGGCAAAATCCTATATTGAAAAAACAAAATCTTCTAAAATTTCCATCACAGAATCCAAAACGGTTTCTATTCTGAATGGGCAATTTACTTCAGCTCAGTTTGTTGAAGACTTACGGATTTTCCGTTCTATCAGAGAAAGAGCGAATTCGGGATTGTATGTTTACAGAAGCAGAAAGCAGATAGACAGTCTATATCAAAAGGCAGAGGAAGAAGCGGCCAACAGTAAAAATATTTTCGATTTCTATAAAGTAATCGCTAGGCTTACAGGTTTTGAAGGCAGTTGTCATAATTATACGGACCTTCCTAACCACGCATCTTATTATTTGACACGAAAACCTGAATATCTTCCCGTCACTCTTAAAAATATAGATGGCCGTTTGTTCCAGGATTCAAAAGATAATAAAATTCCACTTGCTGCCGAAATTATTTCTATTAATAACATTCCTGCGAGAGAGATGATTAACCGTTTTTCCCAATACTATTTTTCTGATGGTTATTCTATACCCTATAAGGAAGCAACAGGCTTTGATAAGGGAATGTTGGATAAATTTTATATAGAATTCGGTACCCATAAACAATACAGCATCAAGTATAAGTGGAATGAACAAATTCATGAGGTAACTTTGCCCGGGATATCATTAGAAGCTTTTAAAAAACTTCAGGAATCAAGACATTCGCTTACCTTAGATAAAAAATTGATGAGTGAGAAATACAGCTTTACCAAAGAAGATGAGAATGTATATCGCTTATCAGTAAGAGGCTTTGATTTTGCAACAGGTAAAGAAGATCCGGCGTATGAAAAATTCAGTACTTTTCTTGAGCAGATGATGGATACTCTGGAGCACGAGAAAATAACAAACCTTATTATTGATCTGAGAGGAAACTCGGGCGGAACCGGAGCACTTTATGAAAAAGTTTTTACTTATCTCACGCAAAGACCTTTCCGTGACAGTCATTATGCTTATACCTGGTTTAATGAGGTTCCTATGGAAGAAAAACTGGTGATTACCCCTCTTTTCCTTTCCAATGGAGTGAAGGATAAACAAGGCATTAATGCTTACCTGAAACAACTTTATCCTAAAGAGGTTCAGGGAAAATATTATTGGACAGATGATAAAAACCCTTCAATTCTGCCTAATGAAAGAACATTTAAAGGGCAGCTTTATCTTTTGGTAGATCAACGGGTGGCTTCAGCTGCGTCTCATTTGGCTTCTTTAATAAAATCCTATACCAATGCTATTGTTATTGGAAAGGAAACGGTTGGGGGATATTACGAACATAACGGTCATCTTCCGTTAGTATATGAGCTTCCTAATACTGGAATTCAGACAGGTTTTTCAATTGTTCATGTGATTCAGGATGCTCAAAATCTTCCGGATCAGGAAAAAGGGCAAGGGGTTATTCCACACTATGAAATACGGCTAACCCATCAGGAGTTTTTAGATCAGAATGATGTTTATCTGAAAAAAGCACTGGAACTTCAGAAATAAAATAATCCATAAAATAAAAGGGCTGCAGAGAATTAATTTGCAGTCATTTTTATTTGGATAGTGTAAAAAAGTTAATTATTTCCCAGGTTAGTGTTAAAATTAAGTTTTTTATAAATGAATAGTGTCGATTGTATTGATTTGAAATATAGTTGATTACTGGTTTTTGTATATCTAAAATAGGGGAAATATCACCCAAAAGTCGTAGAACTACTACAAATTTTCAGATTAAGGCCTTAAAATTTTTTGAATCTAAATAACCGCTTTATATTTGTTTTACCATCACATCCTACAAAGTATTATTAACGACTAAAATTTATAGAATATGACAGTAACTAAAAAAGGATCTTAACATTCTAAGCGGGAGAAGAGTAAAACCTATTCATATAGTATCTTATCCCCAGTATTTACTAGAATTTACAATTATCCATTAATCAATTCATCTTAAACTATTTTCTGAAGCTTTTTGCTTCAGGAGGTATTTGTTAGTGCCGAAAAAGAACTGAACTAAAAAACAAAAAAATATGGACATTCACAATTTTAAAGAAACAATTAAACCTTTTTTCTGGGTAGAACATGCTAACAGCTTTTCGGTATGCCTGGATGCAGGAAGTTATAAACAGGAAATCTTTGATGCCAGGGCAGATGAAGGTTTTGAGGGAAGCGGCTACGACTGGGGTTCTTTAGCTCAGGTTTTTCTGGCAGAGAAAAGACCGGATCTTAATGAAAGTATACGATTTGACCCCGAAGGAGGAATGTTTTGTGTTTATTCTTCGGAAGGAGATAAGTTACAGGATTTTATCCTAGATTTTAAAAAAGCCTGTGAAGATGAAACGCTGATAACAGATTTGTTTTCAAGAGCAGAATTGGATTGATTCTCAACAATAAGTTATACGTTAGTAAGTCTGCCTTTAGGGGAATGAGGGTTTTAGCATTTAATAGAAAAGAAAGATAACCGGATTCGGCCAGCAATATTTTAAACCAATCTAATAAAAAATAATATGAAGAAAATATTTTCAGAACTTAAAGGCTTTGTCATATACAGCCCGGAGCTTTTAGCAAAATATCTGCAGGATCATAACCTGCCGGGAAACAATATCCTGAAATATTTTGTAGAAAATGAACATGGAGATGTAATAACAAGATCGGGAATAGCCATTCCTGTGATAGGGGTAGAAGAAGATTATTATTCTTTCTGCATTTCTGCTAATGAAGATCGGGTATTGGGTAATGAAGAAGTGGCTGCACAGTCTGATGGCTGGATATTCCAAACCTCCAATAACGAACTGAGAGTGGTGGGTATCGGCTATTTAAAAGATATTTCAGCAATTAATGATGAAAACAGTATCCGCCTGAATTTGGAAAACGGATGGTTTTCGTTAAAAATACGTGCCGGCCATAAAAATGGCGAAAGACTTTTTGAGCTCAATACAAAGAAACAGGAAATCCAACCCGACTTTAACGGAGATCTTACGGCAACGTATTATTTTAATTAATACCTAAAGATGGCCTATATCAATGTAGTCATGTCTTTAAAAGATTTTATCTGGTATGTGGGAGATATTCTTGAAAAGAATGGTGGAGTTTTCTTTATTGAAGAAAAAGATATGGAAGACATTTTTATGATTAAAAAAATTCCGTTCTATTCAGATTCTGATATTGGAGATAACAGAGCAGGAAATCTTGGATTTTTTATAGTATCCCAAGACATTAAAGACATATCTAAGGATATGATTTATAAAGATGAAACAGCTCCTTTTGTAATAGAAGGTGGTAAAGCGGTGGGGGACTTTCAAAGAACCTGATAAAAGTGGAAACTTTACAAGCACAATTAATCCTAATAACCTTACCGAACTGCCTATTGGACTTAGAGAGAATAAGTCTAATGAGGAATTAAAAACCAAATAATCCGCTAAAAATTATAAAGCAATAGATAGCAAACGCTAAAGCAAGATTAATAGCAGTTTGTTCATATTTTTTCTTGGTATATAGCACAATGGATTCAACAATGGTATATATGAGGGTGGCATATCCCAATACTATCATCACTAAGTAGAGCATATATCCTGTTCCCCAATTGGTATTCTGTTCCTTAAGAAACCATTGTGAAAAAATGGCAATAAGTAGGAAAAGGCTAAGAATCCCGAGTCTTATGAATAAATGTCTTTTAAGTTTGTTTTCCGAGGCAATAGGACGATAAATCAGCGTATAGGCTCCGAAGGCATAGACGGCTAATAGAATCAGACCAATGATGGAACGGACCTGGTAGGAGACAGGCAACATATTGTTTGTAAAAATGAACCCTGCTATTAAAAATGCGAGAAAAAAATATTTGATTTTTTTGAAATCCATACCGTTAAAATTTGTCTGTTATACTTCAAATACCTGATACAGACTGTTCATGATATTCTGCAATATAGTTAATTAACTATTCTTGGTATACAGTGGTTTCTCAAATGTATTTAATATTTTCCTTGCACACAACTGTTATATTTTCACAAGGTTAATTTATTTTGGCTATTGGGTTTTAAGCTTGGAAAAATAATTCCGTTGGAATGAATGAGTTGATAAGGAAAAATGAATGTTATCCTCCAAATTAATAGTTTTATAGATTTGAAAATACCTTCTGAACCATTGATTCACTTTATTTTGCTGTAAACCAGGAAAGTCGTACTTTTTGAGAATAATTTAAGACCAGATAATTCAAAAATTAAAAAAATAAATGAATAAACTACTTCTTTTAGCGAGTATCATTCTTTCCACGAGTTTATATTCTCAGCAAAATATTCATTTTGGCCGAGCCGGTTATTTTTTTGATTTTATAGAATTGAGTTTTGAAATGGAGGATAAGCCTAATGGTAAGTTTCATTTAATAAAATTTGATACCATTACCGTCACGGATAAAAAAGGAAACCTTTTGATAGATAACCATAATGTCTATAACATCTATAGAAGAGCTAACATTCTGGCGCGTTATGAAGCACCAAAAGAAAAATTAAAAAGTGTAAATGCTCAAGGAGTTATCAAATATTTCCAGCCTTCCAGAGAAAACAATTCTTACTTTATTTTGGGAAAAGTAAAAGATTTAAAGAAAGATGTGAATCTTATTGACAAGAGTCTTGCTAAAAGTCAAGGTCTTTATTTTGGTCTAGTATCTGTAGAATCAGCAAATAAGATTTTTAAAGACTTTATCAATCACAAGGCCAATCAGGACAAGAAGATAGACTTTAATGAGTATGATCTTATGATGGCGAAAACAAATGATAAAGAACACGATATAATACCTGTAGTACCCACTATAGATGATGGACTGGATTTCAGCTACAACAATGTTACAGTAAAAGATCCTAAAACCGGGATTATCTATACGTTTTATAAAATTAAACAATCAATGACTGCAGAAGAAAGAGGAAATATTCCTTTGGAATTGTTCATTGAAAACGAAGAATCTGTGCAAAAAATCCCTTTTGATTTTAAAAACTTTCAAGTCAAACAGTAAATCACTGTTTTTAAACCATTTTAGTATAGCAGCTTGATAAAAAATGAGGTGATTATATGACGAATATAGTTTTATCTTTTTTGTATGCAGCTATATATGATAAAAATTTATATTTTAGGGGAATAACCATGACTACCTTTTATGTACAGACTATATTTCATTTTTGTTCTTATTCTCATATTTATTTTACAATGGACCAAAGGGCAGGGCAGGTCTGTTAGAAATGTATCTGATACAATTGACGAGAGCAATAATCTAAATGGAAGTTGTGTTGGAAGTGAAAGTTATTGTTGTAATTATGCTGGAGTGAGAGGCAATAATTATCCGGGTGAAAATCAGGAACTTCTTGTGAATACTCCAAGATCATCATCAGGCTATGTTTTTTTCGGACCTTTACTGATTATAATAAGCTTGTTGGTCTTGAGAGCGCTATCAAAAAGAGCAGAAGAATAGCTCTATTAATTTTTAAAAGAAAGAAATGCAAGGAGGCTTTTACATCCTTTCTATATTACAGGAGTACAATAATTTATTTTTTTCTATTTTTATCCATTTGATAATATATTCAAAAGGTTCATTAGAGGCTGAAAATCCAGTATTATGTCCTAAAGCTGGGCATTATTTATTTTCTATTGGATTTTAATACATTCAGGTATTCAATGGATGGACAAGCATTCTGTGAAGGTTAAAATATAATGGCCCAGCAGTTGAATATTTAAAAATTCAGATACTTTTCTGATCTTATACGTCATTTGAAGCTCCGAAAACGATGCTGCTTATAATTGCTATTGCGTTCCAATTCTTCCCAACTCTTAAAATATAATCTTCAATTAGAGTTTTTTATTGTGATATTACATAATTACCCCACTGATATTGATACATATCTCTCTACTGATTCCTTGGAAGGCTTAATAATTTTAGACCAGCATATTATCTCTATTTGAAAACCCTATTGCCCTATATTGTCAAGCTTTGAAATCATAATGTGCTAAGTCGAAATCTTCAAGATCTTTAATTTTAGATTTTTGGTTAATAGAATAGTTGTGATTATTTCTTTAATTGGATACACAGCCACAATCCCATTTCCCAAAACTTATTCCTGAAAGGAAAACAGATGGCGAATCCAACAAAACAATTTT
Organism: Chryseobacterium sp. StRB126; assembly: GCF_000829375.1. Taxonomy (NCBI): domain Bacteria; kingdom Pseudomonadati; phylum Bacteroidota; class Flavobacteriia; order Flavobacteriales; family Weeksellaceae; genus Chryseobacterium; species Chryseobacterium sp. StRB126. Next base: position 2,490,479 of record NZ_AP014624.1, read on the forward strand.
AAGGATAATACTATTTGCTATTGATTGGTTATTAAGCTGAAAGTAAAGAAGGAATAAAAAATACCCTCAAAAAGATATAACTTTTAAGGGTATTGCTATCTTTAGTTACAATGCATTAACACTGAATAGTGCTTTAAACTCGGCAAAGTTAGCATAGCTAAAATTTGTCGGATAGGAAATTCCACCAGTTGCACTTGCGGCAGCATTTTCTCCAGTAAGGTAAACCACTGTATTGAGGGTATCTCCGCCAGTTAATGAAACCATTCCGGGAACAACTACAGAGTAACGCAGTGCTGCCTGCTATGGTGTTGCCCATCGTATTGTTGCATTATCCATTATAATAGTCCCGCCTGAAGGATTGCCACCTGTATTTTTTCTTATTTCAAGATTTACTGGATAAAAAAAGCCCGTTGTATTCCGATCTGGATTAGAATTAGGCATAATATAGGCGGCAATCAAGTAGATTCCTGATTGGGCAACTGTGTAAGTGCCGTTACTAAGATTAAAACGACCATTGGGATCTGTAACGGTTAAAATATTAACCTTGATTATTTAATCATTATGGGCTGAAATGGAAATCACTCGTACATTTTATAAAAAGTAACAACCAGTCCTGATTGGTTGGCATATGTATTTCCACCTTCCGAAAATCCATTACCGTGATTTAACATCAATCTTACGGACTGTGACGCAGGAAGCTGTAATATATATGTAAATTTATATCCTTGTATTTTTCCAGGTGCGTATCCATTACCAGAAATCTGAGTTCCCGTTTTGAGATCTGTTAACAAGGCATTACTTGTATTAACAATTCCGGCATTCACTACGAAAAAGCTGTAATTGGTAATAAAAGCTGCTACAGAAGTGCTGTCATTATAACAGTCCAAAGTTACATCTACCCTATATGTTCCGGCAGGCAGGGTAATATTCTGACCCCCTGAAAATGTAACCCCAGGTATTGTATTTATAATTCCTGTGTTGTTAAAAGAAACAATATTATTCCCTGTACCATTGGGAATAATAATCGGCTGACTTGAAGTTCCACCAAAAACCTGAATTCTTAAGATCTGATCTACTTCATTATTCATAAGCATTCTTTCCCAAACATTGCCTGTCCAGTAAAAATATCCTTTAGGATAATTAGATCCCCCTGTTCCTTTATTATAAATAATCGAGCCTTTTACGGGGTTATTTACTGGAGACGTATTACTTGTTAAGGAAAGAAGTTCGTATTGAGGAAATAGAACTCCTTTATCAGAGGATACTATGTCCAACATTGAAGAAAGATTAGGTGTTGTGGTATTGATTCCCACTTGTGCTTTTACAATAGAAACCAATGCAATGTTGATAATTATAAATATTTTTTTCATCATAATGATTTTTGTACATGAATTAGTGAATTTGAAACTGTTATTCTTCCGTTATTGGGTGAAATACCTCCTAAAGCATTTTCATAAGTACCTCCTGTATGATGGGACAGTTTAAATGTAATGGTTGTTGGAGAAATGAGTTCAACAGAAAATGAAAAATTAGCTCCGTGTTTTTTATCTGCACTGGCGTTAGAAGTAGCATTTTCCAAAACACTGGATCCATACTGTACCGTTCCTGAAGTATTAGTTAACTTTGCTTCATAATAATGCACATGAGTGCGTATTGTACTGCCTAACCCTGAAGACGGAGCTTCATCCGGAACAACAATGTTTAAAGCCACAGTAACAGAATATTTTCCTGCAGGAAGGCTTATATTGCCCGTTAAAGGATCGTAGCTTACTCCTGTAATACTGCTAAAAATCATGCTTCCCCCTGTCATGGTCTGAAAAACCCCATTGGCTAATCCGGCAAGCATTATGTTCGATGTATTATTCGTCACAACAGTATTGGAGACGGAATTAGCTGAAGCTGCTACTGCGCTCCAAAGTCCTTTGTTCCATATATAAAAGCCTTCCATTTGGGAGCCTCCCACATTGTAAACAATTAGTCCTTCTGCGGGATTATTTACGGGATTGGTATTATCAAACAGCCCTCCTAAAGTTACTCTTGCAGGAAGAAAAGCTTTGCCTGTATTACCAGATACCTCCAATACAGATGAGGGATGAGGATTTGTTGTGCCAACTCCCACCTGGGCATATAAATTTCCTATCAAAAATAGAAAGGAAGTAATGAGTATATTCTTCATCTTTGTGTTATTTTAATTTTGTTATTTTAATAATTGTTCCATTAGCCAAAATAGTAACCAAATCATTGAAACTACTTGCAGCCATTCTTCCAATATCAAGCTTAACGGCTACTGTAGATACAATGTCAAAACTATGAAGCAAGCGAACTTTATGATTTTCATTGATTTTGGATACAACTGCTCCTTCAACCCGTTTGGTTGATATAAAATTCCCAAAGCTATTTGTAACTGGATTGTATTCGTAAAGATTAAGATCACTATAGTATCCCATGTTGTAATAACTCCCTTGAATTGCAACAGCATTACCTGAAGGGTTAGCGGGAGGAGCATTTAACTGATGTACTATTTCCAAAGTATAACTCCCAGGTCCCAAAACGATTTCCCATGCATTCAATGTCGTATTGTAGACAAAATCCAACAGAGGCATATATCCGGAATTGATGATATAGTAATTGTTAGTTGAACCGCTTACCAACGCTTCTTGATCACCCGCAACAAAATTATTTAACTTTGAGGTATTGTTTAACAATCCAATATAAGCAACCTTGGGTGTTTCTTTGAAATAGAGCGATTTATTCCATGCCCCGCTTCCAAAGTTAGCGGTAGAATCCCAGAAGTAAAGCGTTTGGGAAGTTCCTTGTGAAGTTCCAGAGTTATAGACCAATAATCCATCTTTAGGAGTAACAGAAATGGGAGACTGAGATGTTGTATTGGTGATATTTACTCTTGGAATCAATATGCCTTTATTACTGGATTCTACTTGCAGAGCAGCTGAATTATAAGGGTTAGACGTATTTATACCCATTTGAGCAAACGTCATAAAGGGAATGGATATTCCCAATAATAATAGTTTTTTCATCACTTATTGTTTAAAATTTATTATCAAATGTGTTTTCGCGTATTATAATTTTAAAAATTATAATGCGGTTTTTAAATAGTAAATATTTTAAAACAAAACATTTGCAAACTGATCAACAGAGCAGCTAATGTTTTGAAATCTCAATAAGATATTTACTAAAAATTATGGATTTTGTATGTCCGTAGACAAATAGACTCTTAACTATCAAAGCTAGTATAAGAACTATTTAAGAGTCATATGTATGGAAATGTAAGGTAATGGTTTTCATCGTAAGTGTATTTTTTTGTGTTTTATACTTCAATTCTTAAGAATCGAAAAGAGAAATAAGAAACCGGTTTTTTTTTATTTATTTTTGAAAATGTATATTTTGGCTGTTAGTAAAAATTTATTCAGGAGTATTCTATTAATATCCATTGGTAGTTTCTTTAATCATAGTTGTTTTACTTTTATTTCATAATATTAATCCCAAAGGGAATATCAATTAATTTAGAATGTTTTCAACTTCACAATTTTCACCTTCATTGTCCGTCATACTAATAAACAACCTCTTCCATTTGGTTACAGTATTCCTGCTTAACTTAAAATGTTTTGCAAGCTGTGAATTAGTTAATTTATTTTTCTTTTGATAATCTAACATCATCAGTATGGAAGATTTATTGTAAGATCGATGACTTTGATTAAATGCTTCTGTCCTCTGATCTGATATACCAAAAATTCTGCGGTTAAGCTCAATTACATCTAATACTGATAGGTTTTCTTTATTCAACAAGAACTTACATTCCTCTTTTCTAGATGGGTATTTTTTGTTGATTATGTCATTATAGATCTGGTGATAATCTGGAGTTGACTTTTGCATATTGTGTCTAATAATGTTATTTTATATTTAGTCTTAACTTGTTAACCAGAGTTTCTGCCTTGTTTCCTGCAGCATATTTTTTGATCCAGTTATGTAAAGTTGTTTTAGGAATCTTATATTCACTTATGATCTGTTCCTTTGTTTTTTCCTTGTATTCAATAGATTCCAAAATGAAATCGATTACTTCTTTGGTGTAAATATTTTTTCTAAACTGTGGAAGCTGAGATCCATTTTCTTTTATAGAGGTGCTGTAATTAACTCTTGCAGGTGGAGCATATAATATTAAATGTTGAGAATAGATTCTGAAAAAATCATATTCAAGTAATTTGCACCATTTTAATAAAGTATGAGTATCTAACTGTTCCTGTAAAAACATTTGATCTATTTGTTCACTAGTACATTTGAAAAACTTGCAAATACGTTCTGTTTCAATTCCAGTTTCCAAAACCCTTTGCTTAATCAGTGATCCAATATAAATATTTTTAAAATCTATGTTCATCTTAGTATTAAGAATAATGTTTAGCGGATTAATAAAATTCTGTATATAGTTTAATCTTTAAAATTTGGAAACTGCCGTAAAAAGCAATTTCCAAAGTGATTATGGTGTAGATAATTGCTGTAAAGAAAAGTTTCTACTTTCCGACAAAGAAGCAGGGGTAGAAATATGAGCATCTACTGTAGGCTTATTCAGTGCCCCCCAGTTCATTGTAAGATAGACTTTATCCCCAGCATTGAGGTGTACAATGCAATCCACACTTATAGGTGTATTTCCAGCTGCTGCACCGTTATTATCAATATTACCCCTGTTTCCTCCAATAATATTTGAAAGAGCAGTTCCATTCTTGGTAATATTCAAATTGATTCCCGTAAAAGCTCCAGTTCCTGAAACAGCTCCACCACTTCCAAAATAAGCATATCCCTCTATTTTATAAACACCTGACTCAAGTATTTGCCAGTAATCTCCTGCATCATTCCAAACTGCGGAACCTCCCTGATTCACAATAACATCACTTACAGAAAATGGAATAATCTGAGGAATACTGTTATTGAAATTTGTTAGTGTAGTTCCAGAATAGGTAACTGTATCAGAAGCCCCTAATGCAGCAATTGTTGGGGTTGTTTTATTGATCAGAATTCCTAACTCCCAGGTAGTTCCGGTTGTTGTTCCTTTGCTGATAAGCATTGTATATCCACCAGGTGTTAGGATGACACTTGAAACACCTGCTCCGGATTGATTATCAATTAGTTCAGTTCCGCTTGCTGTAATTGTAAGCGATGCAGTTCCAACATTTTTGATGTAATAAACTCTTCCCAGTATATTTCCACTGGCGGGTGTAGCTACTGTTGCGGCAGGTAAAGTAAATGTCCCTGCTGAGGAACCACTAAAAGCCATATAGAAATCACCAATACCCAAGGTTGTGGAAACTGATGTCCTTTTGTATTGACCCGCTATAGATCCATTCACGGTAAAAGTACTGCCTGGAATTGCTGTATTTACTCCGACATTTCCTGCCTGCGAATAGATAATATTGGGTAATCCCAATAAGGTTGCTAATAATAAATTTTTCATAATAATACTATTTCAAGGTTTAACATTTAGAGTTTTCGATATGATTTATAGATTGACCAGGTTTACCTTACTTTCAAATTCATTGAATCAAGGGGGGAATTACTGAATTTTAATCAACATTAAAATCTGCTAAGGGTGCAGGCAGAAATAAAATTTATAATGAAGAGTAGTGTTTTTCCATTTTCAGCATACTTCATCATCAGGTGTCTGCTAGTACAACCATCTTCATCATAAAACATTATTACCGATGCATACGCATTATGAAATAACCTCTAAAGAAATTTTTGGGGTAATATTAAAAGTAAGAGAACCATTTTTAGCTATATTGAATCCAGTGTTATGTTGTGGCTTTGTGTATCTGTAAGACTCGGCCAAAATAAAGAGTAGAAACTAATGCAGTTTCCAAATATTTGTATTTTTTTCATTGTGTATTTTTTTTATGTTTTTTTCATTAAATCACAGGAAGGCCAATCTTATAACACCAGTATGAGTTGAAACTTCCATTTTAGTTTATTTGCATTTCCTTTTGAAATTGAACAAGGATACATTGGCATTCTATACAATATAGAGCATCCACAAAGGCTTAGCTGAAAAATAAGACTATCCAGTTTTTACACTTCATAGATAATTTTTTTAAAAATTTCCCATATACCGCAACGTAAGATTAGAAAGCGTACCATTGGGGGTAATTGTAGCAGAATCTGTAAAAGTAGGGTCTCTATAATATCTGTTAATGGAAAACCGGATCCTGTCATTTACATTTAAGGTCACAAACCCGGAAATCGCCGTGTTGCTGTCAAAAACAGTTTGGCCGCTAGGAAACCCGTATGCAGTACGTAGATTAGGTACAGGCTCTGCACCATTTACCATAATGACTCCTTCATAGGCATCTCTGGCCGCATTATTACCATTTGTAATACTGTGAAGAGAAATTACGCCCTGAACATGATAAGTACCTGCTTTTTGGACAACCAGTTCTCCAGCAGCATTGACTGCAAAGTTACCCGCATCATTAGCAATAAGTGTAGTACTGTCAAAACCAAGAGTTCTTAGATTGGTTGAAACAGAAGTTAAGGGGCCCTCATCAAATACATTTTTACAGCTTACATACGTAATGGTTTTGTCCCTAGTCATCTTATTCATAGAAAAAATGGGAATCCATGTATTACTTGTATTGTTCCACCAATAAAACCCTTTTTCAATAGCCTCAGTGAGTGGATCTTCGAAGTCGAGGAAAACCAATAATCCATGTTGTTTGGCACTTGTTACATTCAGTGATGTTACCCTTGGTACGATTACTCCTTCGTTGCTGAGCGGATTATCTTTATCTTTTGTTTTAATTTCTAATGTAGTTTTGGCGACACTGGTATTGATGCCGACCTGAGAACTTAAAAATCCAAAACAAAAGATATTACCAAGTATAAGTAAAGTTGATATATTTTTCATAATTATTAGTCCAAATAAGATAAGGTTAATGTATAAACAGACTCCGGCCCAACTTCTGTGCTGCATGAACTGGTTCTCCGTGTCTGTACCGATATTCTCTGCCCTTTAGTTAATGTGATAATATTCGAAATCGTATGATTGGTACTTCTTTTAGCATTATCTGCTGACGGTAAAGGTGATTTGGCTATAAGGACAGGGTTCGCCCCATTATCTATAAAGACTCCTACTTCTGTTATTGTTGCTCCAAGATCACCAGTATTTTTGTATACACCACCGGTAAAGAATACTGAATAATTTCCAGTTTTTCCTACAACTACATCGCCATTCTGTAACATGTAATTCGCATCCGGAGCTTTCAAGCCTGTGAAGGGGGTTTTAAACCAAACATTAGTATTTGTGTCGCTACTGGTAATTACAGGAAATCCATTTCCTGAAGCAATCGTCTTAAATAGATTCTTTCCCAAAATCTTAGTCTGGAATATATATTGCCATAGTTTTTTTGCATCATCCCAGAAATAGTACCCCTCAAAACCTGCCGTATTTGCGTTATCCAAAAAAACCAACATTCCATTCTGACTCTGAACAGGGTCCACAGATGAAAAGCGACTTACAGTTGGGAATAATATACCTGCAGAATTTTCCGGAGTACCAGTATTTTTTGCCTGTATATCCAGCAGAGCCTGCGGAGCACTGGTATTTATACCTATCCCATTCTGAGCAAACAAATACCCTAAAGGAAGCATTAAGAAAAATAAAGTTATCTTTTTCATAGCATTAAAGATTAATCGTTCAGGTACGTCATTGTGATACAGTTGGTTCCATAACCCGTGTATGATGTACTTCCCGTCTCAGTAGTTTTTTGTACTGTAACTATTATAACATCATTCTGAGCCAAATTCAAAATTCCGCTAAGCGCCACGCTAGTTGCTGTTGTGCCTTCATTAGTTATGGAGTTGGAAGTTGTCAGAACTGTTACTCCGTTCTTTTTTATCCTGTAAGTATAAATTGCTCTATTCTCATTGACTGTACCAACCGTTTTTTTTAATGCGGAATTAAAACTGAGCAGATAGGTTCCACTTTTTCCTACAGTAATCTGATTACCCGAAACAGAGAAACCTGTCGTATCATATGCCTTTAATGCACTGAATAATACATTATTCTCAGTATTTCCCGAAGCAGAATAACCAACTCCGCTAACTGCATAAATACTATCATCATACAGCCGGTTATAATTGCTAAGAAAGGAAACCCAGCTTATACCATCCCAATAATAAAAACCATCCGGAAGTGTAGCGTGCTGAAATAAGAAAACGGTATGCCCTTTCGACTGGGCAATAGGAAATGATTTTACCCTGGGAATCAAAATTCCATCCATCCCCGTAGGAGCCGAAATACTTGTTGGCTCCATATGAAGGCTTGCATTGGGAGAAGTTGTCCTTATCCCCACTTGGGCTAGAGAGAACATTGGAACGAATATAGCTCCATAAATAATAAATTTTTTTTGCATTGTATATGTTTTTAGAATTGTGTTTTACCTTTAGATATATCCTACACCAAAGCCGGGATACCATTATAATTTTTCATCTTAATCTGTATTAGTAGTAAACCTGAATAACTACAGCATTACTTGTTACAAATCACATGAAATTACTTTATGTAAGCAAAAAACTTAGGTACCAACGAAGTACTCAATGTTTCAAAATGTTGATAATCAGATGTAAGTTCTATTCGTTGAGTTTTTTTGCAACCATAAGATTGTATTATGCTGAATAGGAATATTAAGCCTTTCTTTAAATTACTTTTATTATTTTGATGGTCTGTATACGTTTAAAAGTATACTTAGCTATATCTTTAGTTGTAAAGCCTAAAAAATATATGTACAGAAGATAAGTTCAGAAACTTTAAGATTAACCTTAAGGTCCGAAATTTTTTCCGGAAATCAGGATACTGTTTCTGAAAATGTGGACCAAATTCGCGACTGTTATTCTTTGCCAGTTGAATCATTTCATCAAAGGTCTTGTACTTGTTTTATCAATCAATGGATCTGTTTTTTTCCATATTTCTGTCATTTGGAGAAAATAAAAATAATAAATTAATGAAACCGCTACAGCAACATCTCCAATAGTGATATAATAAGTCTTATTTTTTCTCTATACTTTTTTGTTTCGGACTTATACCAATAGACAGCTTGAATTAATACTTTTTAAAGACAATGATATGATCTTTATATTGTATTTCTAAAGTTTTATCTACCTTTTCAATCATGAGTTTTTTAAGATCAAAATATCCATTATTTTTCATAAATATTTTTTTACGTGGAGAAATTTAGAGTTTTAAACTTTTGAAGGCACAAAGCAAAAAATGTCATCAATTAAATCAAAAAAAATAAGGTACCAACAAAGTACCTTACCAAAATTAGTGTGGAAAACATATTAATCAGATCATATTTTTTAACCCTAGAGCGATATTCTATTTTCAGAAATATTTGAAACCCTTCCTAGATTCTAATTTCTTTATCCTGTCTGATTTCTTATCCAAACTACTATATCTTCCTGTGCAGGGATATTTAATCTTTTCCTTAAATTGTATTTATTATTTTTTATAGTCTGGACAGCTTTAAAGGTATAATTAGCAATATCTTTTGTATTGAATCCTAAATAAATATAAGCAGTTAATACAAGTTCGGAAACTTTTAAAGTAGGATTAATACTGAGAATTCTACTGCGAAAATCGGGATAAACCTCTTGAAAGCGTCCCCAGAACTCAGGATGGTTTTTTTTTGCCAATTGTATTATTTCATCAAAAGTTTCGTTTACTTTTTGCTCTAATACTTTCACCTGTAAATCTTTTTGCAAAATAGCTGTTGTATTTTCTTTCAACAATAGATCTTTTTTTTGCACTTTCTTGTAATATGCAATACTTAGTAGAACTATTAGAATTGTTACCCCTAAAAATAATCCTGCAATAATGTAATACCATTTCTTATTCGATTCTTGGATCTGTTTCTTTTCATCGTCAATGATTTTTTTTCCAGAGGTCTGTAAAGCGATCAAATTACCTTTCTCAAAGCTATCCCGAATTTTTGTATACTTTTGCAGATATTCATTAGCTTTATAAACATTGTTCTGAAGATTATATATTTCAGCGATTTCTTTATAATTCTTCATCATATTTTTAGGTCTGTTCATTTTAATTGATAAGGCGAGAGATTTTTCGTAGAACTCCAAAGCCTTATTATAGTTTTTTATATTTTCATAGTACTGGCCAGACATATAATTAAAGACTAAATAGTCGAATGGCTCCGTAGAGTTTTTTAGTAAACCTTCAGCCTCGCGAAGATAAAATTTTGCAGAGTCTAGATTTTTCTTATTTTCAAGAAAATAGCTTGTAAGGTTAGTTGCTTCTACTACTCGGGGTAAAATTTTATAAGCTTTGTGTATATAATAGTACATAGAATCATTATATCCAATCAGTCCGAAGTTTATAGCCTTATTTCCATAAATATAATGCAGGCGTTTTCTTTTTCGCTGTTTATCTTTTATTTTTAAAGCTTCCTTTAGTGCCTTATCAAAGCTTTCGTTAGATTTTTCAATCAACCCTAATTCATGATAATTTTTTCCGTAAGCGGCAAAAAATGCTGAGAGTAATGCAGGATCGTCATCAAATGTATAATAGAGAGATTCTGCCTTTTGCAGGTATACCTGTTCTTCACTGTACTTTCCCAAAGAATGAAGAAAATTTACCATGTGAATATATCCTCTTGCCCGGCCTTTTGTATAATTTATTTCCTCTGATAATTGTATTGCTTTTTTAGTTTGTTCAATCCCATCATGAATTCTGCCTTCTTGCAGGTATTGGCTTCCTATTTTATCTTGTAAACGGTCTATTTTTTCGGGAGACCATTTCTGAGTATAGAATACACTGGACAAAGACAAAAAAAAGATTAAGAATATCCTGTTTACTGCCGGGAATAATATACCTGCATTATTTTTCTGAACATTAATATTTTTTGCCCGTATATTCATTAAAGAATATAAAATATTTTTAATTATACCAATCCCTTCCTGCGTATCTGTAATTTTAAGAGAGGATAGACAAAATAAAGTTATCTTTTGCATAGAAATTAATTATTATTTACTACAGTTGGTTAGTTTCAGATTTGTGTAAGGTACTTGCTGTTTCAGTAATTCTTTTTACAGTAACTCAGAGGGTATCCATACACTAAACCCCTTTAATTGAGCAATTAAAAAGAGTTTTAATCTCACTTCTATAGGAGATGAACCGCTTGTTATTCTTAAAGACGACTGGCAAAGTGAGTAAATTTCCTTACCGACACTTGGAAATTTGTATTGGATGATCCAACAGAAAAAAATACAGTTTTTATTAGTTTTCTCATAATTATTATTCATTATTAATGGAATATAATAATTTTTGATACATATATTATAAAAATATTAAATTTTAATAAAATCAATAAATGACAAATATAATTAAATATTATAAAATAACACTAGATGATAATTAAATAAATGTTAAATAGTTAAAATAATTAAATAAAGTTTAAATAAATACCGATATTAGAAAAAATCACACAAAATTGAATAAAAAAAATAAAAATATATAACTGTTAAGTTATCAATGTATTATTGTGAAAAAATTAATCATGTTTGGGTGGGTTTTAAAGAAATCTCAAATTTTAATGGATTAATTCCATACATTTATTATATACAGATCCTTCTAAAGGAAGGAGGATAATCCCAGCAAAAAAATATATTATGTTTATCTAAATTTTGACGAATGTTATATTGAATTTGGAATTTCCTTATTGTAGATAATAATTTATAGGAAGTATTTCTGATTGAGCAATGTATTGCGGTTTGACAAGGAGTAATTTTTAGGGTTTTAAAATTTAGTTTTTCTGACCGCTTTTCACAAGATGTATATTGTTTAAACTCTCTGTTGGTTGAGGTCCTCGGAATTTCTGTGGCCTCTTTTTGTCATTTTTCAGAGAGGTTACTCAAAAGGTCACTAAAATGTTGATTTTTTTGATACTAGTGCTAAAACAAAAAACGCTGTAAACATTAATGTTTACAGCGTTTTAGCTTATTTTAGTTTCTCAACCAGCGGAGAGTGAGGGATTCGAACCCCCGGACCTGTTACAGTCAACAGTTTTCAAGACTGCCGCAATCGACCACTCTGCCAACTCTCCTTAAACTCCGATTGTATCGTTGTTTTTCAGTGGTGCAAATATAGAAAAAATTATAATAAGTCCACAAATAAAAAAATAAACTAAAATCTATTTGTCGGATTATCAGTAATATTATTTTTGTTGATGCCCTGAATTGGAAGATTCGACTTTAATTTCAGTACTGTTTTACACCATTTTGTTGATTATAAAACTTTATATTGATAAGATAGTTTCTATCTAAAACATCTTTACTGTCTGAAAAATGGTTGAAAGATTATTTCTTTTCGGTTTTAAATGATATTTTATATTCTCCCGTATCAAAAGGGTAGCCATCTTCAGATTTTGTAGCTCTATCTGTTATATAAAAGTCGTATTCCGTATCAGGATGTAAGTCAGTTGTTTCTATAGTTAGAATTGTTTTAGAATCGTTTAAACCTACAATGTTTTTTAACGGAAAATGTTCCTTTCCGTTTTTTGAAAAGCTGATAGACACTTTTTCATTCATGGGCTTTGAGAAAACAATTTGAATTTTTTTAATATCTGTACTTATATTCTGGTTGCCATTTTCAAATTCAATGATCTTTGTTAATTGGGGCTGATGTTCTTTATATTCAGAGCGTATTTGCCCGGCATTTTTTTGATCTTCAAAATAATCTGATGTTGCTAAAAACTGGAGTACATCAGTTTCATTATTGAAGTCCAACTCAATGATGTTCTTAATAGCAGCTTTCTTATCTGTCGATTTTTCATAATATTTTTTGGAAATCACATACCCTACGAAATATCCAAGATCAGGGTTTTTAGCGTTACCATTATAAAACCAGTTCTCCAATTTCTTACTCAGCATCTCGCTTTTAAAATCAGACTTTACTTTTTCATAATTTCTGAACCCATAATCAAGATAATGTGCTGTAAATTTCTTGTTTAAAGCCAGTTCTGCAATGAAATCACAGGAACCTTCTTTAATAGCCTTTGATAAAACATTGATTTCCCCGTTTTTTTGAAAAGTATGGATGAATTCATGTACCGTTACCTGCTCCAATTGTGAAGGATTTGTGAATAAGAACATTTTCCGAAGATTTTCATTCTCAAATTCCGAAACACTAGTGTTCTGATTCCCTGTTATTTTTTCTACCCCTAGCAATAAATCTTCTTTATTGGTTGTTCCGCCTGATTTCAACGCTCCAATAGTGTAGTAAATAGTTCCTTGGGAATTATTGGGGTAAAGTTTTCCAAGCTTTCTGAAAGCAGTATTGATGGTTTTAATTTTTTTTGCATCAATGAATGTGCTGGGTCTGATGGTATTCCAAAAATTAGGATATTTCTCGATTGCATTTAAATAATCTTCTTTTCCAAATTTCTTAATTTCCATGAATGCTTTTAATCCATCAGTTTTTTTATTAAGAAAGAGGGTTTCAAGAATTTCGCTTTTATTACTTTTATTTTTTTTGATACTGTCATAAGCCATCCAAAAATTATTAATATCAGTGCTAATGATTTTTTGAGCGTTTGAATAATTGAAAAAGGTCAAAACGGCTAATACAGGAAGTATACGCTTCATTGGTTTAGCTTTCATGGGCTGTCATTCAGTTTTTATAATGAAAAAAGGTACAAATCAAATGATTTGTACCTTTTTTGCGGAGAGTGAGGGATTTTGTAACCTCCCTTCATCTCTTTATTGATAAGCGTTGCGCTGTAGCATCTTCTAAAAGGCCCTAAATAGGTCACCTGCAAAAAAGCGGTAAAATCCTAATTTAAATTTTACTTAGTAAAAGTAGGAATTTTCGTTCGAATTTGCAAGTAATGATTGCTAAATTTTGAACATGTTTTTTAAAATTCATATTTGAAATTTAATATCTTTTTTCTTTTGAGAAATTCCTCAGATGAAATATTTATATAAGAAAACGAAGAAAAAATCGAAATTAAAATAAATCCTTTTATAAAGGAAATTGAATTTAAGATTTATAGGTGGAATTAAGAAATAAAGAGTCCTGTCAAGTGAACTTAACAGGATTCTATTCAAACCATTTAATAACCGATATAGATAATATTTTGAAGGTATTAAGTGATACTTAAGTGTACTTTGCTGTAATCAAATTAATCAAATCTCTATTTGTAAAAGTTTTCATAATATATGATTAATAAAATTTATTGAAAATTTACTTTAAAAAATAATAACATGTGAGTTAAATAGATGTTTTGTTTTAAAGAAAATAAATCTGAGTTACTTAACTTTTATAACGACCTTTCCTTTCGCATGTCCACTTTCAACATATTCCAGCGCTTCATTGGTTTGTTCAAAAGGGTAGATTTTGTCAATTACAGGTTTGATGATGTCAGCTTCGATAAGTTTTGCGATTTTTTCCAATTGATTTCCGTTGGCTTTCATAAAAAGAAAAGAGTAGTCGATATTTCGCTTTTTGGCTTTCCCTCTGATGCTGAAACTTAACAATGACATCACAATCTTTAAATACCAAGGCAGTTCCATTTCTTTAGCAAAATCGGGAGTTGGCGGACCTGAAATAGAAATCACCTGACCGTTTGGTTTAAGAATGTTGATTGATTTTTGTAATGTCTTATTGTCCTGACTGTTGAGTACAACATCATAATCTTTAAGCATCGTTTCGAAATCCTGCGTTTTGTAATCAATCAAAACATCTGCTCCGAGACTCTTCAAAAGTTCGAAACTTTTTTCACTCGCAGTTGTTGCAACAGTTGCTCCTAAATGTTTTGCCAATTGGATTGCTAAAGTTCCCACGCCACCTGAACCGGCCTGGATAAAGACTTTTTGTCCCTTTTTCAAATTTGCTTTTTCAACCAATGCTTGCCAAGCAGTCAGCGCTACCAAAGGAATAGAAGCGGATTCTTCCATCGTCAGGTTTTTAGGTTTAAGGGCAACATCTTTCTCATTAATAGAAATATATTCTGCAAAAGTCCCTATGTGAAAATCCGGAACCCGTGAATAGATCTCATCACCCATTTTGAATTTCTTGACATTCTTGCCAACTTTCGTGACGATTCCAGCAACATCGTGTCCTAAAATTAATGGAAATTGATAGGGTAAAAACAATTTGAATTCGCCCTTTTTGATTTTTGAATCCAAAAGATTGAGGCTGGCGGAATGAACTTCTAACAAAACGTCATTGTCACCGACTTTTGGTGCAGGAACATCTGCAAGCTGAAGTCCATCTTTCGTGTAATTGTTGATGAGGAAAGCTTTCATTTTATTAATTTTTTAAAAGTTGATGACTTTGTTTTGGATTGTTGATATTAAAGCCAATTTTCGGGAAGAATCTATTGATAAAGCTAAAAATTTTTGCGTCACCTACTCGGATGGTGTAATGGTCTTTTGACAAACCATTGATGAGACCTTCGATCATTTTTTCAGGCGTTATTTTTTTATCTTTTCTTTCTACGGTCATTTCTGTTGCAACAAGTGGTGGAATCAATTCAAAGATTTTCACTTTGCTTCCAATGATCTTTAAATGTTCCCGAAGCGAAATGGTGTAAAATGCCAATGCGGTTTTTGAGGAGGAGTAGGTTGCCTCGATCAGTGAAGGCGTTATGCTTAATATCGAAGTCGTATTGATGATTGCAGATTCATTTCTGGAGTTTAGCATATCCAAAAAAAGATTATTCAGCCTGATGACACCCAGATAATTAACTTCCATTTCGTATGCTGCACCTTCAAGATGTTTATCATTTGGAATACCGAGATTTGCAGGCGGCACAAGAACGCCCGCATTATTATATAAAATATCAATGCCACCTAATGCTTTCACTTTTTCAAAAAGAGCTTGGGCATCAGCTTCTTTTCCGGCATCACTTTGTATCGTGACGATAGATGGAAATGCTTTTTTTACGGCATCCAGCTTAGATTGGGTTCTTCCTGTAATGATCACCTTTGCGCCAATTGCTAAAAATTGCTTCGCAGCTTCGAGCCCAATTCCTGATGCGCCACCTGTGATCAAAATGGTTTTTCCTTTTAATTTCATAATAGAAAATTTAAAATTAATGAGGAATCTGCTCTGTGATCGGATTTATCAAATTATGGATGTTTTTCGTATCGCCAACCGGAACTTCGAACTGATCTTTTTCTAAAGCTAAAAACAGTTCATCTGCAACTTCAGAAGCAGGAATTCCATTAGCACCACCAATTTCTGCTGAAAATTCTGTATTGACCAATGGCGGATAAACTTCATAAACATTCAATTTATCATTGTCTGCAAAAGTATCCCGCAATCCTTGGGTGTAACTGTGGAGCGCGGCTTTGCTGGCAGAGTATGTGGGCAAAAATTTGTTTGACCTGAAAACAGCAATCGAAGAAATGTTGATGATTGCCGAATCTTCTTGTTCTAATAATTGTGGCAAAACCAACGAAGTGAAATGAATCACGCTGATGTAATTGGTGTTGATTTCCTGATATGCTTTTTCAGCAGCGTTGTTTTCGCTGTTGCTGAGGTCATTCATAAAAGCAGAACCGGCATTGTTGATGATGATATTCAGATTCGGATGATTGGTTTTGAGTTCCTCTGCAATTCGGATTCGGTCTGCTTCCAAAGATAGATCACCTGCGATAGCAACGGCATTATCCAATTCTTTTAAGGCATTTTGGAGACGCGCTTCATTTCTACCATTAATGATGATTTGATTGCCTGCATCACTTAGTTTTTTGGCAATTGCCAATCCGATTCCGGCACTTCCGCCACTGATGAATATGGTATTTCCTGTTGTTTTCATTTTGATATTTTAAAAATTTGGTTAAAAATTATTCTGATAAAAATGGATAATCTGTGTAGCCTTTTTCGCCAGGCGTGTAAAATGTGCTTTGGTCTGGAGCGTTGAGAGGAGCATCGATTTTAAATCTTTCTACCAAGTCAGGATTTGCCAGGAAAGGAACACCGAAAGATACAAGGTCGGCGTCGCCGTCATTGAGTATTTTTGTAGCTGTTTCTTTGTTGAATCCTCTGTTGATGATGATGGTGCCGTTGTAGATTTTGCGGAAATATTTTGCAACTTCCTGTATCGCGTTTTGATTATTTGAAACATCCGTAAATGGCTCAATGAGGTGGATGTATGCTAAACCGTATTCATTCAATTTAGTAACTACATAATTATAAAATTCAATGGTTTCGTCATCTACTGAGATTCCCATAATACCGTTTAAAGAAGGATTCAGACGGATTCCAACACGGCTTAGATTTACCACATTTTTCAGTTCATCCAAAATCTCAAAAAGAATTCTTGCACGATTTTCTATCGAGCCACCATATTCATCCTCACGCAGATTGCTGTTTTTGCTGAAGAATTGCTGTAGCAGATAGCCATTCGCACCGTGTAATTCCACACCATCAAAACCAGCTTCGAAAGCATTGATTGCACCTTGTTTGAAATCTGACACCGTTTGTTTGATGTCATCAATGCTCATCGCTCTAGAACTTTCACTTTTTTTGAATCCGGTAGGAGTGAAGACTTCCACATTCGGGTTGTACGCAGATGGTGCTAAAGGAGCGTTGCCATTGTGATGATCGGGATGGGAGTTGGCGCCCGTATGCCAAAGTTGAGCAAAGATTTTACCTCCTTTCTCGTGAACGGCTGAGGTGGTGAGTTTCCAACCTTCAATTTGTGCTTGGCTGTAAATGCCCGGAACGTTGATAACACCAACTGCTTCTTCACTGATGACAGTTCCTTCCGTAATAATAAGACCTGCTGATGCACGTTGGCTGTAATATTTTGCATTCAATTCTGTGGCGGTATGTTCTGGGTTGTCGGAACGGCTACGGGTTAATGGCGCCATTACCATTCTGTTTTCTAATTCTAAATCGTTGAGTTGAAAGTGCTCAAATAAGGATGTTGTATGACTCATAATTTTGTTGTTTTTAAATATGATGTATAATAGAATATGTTTTAAAATATACTTTTTAGTTTATTTTTAATTAAAAAAAATTAGATCGCGTATTGTTCTAATTCTGCTTTTAGATTTTTGATGAGTGATTGCATCGGTTTCATCGTGTCCATCGTTCGGCACATTACAATACCGCCTTCTACAGATGCCACAAGTTTGAATGCAAAAACAACAGGGTCGAGTTTGGTAGAATATTCGCCGTTCGCAATGCCTTCTTTAAGGATAGAACTAAGTCCTTCTTGCCCGACTCTGAACAATGTTGCAACCTTTTGCTTGATGACCGGGAAATTGTCATCTACTTCCACGGCTGTGTTGAAAATTGGACAACCTCCTGAAATGTAAGTGTTTATTGGGTCTTTGTAGAAATCCAAGAAGGCTGATATTTTCGCTTTAGTTGTTTTAGCATTTGAAACTGCCAAATGCATTTTGTCAGACACTTTCTTTAGCATCAATTCAATCACTTGCTCGGTAAGGTCATCTTTATTTTCGAAGTGGCCGTAGAGACAACCTTTGGTCAGTTTTGTTTCATCCAAAACGTTGTCAATGTTCACGCCAGAGATACCCTTCTTGTTATAAAGAGGTACAGCGGTTTCCAGAATAAATTGCTTTGTTTTTTCTGCTTTGGTCAACATTGGTATTGAATTATAATGCAAATATACTAAAAAGTATATTATGTTGTAATTTTTTTATCTTTGAATGATCATATTTTTAATCGTTGTTTTTAACACGGATAAGGTGAAATTAAAAACAATTGACTTTAATATTCTATAAAAAACTAAAAAATCTATGGATTATATTATAAAAAATGAGAAACTCAAGCTCATCTATGAGCCAGGAAAAGGCGCCTGGACTTATCACTTGCGTATTCCAAATTCAGAACATATCGAGGGAAAGTGGGGTGAGATAAAAGTGTCAGGTTCAATTGATGATTATAAATTAGAATCGAGAAATCTTGCGCTGACTAAAGAAGGAGACAAAATTCTTTCTATAAATAATGAGATAAGAACTGCCATCAACAAAAAAGGTGGAGAAGGGAGCAATTTTAACGCATATTCTCAATGCTCGATTAATTGCAATTTCTCCCTATCTGTCGCCATTTTATGATGACGAAGAACCCACTATAAAAGAATTTGTAGAAAATTCATCAAAGTTGAAACTGACATTGGATTTAATTCGGCAAAATAAAAAGGATATTCCGGAATCGGGACAAATTATCTATTCTGAATTGGCGGTTGCTCAATTTCCAAAACTAA
The DNA here is from genome assembly GCF_000829375.1 of Chryseobacterium sp. StRB126. Lineage (NCBI taxonomy): Bacteria > Pseudomonadati > Bacteroidota > Flavobacteriia > Flavobacteriales > Weeksellaceae > Chryseobacterium > Chryseobacterium sp. StRB126. Next base: position 2,509,732 of record NZ_AP014624.1, read on the forward strand.
AAGAATATCTAATAATAGAAATCGGTTACAAACCCGAAGAAATCGGAATTATTACCGGAGCTACCAATAAAAATCAAAGAATTTCTATTCAAAATGATTTTATTGAAGGAAAAATAAAAGTAGTCATTGGCAGTGAAGCCATTCAGGAAGGAATGAACCTTCAGGAAAACACAACAGATGTTTATATGCTCACGTTGCCATATAATTTTACGTCACTCCGACAAGTGGAAGGACGAGCGTGGAGGCAAGGAAATAAAAACGAAAATGTGAGAATTAATTTTATGCTGACCAATGACAGTATTGATGTTTTTATGCTTCAAAAACTGCAGTCCAAACAGGCAAGGTATTTAGAAGCAATGAAAAAAGGTGCCGATGTTCTGGATATTTCTGACATCAGTACACAAGAACTTAAAACGTCCATTATTACCAATCCGGAAACAAGAGCCAACATTGAAATTGAATTAATGAAAAAAAGGATTGAAAGTGAGAAAAATAAGCATCTGGCAGATAGTGCCTTTGTATTGAGAAAATATGAGGATGTTTTGAAAGTTCAAGAGTTAGTTACCAAAGCTGAACATTCATATAATAGAATTGAAGGCTATTCGAAAAATGGCGATGCAAATGCAGAATATTGGGCAACTCAATTGCCATCTTACCAAAGTACAATTGATCTGCATAAAGCTCAAGTTCAAGAAACAATTGAAAAACTAGCTGAAAAAGGAATAGATGTTACTGAAATTGAATATCAAACCAAAACCACTGAAAATAAAATTACAGAACTGGATAAAAAGCTGGATAAACTTCCAGATATCAAGAAGGATTTAATTGTTCAGTATAAAAAAGAAAAGGATGAAAGTTTAAAGCTTAATCAGAATGTGGATAGTGTAGGAGAAAGACGCGAAGAGAATTTGAGATTATTTACAATCACTGATAGGGTAGTAACCAGTGATGATTCTATTAAAAGTGATCAAATTAATGATGATAGTACATGGAATCTACAATATGAAGAAAGGAATAGTAATTCTATACCTAGAAAAAGATAGTTGCAGTACTTTGTAACGTTTTTTAATGAGTTTATAAATTCCAACTTAGCCTTATACTTTCTTTTTTAATCGTCTGATTTTCCAGATCATTCCAGAATACTCTTAATTAGACCGATTTCCTCTAATGCTATTGTTTTCAAAAGCTTGATGTTTCAACTTTGTAATAGAAATTTTAGTAAAATATAAAAGAAAACTTATGAGAGTAAACCTTGTTACTAGTGAAGATCTTCAGGAGTTCAAAATCGAATTGCTTGAAGACATTAAAGATCTTTTTAATATCAAAAGTTCAGAACAGAAATTATGGCTAAGATCATCAGAGGTTAAAGAACTTCTGAAAATTTCTACTGGAACATTACAAAATCTACGCGTCAATGGTAACTTATCTTATACTCGCGTTGGAGGTACACTGTACTATAACTACAAAGACATCGAAAAAATGTTAAATAATAAGGGTTAATTGTTTCTAACTAAAGCTAAAAATAATAAAATGAATTACATAAAACATCTTACAGGTTTTTATGAAAAGGTAGTTCAAGATAGTACTCTTAATCCTAGCCATATAAGTCTGTACATAGCTTTGTTCCAATTCTGGAATTTCAACCGTTTTAGAAATCCAATCAGTATTTCTAGGGATGAAGTAATGAGAATCAGTAAAATAAATTCAAAAGCCACTTATCACAAATGTCTTAAGAATCTTCATTCTTTGGGCTATATTGATTATCAGCCTTCCTACAATCCATTTATAGGCAGTCAAATTGTTATGCTTGATTTTGCAGGAGAATTAAAACCTGCGTCTAAGTATACAAAAAGAAAAAACTAGCTCATGGAAAAACAGACTTGAAAACATTAACTCTGAAGTTCGAGGAGCATTTTGTTAAGGTTCATTAACGAAAGAACAAGATTAACTTAAGTGGTGTTCTTAAAAAATACGAAATTTTAATTGGTTTTGAATCATAGATAGATTTAGCTTTATTGAATATAATGATAAATAGGGATTGCTAACTCATTAAGGTTCAAAGAATGCTAATTACTGATTTGGATAAGAATTTTCCAAATCTGAAAGGAATCAATATCCAAATTCTAACTGTGAGCAGTTCAAAAAGCCGTTTAAATTTTAGTCCAAATATTTGCAAATTCGAAAGGAAATTCTTAGTTTTACTAAGTAAAATTTAAATTAGGATTTTACTGCTTTTTGCCAATGTCCTATTTAGGGCCTCTTACAAGATACTGCAGCGAAACGCTTATTAATAAAGGGATTAAGACAATGGTTCGAATCCCTCTCTCGCAATACGTATTAATTTTGTCATCTAAAATTTTTTAGCACATGCTGAAACCGAAAAAAAATCCTTAATATTAACAAAATTAATTACTGCAAAAAATTCTTAGCAAAATTCAATAATTTTTAGAGAAAAACCTTTACAAATAAAGTATAAAATATAGACAAGATTCTATTTCTCAATATTAGTTATCTTATCCAATACTTGCTTTTTCCTTTCCTCTAAAGTCCCCATAACTTCTAGAATTTCATTGCTAAAATCTCCAATCCAGTCTTCTAAAATATAATTTACTTCGTGTCTTAGATTGGGCAAATCTGATTCCTGACAGGATATTAAATCGACTTTTTCTATGGGAACAAAAACTAAAAGGTCAATTTCAGCAATTGCTGTGGTCATCTCTTCGTAGAGAGAGGATATATTTTTCTTTTTTCCTACCGCATAAGTGTATGCCAATAGGTCTAATGGACACCTGTCAAAAATCACATTATCATCACTATTTTGTAGTTGTTCTACAGAAAAATTGAATTGCTCAATGTAATCATCCAATGTTGGTATTTCCGAAAATAGATATCCTTCTTCTTCAAGTTGTAAATAAGGCTCATTTATAAATTTATAATCAGATAAACTTTCAGCAATCTCTTCTGCCAAAGTTGTTTTTCCCACTCTATGTGAACCCGTAAAAGCTATTCGCATAATTAATATTTTAGAATTTTTAATTCAATGTTTCCAAAAGTTATCAGATGACTATCTGGGTCAAGGAAAGAAAAAAAAATCCCAATTTTTTTCAGCTAAATGTCCATTAGGATGGATTGGAACTTTATTTTCGAGAAATGTGTTGTACAAATTTTCAATGGTTTTGATTTCAATATTTTGATTGAATAACTGTATTTCAAAATCTAAAAAAATTCCCAAGCTTCTAAACATATTCTAATAATTTCTCTAATACCGTGACGATTTAATATCAAATTTACACATTACAGCAATAATATGAATGATATTCAATAATATATTTGATCGTAATAAAAAGAAAACAAAGCGTAACTTAACTCAACTAATCGCTCAACAATTCTTTTAAATTTCATTTAGAACTATAGGTAACAAAATTTCATTCTTTTAAGTTATAGAAGAATCAATTATCACTGTACTGTAAAACTTTTTCAATTATTAATAACTAATCTACAGAGCTTTTTACTCTTTACTTTTAAATATCTTCCTCAAAATCGCCATATCATCACTCACTTTCTGATCAAGAATCTTTGCATAATGTTGAGTCGTTTTTATATTTGTATGCCCCAGCATTTTACTTACGCTTTCTATGGGGACACCATTTGATAACGTTACAGTGGTGGCAAATGTATGCCTTGCTATATGAAATGTTAATTCCTTGTTGATTCCACAAACATTCGCAATTTCTTTAAGATAGGAATTCATTTTTTGATTACTGAGGACAGGAAACAATACATTTAAATTTACACATTCCAGATGGTCTTCATATTTTAAAATCAGCTCCTGCGCTAAAGGTAGTAATGGCACTCTGGTTGAAGTATCGGTTTTCTGACGATTTGTAAATATCCATTTGTCGCCATCTATTCCGAGAGTGATGTTAGATTTCGATAATTTTTTAACATCTATATAAGCTAATCCTGTATAGCAACTGAAAAGGAAAATGTCACGTACTTGATTCAATCTGTCCGATGCAAATTCCTTATCATAAATCGCCTGAATTTCTTCTCTGTTAAGATACCGGTCGTTCCACCACCTTAAGCTTTGCTTTGTAACCTAAAAAGGGATCTTTAGCAAGCCAGCCATTCGCCATACATAACCTAATAATCTTTTTGAAATTCTTTATATACTTTATTGCTGTATTGTTCGCACATTTGCGTACACTACGAAGCCAAAAATCATAATCCATAATGAAAGCGTGGTCGATCTTTGTAATGTCAATATCAGAAGTTTTATATTTCCAGATTAGGAATTCCTGTGTGTGTTTTAAGGAAGTTTTGTATCGTTCCAATGTACCGGGAGCAAAATCCTGACCCACCAATGCTTCTACTTTATCATTATGATCCTGGAAAATGGGGATTAGCATTCTTGTGGAAATGTCAGTCCCAAGCAGTTTAGATTTTAAACTATCTGCAGTTATGAAGTCTTCTTCTTTGAGCATAAGATAATGAAAATCGTAAACTTGCTGTTCCAAATTTTTAAGGTAAGAGTTCAATGTTTTGGCTTCTTGACTATTGCCTATGGCTTTCTGTGATTTATTATCCCATTTCTTTGGGTCGATATATCTTTTAGCCGCAATCTCTGCTGCCTTGCCGTCTATCGTGATTCGTAAGTAGATAGGAGCGGTTCCATTTGTTCTGATTTTATTCTTTTTTATAAAGAATAGCAGGTTGAATGTTTTGTTCATTGTGTGATAACTTTAATTATTTAATAATTTACTTTTTGTTACCACTTTTTGCAAGATGTTCAATCGTTAGACTCCTTATTGGTCAGGTTTTCCAGAGATTTTAGTGACCTATTTTGATATTTTCACGATAGGTCACTAAATAGGTCACTTTTAATATGGCCTTTTTTGATTTTCTTTGATACTAACGTAAAACAAAAAACGCTGTAAACATTGATGTTTACAGCGTTTTAGCTTATTTTAGTTTCTCAACCAGCGGAGAGTGAGGGATTCGAACCCCCGGACCTGTTACAGTCAACAGTTTTCAAGACTGCCGCAATCGACCACTCTGCCAACTCTCCTTAAACTCCGAATATATCGTTGTTTTTAGTGGTGCAAATATAGGGAGTTTTTAATTTATGGCAAAATATTTTTCAATAAAATTTAATATTTTTTGACTTGGCCAGCAGAGAGGAGGTTTTCATGTACTTTATTTAGACTTACGAAATGTTTCTAAAGTTTTGAATATTATTCCTTTAAAGACTGTTTCATCAAATTTTACGGCAACATCAGAAATTGTAGCTCCGGTAGTAACTTCCAACCTCTCTCTTCCAGCTTCCAGCCTATTATCCTTAATTTTATGATCCCGAACTCGGGTTATTTAATAACTATTCAATATTTAAATTGGAAATATAATTGATTTTTAACAATGCCTGCTTGAATCATTCATACTGTGACAGACTCAGATTTTGAGACCGTTTCATATAATGAATTTTCCGAAGGCTGATTTCTTACAAAAAAACGTAATGAAATAGTTAGGGGATAAAGATCTGTTTGATACCTAGGGATATAGGGGAGTATATGCTTCCCGCTTTGCAGGCTTCCATAGAACACTCAAAAGGATTACTTCCGGCTTTGGTTCACACGGCAGAAAATAATGTGCTTCATGATAAAGGAGAAGCATATGCAAAAAAATTAAATGAAGTAGCTGAATAAGTTACCCTTACAAGATACAGCGGTCTAATTTATGACTACGGCCTGTTGAATTCTTTAGCAGGTGTGCCGGTTATACAAATAGCTATTTTACAGGCTGCTGAAGTTATAAAAGAACAACTTAATCAATAGATTGTCGGAGTAGAGGTAATTCGGGCCAGCTTTAGCTGGCCCGAATTACCTTTTTACTGCTGAATACTCTCTTTATCCTATACATATGTTTAGGGTTGTACTGAGATTCAATATTATATTCTGTTTTTTCGTTCAAAAACAAAATATATAATAATTACACTAACGAACATTAAAATGGAAGCCAGCAAAAATGGGGCTCCTGAAAATTCGAAAGGAGCTTTTTCGTGAGTAAAATAATAAAATAAATTTGTCATTACTGGGGGACCGATGATGGAGGTTGCACTTACTAAACTCGTTAATGCTCCCTGAAGCTCACCTTGTTCATTAGAAGGAATATGTTTAGTGATAACTGATTGAAGTGAAGGGCCACAGATTCCTCCCAGGCTGTATATAATAAGAAAGGCAAACATCATCCATCCCTGGCTGGCAAATGCAAACAAGAGAAGTCCTGTCGAATAGCATATCAAACCATAATAAATACTTTTGTATTCTCCCAGTTGAGGAGTTGTCCATCGTATCAAAACACCCTGAACCAATCCTAGCAATAAACCGAGCACTCCAAGAGAGATTCCTACCATCCGTTCATCCCAGCCAAATTCATACATTGTAAAAAAATGCCAGTTGCTCTGCACGGCATGAATTCCAATATAAATAAGGACCAAAGCGATGATTAAACCGGAAATTTCACGATGTTTTCCTAAAAAGAGCAGTGACCCAACCGGGTTAGCCCGTTTCCAGTCAAAAGGTCTGCGTTTGTTTTTATCAAGACTTTCAGGAAGAATAAAGTATCCGTAAAGAAAATTTAAAAAACACAGGCCGGCAGCAGTGTAAAAAGGAACTCTTGCTCCATAATGGCCCAGTAGCCCACCAATAATGGGTCCGATAATGAATCCCATTCCGAAGGCAGCGCCTATCATACCAAAATTTTTAGCTCTGTTTTTGTCAGTTGAGATATCAGCGATATATGCACTTGCTGTGGATATGCTGGCTCCTGTAAACCCGGCAATAATTCTTCCTACAAATAGCCAACGGATGGAGGGAGCGAGAGCCAGAAAAATGTAGTCTGCAGTAAATCCCAAAAGAGAAATTAGAATAACTGGACGTCTTCCATACCGATCGCTGAGGTTTCCAACCAAGGGAGAAAATATAAATTGTGTAAATGCATAGGCAAATCCTAACCAGCCACCATATTGTGCGGCTTCACTGATGTCCCCATGAATAAGTTCTTTAATCAGTTTGGGAACCACCGGAAGAATAATTCCCCATCCTGTAATGTCTATGAGCAAGGTTATAAATATGAATCCCATTGCTGCCTTTTTTGTTGAATTTTTCATGGTGTAAAAGTAAAACAGGGAGTGCCCGATTTCTTTTACAATTTTGTAGTGTTTGTATACAATTTATAAGATCTGTGAGTAGAAATGTCTGTCGTTTATAACCCGTTCCGGAAAGTTCTTGGTGAAACTCCGGTGATCTTTTTGAAAAATCTGCAGAATACACTTGAATTTTCGAAATTCAGCTCATAGCCAACCTGTTTAATGGATAAACTTGTTGATTTAAGTAACGTTTTAGCATGCAGAATCATGGCATGGTCAATCCATTGCAGTACAGATTTTCCTGTTTTCTGCTTTAGAAAAGTGGACAGATATTGTGGTGTTAAATGAAGTTTTTCCGCATAAAATGTAACATTTCGCTGCTGGGTAGCATATTTTGAAATCAATAGATAAAAACCATCGATAATATCATGGGTACGGCTTTTAATAAAGTTATTGTGATCTGCTAAATCTGAGTAAGCTTCTGAAATCATGCACATCATAGCAATCACAAGATGCCTCAGTATCTCGGCCTTCCTTGGACTGGGACTTTTGTGGTAGGTGTTTTGAATTAATGCTACAAGTTCTTTTTGTAGATCTGTTTCTTCAGATCGAAGTCTGATAACCGGTTGCCACCGGATCTGATGGTTCATTACAAATTCACGTAGGATCGGAAAGGCGGCAATAAAATCTAAGGAAAGTCCAATGGTTACAATTTCAGCATCTTCACTCAGAGATTGAGTGTCAATCATCAATTGTGGTTGTAAGACTGCAATATCTCCTGCATTGAGTTCATATTCCATAAAGTGGATCTGAGCTTTCATGGATCCCTGTATCATAAATCCTAACAATAACCCATCAAATACGCGGGTGTGTTCAGTAAATTCTTTTCCAGGATGGTTTTGTTGATGGAGAATAACGATGCCTTCCATCTTTTTTGAAGGATCAATATTGTACAGTTTATAGACATTGTCAGAAGTTAAGAATAAAGCCATATTCAAATTTCGTAAAAATTGCACATTTATTCCATAAAATAAAGTTTGATATTTAGTGATGCATTACAAATTGTATGTAAATTCCATTAAATTGTAAACAAAAACACTCTCTTTAGGAGTTGCGAAGAGAGGAAGCTTTAAAATAATTACTTTTGCTGACAACATTCATAAGATAATGAAGAGTGCAAAAGAATTTATTACTAAAGAAATTAATAGACTGAACGGTTTAATCAGCAAGAAAGGAGATCAAGAATCTAATGTACTGTTAAAGAAAGAGCTATCAAACGTTATTCATTTATTGGAGGTGTTTGATCGTTTTCAGATCAGTAAAAAGACCATTGATGCGATTTTTGAGCTTCCGGATTCCCATACCGGATACTCCGATTACAGAATCATGAACGATTGTGAATCGGATGATCCAATGCAATGGGTTGAGCTTAAGATAAATGATGAGAATATTAAACTGTCAGAAGGTGATATCATTATCAGAAAGAAATAAAAAACAATACTCTTTTAGAAAAATAAAACCATCAGATTCTTCATTCAATTGGATTATCCGAATAAATTTTTACGATTATTATTGAAAATATCCGGAATATTGCCCTCTATCAATACGTCAAAAAATTTCCCATATCCATTTTCTATTTTATATTCCAGTTCGTTTTGATAGAGTGGGAAGAGTGTATGCAGGGTAATGATCCTGTCATCGTAATTAATTGTAGCAAATAAGTTCAGTAGACTTATATTTTTGATTATTTATGAAAACGCAGAATGTATAATTTTATCCGATAGTGTTAAACGCAGAGAGAATATTTGTATACATTTGTTGGTGAGATTGAAACCCTTATATCCATCATAGAACAAAATAATTATACCATGGAATTTTCACCATTTAATAACATTGTTAAGCTTTGCATCCAGGGAATGGCCATGGAAGAGCAAGACAAATCTGAAGAAGCCGGAAAGCTATTTGAACAAGGCTGGAATGAAGCAGCAGACGATGTTGAAAAATTTCTTGCTGCTTATTATATGGCCCGACATCAAACAACACCTTCCGAACGGTTAAAGTGGCTTGAAACAGCTTTGCAGCATGCTTTAAGTACAAATGATGACAGTGCTAAAAGTGCTTTATATTCTCTTTATTTAAAGATTGCTGAATGTTATGAAGAACTTTCTGATCCACAAAAAGCAAAAAAATATAATGAGTTGGCGGTGTCTGTAAAAGATAAAATATTTGATAAAGGACCTTTTTATCATGGGACAAAAGCAGATCTGAAAATAGATGACCTGTTAGTAGCAGGAGGGGATTCCAATTATAAGTCTGAACTCAAAATGAACCATATTTACTTTACGGCATTGGTGAATGGTGCAGGGCTTGCGGCGGCTTTAGCAAAAGGAGATGGAACCGAACGGGTATATATTGTAGAACCCACAGGTATTTTTGAAAATGATCCGAATCTGACGGATAAAAAATTTCCGGGTAATCTCACCCGTTCTTATCGGTCAGAAGCTCCATTGAAAATTATTGGGGAAGCAACATGGAGTAAGCCAGGTCCTGAAGAGCTTCAAAAATTCCGTGGAAAGCTGGAAAATAATAAAGGAGAAATAATCAATTAACCGGACAGTTTTCGGGTATATCAAAATAAAAAGCGATGAAACCTATGTCTCATCGCTTTTATATTATTAAGGCAAGTTAATTCTTTTACCCTGTTCCGGGAAAATATATTTTACCTTTAAAGGATTGTTTTTTAATAACTCTTGTTTAATGATCTCAGGATTATTTCCTGTAGGCTTTCTGTGGGTAACCACAATATTAAGACCTTCCAGATCTTTACGTCCTGTTTTTTCCTTCAGTTTTTCCAGTTCTTCTGTCAATAGATTAGGTGTAAGATGGCCAAAAAGCAAATGTTCAGGTTGACTGTTTGGGAAAGAAACTTCGATCAATATGGTGTTTAGTTGCTTTTTCTGTACCAGTGGAGCTACATTTTTCCAAAGGTTTTCCATACGGTCAGATTTCTCGATTCGGTCTGCCCCGGTATCGCCCAGGTAAAGCAGGTAATGGTTTTCATTTCTTACAAGGGCTGCGCTGCTTTTATAAGGATTTACATGGCTCAGCTCATATCCCGTTAAGAAAAAAGACGTTTTTTGTGTCGGTATTTCTACACCCTCCTGAAGCTCATTATAATGATATTTTCCAAGGATAGGTTTCTGACCCTGATCTGCAAAATTGATCCAGGTATCTGTAATGAAATAATGGTTCTGCAGAATTTGAACTACCGATGGGATGGCAAAAATATCTTTTTTAGAATCAGCTGGAGAGTTGATGATAAGGCCGGATAAATGATCCAAATGACCGTGGGAAATAAAATATCCTTTGATCTGATCTTTCAGAACCGTTTCTTCCGGGCCATTAAGGCTTTTCTGTTCAATGGCTTTTCGGATTCCTGTGTTTACCGTTCCTGCATCAAGGCAAAGAAAAGTATTGTCTTGGGTTGCCCCTACCAAATAAGCAGATAAGTTATCTTCCTGTTCTCCTCCATAAATTCCTAATGGAATAACGTCAAAATTTTGTGCCTGGCAAGCCATATGTAACAAAAGCGCCAGTAAAGAAAATGCTGTTTTTTTCATTATATTAAAAAGTAAAAACCTAACCTTTGCGGTATAATAGGGCAAATTTACATTATTTTTTCCCGGTTTCGCCTATCAATAACCGTTCATTATTGATCTAAAGAAGAGCTTGGAGCTGAAAATAGAAAATTATTTAAAATATGAAAAATGATAACTTATCTTGAGGGTAAGCTTTTGTTGGTTAAATAATAACTTCCGGCTTCCATCCTCAAGCTTACTGTCTATTCTTTGTAATTTTAATATCTTTAAACCCGAAAACCATTAAAAAGTTAATATGAAAATACAACCATTCACCTTAGTTCTTGCAGTACTTTTTCAATTTTTAAGCTGTACTGCGTTTTCGCAAAAATCTGCTGCTCTGAATTCGTTGCTGGATAAAAACTCTGAATTTGCTTTTCCACAGACAACGGATAAAATTTCGAAGGCATTGAATGCAAAAGCTGTATTCTATGAAGATGCTAATGGTGAAAAATATGCTAAATGGCTTACGAAATCAGGATTGGAACTTTATACAGATCTTGGAAAAAATAATGTTATTAATGAGATGTTTTTTGATATACCTGATCATAAACCAGTGATCGTTAGTGGTCTGCCATATGGCCTTATCATGAACAAGACAACATTAGAAAGCGCTAAACTTCAATTCAAAAAATATGATGCAAAAGCTCAAAAGCTTGGTGCTGGCAGTGAATTTCCGGAAGGAACACAACTTATTTTCAAGAGAGGAAAGCACTTTACAACATTGCTTTTTGATAATAAAAATCTTTTAAAATCGATTGGAATTACTACTGAACTTGTTGATCCAGCAGCCAATTAATGGAATTCTGCAAAGATTTTTCATTTAAGAAAGTAAAACTTTTATAAGTTAGCGGAACTTCAAAAAAACTAAAAAACAATAATCATGGCAGAAAAAGAATTAAATGAATTAACAGATCAGGAATTATTAGCAAAAAAAGGTAAAGCCAAATCGGATAAAATAATCACTGCTGTTCTTATAGGGTTTTCTATTGGTATTGCTGTTTATGGGGGTGTAACCTATGGTATTGGATTTTTTACACTTTTTCCCTTAATTTTTGCTATATTTCTGGGAACGCAATGGAACAGGCGTAATCAGGCATTAGAAAGGGAATTGGAATCCAGAAATTTGAAATAAGGATTAAAATAAGAAAATAAACCTGTCACTGTTACGCGCAAGGGCGGGTTTATTATTCAACCAGACTTTTATATGTGAAAATCCGGTCTTCTTCTCTGAACATATTGGATAATAGGACAAGATCTTGAGTTCCATATTGTAATGCTTTTTCTTCAAGCTTTGAATGTATAGTTTCAGGAGTTCCTGTTACAACTTTATCTAGCAAAGCATTAAATAATTTTTTGTCTTCATTGTTATCAAAAAGGGCTTCTACTTCTTCAGAGGGTTTTAGCATACTTGGAGCTAAAATTTTTCTGGATTCAAGGAACTGATATACCATTCCGAATGCATTATAACGTGCCTGATCCTGAGTTTCCGCAACAGAAACTGAGAGGGCTGCCTGAAAAGAAGGTCGGTTTCTATACCCGAATTGATTAAATTCTTCCTGATATATTTTCTGGATTTCAGTATTGGATCCGTCTGCAATGAAATCGGCCATGGAGTAGGATATACCGTATTTAGCCGCTTCTTTTGCTGAATTTTCTCCAGAACCCAGCCAAGTGATCTCTGGTAATACTGAAACATGGGAAGGCTGAGCAAACAGGTCTGTATTCTTATAGTCTTGTTCTTTTACATAGGCTATAATTTCTTCCAGTTTTTCATTGATGTTGTTGAGGACAGGAAGTTTATGGCCATTCAGTGCCAATACAGCATCTTTCAGTCCTCCGGGAGCTTTCCCTAGCCCGAGTATAAAGCGGTTGGGGTAGAGTGTAGCGAGCATTTTAGCCCATTCTGCAATTTTAAATGCAGAATAATTACGAAGCATAATTCCTCCGGTGCCCACCTTAATGTTTTTTGTGTTAGCAAGAACTGTTGCCGCCAGAATTTCCGGACTAGAGCTTCCATAAGCTTCCACCCCATGATGTTCTGAATACAGAATACTGTGATAGCCCAATTCATCAGCCATTTTTGCTAATGTGAGGCTATTTTGTAGCGCCAAAGCAGCATTGCTGCCTTTAATAATGGGAGTCTGATCGAGGATGCTTAATTTCAGTTCCATTGTCATGATTTATTGTGTATCAATTTAAGACAAAAAAGGGGAGATCTTCAAAAGATTTCCTGCTTTTTATAATGAATTTTATTATTAATTTAGTTGATCTCCACAAACAGTTCTTCCTTCGGTCTTCTTCATTTGTTCAGGTTTCCCAACCAGTAGATTTTAATAACCGTTTAGCTTCAAGAATGGAACATTGTAAAATAAGCTGAGGAGATGAAGTCTGCAATTAGGTTCTGCATATTTTAGTAAGTTACCTTGTTGAAATATGACGCTTTTCTTCATAAAATGAAACTGATTTTTCTCTCTGAAAAACTCATCAATAAGTTTGTTGAGCCTTACAATTCGTATATTGTAAGGATTATTTTATTTTTATGGAAAATCTTTTAGGATGTCTTTACTCATCATGGCATCTATAATGGGGGAAATCTCCATTTTCTTTAGTTTAGGGTAGATATAGCTTTTTTATAAATATCCGTATGAAGCCATTTTTTATCGACAAAAATCTATGAAATTTCACTTTTTTCATTGTTGTATAAATGATATTTTTGTGTTCATCTTATTTATAGGTGTATTTTGTTTCTTAATCTCATTGATTTGATGAAAAATTTCCATATTCTTTTTCTTTTATTGAGCGGCCTCTTTATTCAGGCTCAAACTGGTATGGAAAAGCAAGTGGATAGTCTTTTAGATAAGTCTTTTACAGAATTTTCTGAAGTACAATTAGTTTCTGCTCTTAAGAGTACTAATGAAGCTTTAAAAAAATCAGATAAAATTGATTATTCGAAAGGAAAAACTTTGGCAAATATCTACATCGCCAAGGTATTGGCTGAAACAGGAGGATATAATGAAGCATTAGGGTATTTAAAAAATGCAGAACACGAGTCCTATTTTTCGTCTTCTATAGATATACAGGTTGAGGTCTGCAGGCTGAGAGGAAGAACATATGGACTGCTTAAGATGAGGAAACTGGCCCTTAAGGAATTTTATCAGCAATTGAAATTTTCTCAACAAATCAAAGATTCTTATAGAAGGCAAATGTCAACATACTGGGCATATGAAAACTTAGCAGAAATTCATACTCAGATGAACCAACATGATTCTGCCTGGGTATATGTACAGCGGCAAGAAGATGTTTTAAAAAAGATGAAAGAGGAAAATGTCTTTTTCGATCTTAGCGGAACTTATGCAAAAAAGGGACAGATGTACACTATCCGGAAAGATTATGCAAAGGCTCAGGAATATCTGGACAAATCATTGGCTCTGCTCGAAAAATATAAAGGGACTTATTTATTCTACGTTTTGGAGAATTATGGAGACCTTGAAGATGCGAAAGGAAATAAAGAAAAGGCTATCTATTATTACCGTAAGGCACTTCAAAATGCAGTTGATCTGGAAGATAAAGATGCAGCCAAACACTTGTACAGGGTTCTTGGAGATTATTTTATGAAGAATAAACTTGACCTCAAAGAATCCAATGAGTATCTTTATCAATATCAAAAGCTAAGTGATTCTCTTGATACAGCCAACAAAGAAGTGGTAGAGCAGGCCTTAAGCCAGGTTCTCGATCAGAAAGACCATGAAAACAAGATGAAAAGCAGACAATATGTGTATCTTATTGTATCTATAGCTATTTTATTAATCATTGTTGCTTTATTTTGGTACAGATGGCATCTCAAAAACAAAAGATTAATTTATAAAAATAAAAAGACCCTTTCTGAAATGAGCCAGGTGACTGTGGGACTCGAAAAGAAAATAGAGGAAAATAAATTCAATGATCTTATTGTTTTGGCAAAAAATAATAATCCTGGATTTTTAACCCTTTTCTCAGAATTATACCCGGACTTTATACAAAAATTAAAAAAATATGATCCCAAAATCCGTAGTAGTGAACTGTCTTTCTGCGCAATGGCATACCTGAATTTTTCTGCCAAAGACATTGCTACTTATACATTCGTGACCCTGGGAGCTGTTGAAATGAGGCGAAGCAGGCTCCGTAAGAAATACAATATCCCTTCAGAGATAGACTTTAACAATTGGATGAGAAGAGAAGGATAATATTCTGGTTCTTTCATCTTTCCTTAAATAATAGTAACCATTGGCAGGCAAGCCGATGGTTTTTTATTTGGGATAAAGATACAGAGCAATATAGCAATAATAAGCTGAAAAATGGTTGATTTATTATTACTGTATAAATGAATTTAAGTTGCTGCAAAATGGATTTTTATTTTTTTCTTGAATTTAAATTCTATAAGTGTCTTTGATTTTGTGGAAAGAACATCCATCGGTTGAAAGAATACATCCTTGAATTTCCGATGAAGGGAGGGATTCAATAATAATCAGGATTTCTCACTTCTAAAATGCTTTTGCAGAATATGGGCTTATATACAGAATAATGATAAACAGTAAAAATATAAAAATAAAAAACCTTATTGAAATGTTCAGAAATGTTCATTCAAAATTATAGTATTGGTATAATAAACTTCATGAAAAGCTTAGCTTATTTTTTATTTTGAAAAGAGTATCAAATCATCCCGGCCTTTAAATGATTATGTTGTTTCTTAAATTTAGAGTTATTAAAATAAATAGCTGAAAATCAATATACTAATTTTATGTATAGCTTTTGTAGGGGGTGAGGAACTTGCTATTGAACACTAAAATAATGAATATTTGCCCATTCTAATTGATAAGAATAAAGAGGATTGAAAAACACAGATAATTCACAAAAAAGGAAGAATATTTAAACCGTAAAATGCGATTGTTTACCTATTCATTTTTTGCCCCAACACTAAAACTATTTTCTAACACAATGAAAACACAAATAATAACATTCAGAAAAGGACTTTCCCATTTTATATGGAGATTGTTTTTGTTATGTAGTGTTGCCATTGGCAGCTTTGTAGAT
The DNA here is from genome assembly GCF_000829375.1 of Chryseobacterium sp. StRB126. Lineage (NCBI taxonomy): Bacteria > Pseudomonadati > Bacteroidota > Flavobacteriia > Flavobacteriales > Weeksellaceae > Chryseobacterium > Chryseobacterium sp. StRB126. Next base: position 2,525,587 of record NZ_AP014624.1, read on the forward strand.
GCTCAGGTATGTATTGGAAATTTATTAATAACTAATGAAACTGTAGTTTCAGGATTTTTTTCCAAAGAGATTGAAGATCAGATTCATATTGTTTATTCTGCTGTTAAACAAAATTCAGATACAAAGCCTAAAGCTTTTACAATGTTTGGGGCTTATTATAATATAAAGCTCATTAATCTGAGAATGGCTGTGTTAAAGGGATATGATGAGACTTTTGAATTTATTATGATAAAGCCTCCCAGGTTTTTACCCAGGCCGTCATCTTTTATATAAACTCATATCGGTCATATCTGTTTAGACAAGATTTCTTTTTTATCCATAATAAAACATTTTGAATACCCACAGTTCATTGCACCAAAAGTGTAGTGCAGTTACTGAACTGTATACTATTAAGATTAAAAAAATATATAACCCAACAGCAATGAAGAAAAATTTAATTTTAGCAGCAACACTTTTAACAGGAGTATCAGCTTTCGCACAGATTGGCATCAGTACACCCGATCCAAAGGCAACATTGGATATTGTAGCTTCCCCCACAGATACTACGAAAACTGACGGACTTATTGCCCCAAGGCTAAAGGGCTCGGAACTTAAAGCTAAAGATTCTAATTACACAAATGACCAGAAAGGAGCTATCGTATATGTAACTGAAGCATTGGAAGATGTTGCTACTACAGATAAAACGAAAAATGTAACCAAGGTTGGATACTATCATTTTGATGGTTTAATCTGGCAAAAGCTAGGACATAATATCTACAATACCGATGATGTTTTTACCAGCGACAGATATGCTTTTATTCAAAAGGATAAATTTTTACTCTTTGATGGTCCCGGATATGTAGGAATTGGAGATGTAGATCCTCTTGCCAAATTAAATGTTGATGGCTTTATACAGTTTAGTTCAGATTCCGATTATGGAATAGGACATATTTTTGATGATGCAACAGGGGAGAAGTATGGAATGACCCAAACTACTTATTTCCCAAAAATTGGAGATGCCAATTCTCCCGGAACAAGATTGTATACTTCCGGAACGAGAGGGCATATTTCTTTCGGAGAGTATACAGGCGCTACCGCGTATAGTGAATGGGCCAGATTTGCGCATAATACAGGGAATCTGGGACTCAATACCCTCAATGCCACACAAAATAATCCAACTGAAAAACTGGATGTCAACGGAAATGTAAGAATCCGTACTCTCCCTGCTAATGGAGCTGCTGATGCCATATTTACTAATGCTGATGGTACGAGAAATGAGACCCAGAGCCAGCCTTTTGTTGCCACTAAAACAGTGGTGGCAGACAATAATGGGATATTGGGTGCAGTAGAGGGAATACCAGCCGTAACCACTTTGTATGCAGGAGGAGATAATAATGATGCTCTTGGAGAAACTATAACCAGTGTGGGCGCTCATAATTACAGTGATTCCAAAGCAGATTTAACCAAAAGAACCTTTACGCTCACTAAAAAATCAATGGTGGCATTCTCCCATTCGATAAGTGCTTCTCACTTTACAAAAGATGCAGGACAATATGCAGGATATGGTTTGGAAGATCTATATGCCAAGTTAATTCAGGTGAATGTAAGACTATATTCAGGTTCAACAGCTGATACTCCTTATTTTTCTAAGGCAGTAATCCTGAGATCCAGTATGTCTTATACCAATGGTAAGCTGGGAGGTACCTGGGGCACTTTTTATCTTACAGGAAATAGAAGCGTGGTATTAGAGCCGGGTACCTATACCGCTGTATTGGAAGGCTATGTATACGCAGCAGATGATGATGGAATAAGAGTTGAATTCGGTGGTTTTAACGACTGTGCACCAAGTCCGTTTCCAGGATGTGAAAAGACCTATGGAGATAACCGATTTGATATTGTTGGCACTATAATTAACTAGATTCTAATTACACAAATGATCCTACGGATTTATAAAAATCTGTATTTCTCAACACTACACACAAGGATAAATAAATATACAACACATGAAAAAAAACATCATTCTTTTAGGAACGCTATTGATTTCCGGCTTTGCATTATCACAAGTAGGAGTGAATACAGCAACGCCACAAGCAACGTTTGATATTGTAGGGGCTTCAACGAATACTGCTAAAACAGACGGACTGATTGCACCAAGACTAAAGGGTTCTGAACTGAAAGCCAAAGACGCATTATATACTGCGGCACAAACAGGAGCCATTGTATACGTTACTGAAGCTTTGGCATCTACCGGTACAACTACAAAAACAGCTAATGTAACCACAGTAGGGTATTTCTATTTTGACGGATCAGCATGGCAAAAAATAGCATATGGATCTTTTACAGAAGCCGATGGTGTCATTGGTAATGAAGTACTTAATGCAACAACTAACGGTGGTTTAACCAGGACAGGATCAGGAACTGTAGCAAATCCTTATACACTGGGCCTTACTACCGGAACTGTTAATGGGCAGGTAATGACGTGGAATGGGACTACATGGAATCCTGCAAATCCTCTGAATATTTATAACGCTGACGGAACACTTACAGGAATAAGAACTCTAACTCAAAATGGTAATAATCTTAGTTTTCAAGGGGTTCAAAGAACTCAGTTTGAAAATAGTGCAGGAATAGGAATACAGCAAGACTCAGGTACTGGAACGAGGTCTTCAATAGGACTTTCTAATGGTGGAGCTTATCAGCTTTGGATATATACAGATAAAAATAATGCAGCACAAATCAGTGCTTCTGGCAATAGTACATCTTTAGTAATAGGAACTGGTAGTACAAGTAATCCTTCAGGAATTGATTTTAATACATGTTCAGGAGGAGGTACAACAGGCAGCCAGAGGGCAGAAATTGATGGAAACGGAAGATTTAATATCAATAATACGTTAAGCGTAGGATATAGTAGTCAGCAAACTTTCACAGGCACTCAGAAACTGAAAGTAAACGGAAGTATCGTGACAACAGGCGGTACTTATCCTGATTATGTTTTTGAAGACTACTATAATAAAAACTCAGCTATAAAACCTACTTATAAGTTTACGTCATTATATGATACTGAAAAATTTATTAGGGAAAACAGGCATCTTCCAGGGGTAACTTCTATCAGAGAACTTGAAAAAACCAAAGATGGGTATTCTTTTAATATTTCAGACCTGTCTGTACAATCGTTGGAGAAGATTGAAGAATTGTATTTGTATACCATAGAACAGCAGAAGCAGATTGATGAACAGAAGTCTCAAATTACTTTGCTGCTTACCATTACAGAAAAGCTGAAGTCGGAGGTAGAATTTCTGAAAAAGCAATAAGATATTGAATAATGTGATTACAGTGTTTAGGTACAAAGGGGGCAAAAATTGTCCCCTGAAGTACTGATTGAATAAACGTTGATGAATTAAAATTTTATTTGAAGATGATAAAACACAATGTATTGGTAGATTTTAAAGATATTCATATGGGAAATCTGATAAAGCTTAGGGTTGTTGAGAAAAAGATAGGGTTGTTACGGATATGTGGCTTTCTTAAGTGCAGCGCGGAAGAAATAGAAAAGATGTACATCTCCAGCAGTATTGATTCTGAGATGCTTTTAAAATGGAGCAAACTATTGGAATATGACTTCTTTCGTATTTACTCGCAGCATATCATTCTATTTGCTCCCTGTAACTCTGATCAGGGAAAAGAGCAGCCCAAAGAAGATACAGTATTACCTAATTTTAGAAAAAGCCTTTACACCAGAGAAATTATTGATTTTATGCTGAACGAATATAATTCCGGGAATATGTCCAGACAAGAAATCCATAAAAGGTATAATATCCCGAAATCAACCTTTCATAAATGGTTGAATAAATATAATAGTGAACTTAAAAGGTCTGAAGAATAGTATTCTGAAATCCTTTTTACACCGTGAAATGTAAACAATACCATGAAAATAAACCGCCCCAATTATAAAATTATTTATCAGGATATGCTTCAAAAACAGCATCCGGATAAGATAAAAGCCTGTAAAGAACTATTAAAAAAAGAAAATCTGGATACAGCAGACATTCTGGAACTTAACCGTAGAATCTTCCCCCAGATTTATGATAACAAAGAAAAATCTTCCCAAAAGCATCGCGCCTACAATGAATCTGATATTTTGAGGGTCCTGGATTATCAGAAAAAAAACAGGCTGAACAACTCACAACTGGCCAGCCACTTTAAAATGAGCAGAAATACCATTACTAAATGGAAAAAGCTGGAAAAGCTGGTGAAATAAAGTGGAAAAGAGGAGATTGTTTCAAAGGTCAAAAAGTAGGCTCTTGTTATTCTGGGAGTAATGTAAAGGCTTTTAAAGTCAAACACTTTATACTATTGAACTGCATTCGAAGACTTTTAAGTCTGTGTTGAGGCAGTCTTTTTTTATGGATATAGCTGGTAAATTAATGAGACAAAGCTTTATTAATTATCCTTTTAAATTTTGATGGACTCACTTTGGTAAGAAGTAGAGATTCACAGCCATTAAAGGATGCAAACCGCTTTACAGCCTCGGCAAAAGAGGATAGCCAAAGTTCCGGAGCGATTTCTGTATTCTCAATATGCAGGTGGATCATTTCAAATTTTTTATCCTTTCTATGGGCCTTACAATCCACTCTTCCTATAAATGTGTTTCCAAATAAGATAGGTAGACAGAAATATCCATATTGCCTTTTTTCCTTGGGAACATAACACTCAAGGCGGAAATCAAAATCAAAAATCTGCTTAATACGGTCACGATGAATAATGGAATTGTCAAAGGGAGACAACAACCTTACCTCTGATCCCGTTATACCATCAGACTTTTCAAGTAAATCACGTTGAATAAAAAAGGAAGGAATCCCTTCAACGGAAATCTTCTGTATTTCACCCTTCTCAAGTAAAGATTGTAAACCCAAATTCACATTTTTTTTCAATGTATCATCTTTCCTAAGATGGGTTATCTGTTTTAAACTTGTAAAACCATAAGCACGGAGAGTTGTTTTTACCAAATATTCAGCTAGTTCAAGTGGGGTAGGTGCTGTTGTATTGATAGAAGATGGTATTACCCTCTCTGCAAGATCATAAGTTTTCTGCATACCGCGACGGCCGCTGACCATCAGGTCTCCCTGCATAAAAAGCCTTTCAAGAGCCAGTTTTGCGGGTTTCCAGTTCCACCAGCTTCCGGTTTTATCCTTTTTACTCTCAAAATCTCTTGCCATTTTAGGACCTTCAGTCCGGATAGTATCTACTACATAGTCCATATCCTTTTTATCTGCATTATAATAATGAGAGTCGCTTTGTTTTATATAAAGCATTTGAGGCAATACATATCGGAAATCCTGCATTGGAAGATAGGAAGCAGCATGAAACCAGTATTCAAATACTTTACGTTCCTCCACCAGCTCTTCCAGATAATTGGTCTGAAAATCAGGAATTCTTGTCCATAAAGTATGATGATGTGCCCTTTCCACTACAGATAAGGTATCAATCTGTATATATCCAAGATGCTCCAAAGCGGTAAGCACTGCATCTTTTCCAGTTCCGAAAGGAGAGGTATGCGTTAATCCCTGACGCTCTAATGTGATGAGCTGTAATGTTTGTAACGAAGGTGTATTTTTCATATCAATAGGATTACAAATGTATTGAATTATAAGAGACAAAGCTGTCATCATTCTGTTCTGATTTTTAGCTTTTCAGGGAATTGAAGTTTTTTGTATTTTAGCTTTATTCCCAATCTGATAAACACACACGAATGAATCTAAAAGTAAAAGTTTTTTTAATAGGTTTGCAACTTATATCTACGGTACTTTTTTCACAAAAAAATAAGGACTATAAAACCCTTTTTGAATCTCTCAATTTTGAATCTGCCTATCCTTTTCAGGAGCGAAAGGCTCTGGTTTGTATCAATGATTATTACCAATATATGGATAATAAAGGGAATTTGTTGCCTTTCAAATTCAAGCGGACTTCCAGACTGCCATTACAATTTAATTTTGACAGAGCTGAAATGTATACCAGATCAGGAAAATCCGGATTTATTAACGGATCAGGAAAACTGGTGATTGATACCCTTTATCAGAACGTAGGTGAATTTGGAGATTCATTGGCATTTGCTGTGAGGAAAGGGTTCTATGGTTTCATTGATTTGCAGGGAAAGGAGGTTTTACCCATCGATAAACGATATAGGGTAACATTTCCGTTTTATAAAGGATTATCTGTAGTTTCTGATGGCCAAAAATATGGAGCTATCAACAAAAAAGGAATAGTAGCAATTGCATTGGATTTTGATGAAATAGAAACTTTTCATGAAGGATTTGCAGTTGCCCGAAAAACAAAAGATGGATTATGGGGCGTGATTGATATAACCGGTAAATTTGTGATCGAAACAAAATATAAAATACTTTCCCGGGTATCTGAAGGTTTAATTGGTTTTTATGACGAAAAGTCTGACAAATGGGGATTTCTTAATCTGCATGGAAACGTAGTTATACAACCAAAATATGTCAATTCAGGAGACTTTCATGAGGGATTAGCCTATGTAGAAAATGATCATTCACAAATTGGATATATTGATAATACGGGAAAACAGATTATTGACTTTAAGTTTTATGAAGCATGGGATTTTTCAGAAGGATTGGCTGTAGCTATAGGTGAAAAAGAAGAAAACGGTTCCCAAAGACACTTATCCGGTTATATTGATAAAAAAGGGAATTGGATATTCAAGCCTGCGTTTTCGGTAGCCAATAGGTTTAGTGATGGTAAAGCTCTTGTTCTTGAAATGTATAATAATCATTTGAGATGGAAGTTTATTTCCAAGCCATAACCTGTCATCTTATTCTAAATATACTCTTCATTTTTTCAATATCTAAAGACGTGAAAAATATTTTTCACCCATTCACAATCATTTCATAAGTCAGAAGTGAAATTCCCTTTTTTCAGAATATATGGAATAAACCCTACATGAAAATTAATTCATGTAGGGTTTATTTTTATTTTCAATATTTAAAATATTGTTGACTTTTTATAAAATTGAATTCATTTATAGTAAGTGATTGATTTTTAATTTTTTGTATTATTTATTTTGATGCCCAACGTATCTGTGACGTATGTTGTCATGAACTTGTAGTGTATCTGTAGCGTATTTATTTTCTTGGGCTGAGTGTGAAATAACTCTAATCTTGCATTAAAATCTTACAAGAAATTTAAATACAATAAACACAGAATGAAAAATTATCTCCTTCCATTATTTGTAATGGCTTATTCGCTCAACTATTCACAGGTTGGCATCAATACCCCTAATCCGCAGGGAATCTTTAATATTGATGGGAAAAAAGACAATAATGCCACAGGAAGTCCTACTGCAGGGCAACAGGCCAATGATTTTGTAGTAACAGCCGACGGAAGTGTTGGGATGGGAACTACATCGCCTGATCTGTCGGCAATGTTAGAACTCAATGTCAGCCAGTTGGCATCAGGAAAGCAGAAAGGTTTTCTGGGACCAAGAGTGGCTTTAACAGCTTACAACGACTCTTCTACAATTCCTAATCCTGCTATCGGGCTTTTGGTTTATAATTTGGGAACGCAATCTACATTTACCTACGCCGGATATGTATATTGGGATGGTGCCCAATGGAGACCGCTGGACGGGCGGTTATTACAGCAGGGAAGTATAGGAGCTTTGAGATGTACGGATGCTAATCTTGATCCGCTGACATATACTGCCGGAACTCCTTTTCAGGGAACAATGACTATTCCTTATGCTGGAGGAAACGGCGGAATATATGCTGCACAGACACTAGGACCAGTAAACGGACTTATCGCAACCATTACACAAGGGAATTTTGCACAGGGATCAGGAACTTTAATCTATACAATTTCCGGAACACCTACAGTCTCAAGTCCCAATACAACGGTATTCCCTGTTTCTGTCGGCGGGCAAACGTGTAATGCAGAAGTGGGCGGAGGTAAAAAGCTTAGTCCGGGAGAGTACCAGTTCTTCACGTATGAAGTTCCGGCAACTACAACAGGGTTATTAAGTACTATGATTCCGAATCCACCTATTTTAGGCGGAAAAGTTAGGCTGGATCTTAGCTTTTTGTCCAGTTCCAATACAGGGTCAGGCGGAGTGACATACAATCCCAGATTGGTGAATGTATCTTCCGGTAATGTTAAAATGTGGTATTCGGCATTATCCAGTGTAGACCGTTTCCGTAGAGCCAATATCTTAGTAGCTCCGGGAGGTTATGTAGAAACAGATAACGGGATTTACCTTAACTGGGGGGATAATATGAACAGCAGTTCTACACCAATAAATTCTACAAGCAGCTCTGATGATTCTCAGGAAATAGAAACCATAGATCTGGCTATTGATGGAGTTTGGTATCGATTAACCGTTTTTGTCTATGTAGATAATTTAAATGATACAATTCCTGCCAATAACATCAGACGTGTTCATATTACAGCACAAAGAATGTCTTCTTAATATTGAGTTCCGGCGGGGCGGAGCCCCGCCGGAACTTTTAAAAATTACCTGTCTGATCTTTAATTAAAAAAATCAGTTGTTAGAGGTATTTTCACAGAGAAGCTTTTTACGATTGATAATAAGGTAAACCAGAAATCTCTTTTGATATATCTTATTTACCTCTTGAAACAAAACACAAGCTGATTATAAATACTGTATCTCTTCTGAGGTTCTTACAGTATTTTAAAAAAAAGAAGTATGAATTATAAAAATATTCATATAGGAAACCTGATAGAGAAAGCCGTTTCCGAAAACAATATAGAATTGTCCCGCATCTGTAATTTTTTTCATTGTACAGAAAAAGAAGTTGGTGAAATGTATATTTGCAGCAGCCTGGATGCCGAAATTTTATTGAAATGGAGCAAACTTTTGGAATATGATTTTTTCAGAATCTATTCCCAACACCTTATTCTTTATGCTCCTCCTTCACCTAGAATAAAGAATGCTTCATCTGAAGAGAAAAAAACAGAATTACCCCGGTTTCGTAAGAATATTTATACCCGGGAGGTTATTGATTTTGTTCTTGAACAGATAAAAAATGGTGAAATGACTAGGGCAGAAATTGTTATACGATACAAAATCCCCAAAACAACCCTTCATAAGTGGATTGGTAAGTACAGTCAGTAAACTGTTGTAAAAGACTTTCAGAAAATCGCGAAGGCGAATCTATTATTGGTCTTACATCATTCAAAAGCTCAAAATTACGATATGAAAAATACAGTATTGAATAACGATAAAGTATTGATCGGCTTATCCAAAAAGGAAGTTGTAGTCAGGCTGGGGAATGGGTTTAACTTTTACCCGGATAATCAATGGAGCTACATTCTGAAGAGATATTGGTATGGCAGAAAAAAGGTTTTGTATATAGACTTTGACGCTGCCGGAACAGTAATCCGTCAATCTATTGAATCAAAATATGGAAGAATATAAACAACCTGATTTTAAACAGATCTACACAGATATTATTAACCGTAAATGTCCACATAAATACAATCTGTGTGAACATTTATTGTCTAAAAATGAGCTTTTAGCATTGGATATCCTGAAGCTTAATACCATTATTTTTGGAAACTCTGAAAAAAGGAACAGCCAGTACCGTTCTTATAAAAGAACTGATATAATGAGAATCCTGGATTATCAGAAAGAGAATAATCTCAACAACACCCAGTTAGCGCTTCGATTTAAACTCAGCAGAAATACTATTGGAAAATGGAGAAAAATCTTTTTGATATAAATAGATAATTCTATAGAGATAGTCAATGATTTTTAAAAAAAATGAAATTATCAAACTGCTTTTTATAAATGTGTTTTTTAATGATAATCGACTCTTTTGGTAAAATATAAAAGCATTTTATTTATTTTTGTATTGAATTTCAAGTTTTTTGCTAAATATCTATAAATTATGTTTCGTAAAATCTGGGATCAGATAATGAACAGGCATATTGCTCCTGATACAGGTCCGCTTGAGCTTATTGAAGCTCAAAGAATGAATTTATTTGCGTTTTCTATTGGAGTTGTTCTGATCTTTAACGGATGCAGAGACCTGTTGTTTGGTTTAAAGGTCAACTTTTTTGTTTTATCGGCATTGGGGATTTTTTATCTCTTCCTTTTCTTTTTTACAAAAGTGCGCTATAATCATTTGGTAACGCTATTTAGTTTAGAACTTTTTCTTTTTCTGATCTTCTTTTTTTCATCCACTACAGGTTTTGAAAACGGGTTGTCATTATATTATTTTGTCATTATGCTGGCCTCACTGTTTATTTTCAATTCTAAAAAAACAGTCTGGTATAATCTGATTGTGTATCTCACCGCCCTTATTCTTTTCAGCATCAGTCATTATTATGATTTCAGGATATTTACCATCGAAGGAGCAGATAATGTGCTGTTTTCAGAAAATCAAAGATTGATTACCTTTTTACAGGTATTCTTAGGGGTTAGTATCCTTGGATATTGTATCCTTACAAAACAGTTCAAGATTGTAAAATTATATCAGCAGGCCATGAGAAGTGAGAAGATTATTGCTGATATGAGAGCAAAACTCAACAGTAAATATCAGATAGATTTGGAAGGTATCGTAAAGCTGGCCATGAATGATGATATTGCCTTTATTCCTAAAGTTAAACAAATGTTTCCCGGTTTATATGATAATCTGATGGAATGTAATCCTGATATGAGTGCTGATGAATTTAAGTTGTGTGCTTTGATTAAACTAGGTTTCACAACAAAAGACATTGCTGAATACAATCATCTTGCAGTACGTACCATTCAAACCAGAAAAAGCAGACTCAGAAAATCATTTGGAATTTCCGCTGATGTTGATCTGTACAAATGGATTGATACTGTATAGTAGATTAATAATTGATGAATAAAATTTAGCTGTCTTAATGCCATTCTTTGCTAAACGAAGTGGCCTTGCGAACACAAAATAAAAGTTTTCAACTATTCTCTTTGCGAGCCCTTGGGTTTAAGTCCCTTTGTCAGATAAGATTACTGTTCAAAAATCAATACCAAGGTTCCTATAATAATCAATAAGGCTCCTATTGTTGTTTTTAAAGTAAGAGATTCCCCAAGGAATATAATAGAAAGAACAATTGTCAAAGCAACACTTAATTTATCCACCGGAGCTACCTGAGTGACTTTACCCACTTGTAATGCTTTAAAATAAAAAATCCATGAAAGCCCTGTCGCCAGACCGGAAACCACAAGGTAAATAAGATTATGACGGGAAAGAGCAGGGATCCCTTTGTATTCACTTCTTGCTAAAACAATTCCCCATGCTACCAGTAAAATAATTACACTTCTGATCGCGGTAGCAAGGTTCGAATTTACTCCTGTAATCCCAATTTTGGCAAAAATGGCAGTCAACGAAGCAAAAAACGCCGAAAGAATCGCATATACCCACCACATATTGTAAGGTTTTAAATGATTGATTTAAAATAGCAACACTCTGAAACACTTTACTCTAAAGTACAAATAATATTAATACTTTCCTGGATCTATAGGGTTAAAATTAATTTTAAAGTTTTAATATCAGACTGATTAATCTTCTGTTTCATAATCTTCACCCATATCTTCGTAAGAAGTGTATGACCAATCAATACCGGGAAGATCCAGTATCTTTTCAAACCTTTCCTCCAGAGATGTACCTACAAAAACTGCGGTACACTCACCCGCCTCATCAAATGAAAGACTAATGACTTCAAAATAATGATCTGTATAAATCTTTTGTCTTTCCCATGAAATTTCAGAAACTTCAGACCTATTACGTTGTATGAATTTTACTGTTTCAGAAGCTACCGGCGAAAAAGAATTAGCATGATAGAGAAGCCCGCCAAGGGTTCCGTAATAGATAGACATAGATAGAAAGAAGTTTTCCAGAGTTTGTGTTTCCTGTTGCCAGTCTGATTCGTGAACCGTGTCGTAATTTCCCCATACGGAAGGATTGTCAAGATGAAGATCCGTTTCTTTGATTCCCCATTGTACAACCCCTTGATTCTCTTCATAAAAAACAAGATATCTATCCTCTGTAAAATAAAAATTATTTGGACTCAGAAGCCTGTTGTGTGAATCATTAACCGTTTTATTTTTGCCTATAGCGAGATAATATTCATGAAGTACAGCTGGAAGTTTAATGTTCAGGGACTGCTCCACCGATATAATTTCTGTTTCAGAAAAACCGGAATGTTCTGCCTTAGATAATTGATATAACCGTTTTATTTTTTCAAGATAATTCATTTCTATGATACATGTTTCTGAGGAAATTAAAGCAAATTTGCAGTTTTTTATTTAATCCTGTGTTTTCTCACTATCTTTTTATACTGGATTTCATAATTCGGCTTAATTTCCAAGAGTTTATATTAGTATTATTTGCTAAATTTTTATAATTATGAGCCGTTTGAAATAAAAAGTGAGATAAAAAACTTGTTTTTTATCCAGAATTAACTAATTTTATCCCAACCAAGTAAACAATTCGTTTTGAGAACAACTCTTAAACCTGTTATAGCTTAATATTAGCCTTCACAAACCATAGGCTAATTATTCTTTCGTTTGGGTAACTCTACCCGAACAGGTTTTCATTTAACCCTATTATTTAATTGCATTGCCATTAAGGCAACTGTATCTTCTATTTCTACTTTTGACAATTTTATTGTTCAGAAGAGAATAGGAGAGAATATTTCTATTCAATATTCTGTGCAGACTTGTGTAATGCTTGAATAATAGGTGAAAAAATTACTAAAGAATATTATTAAGCATCAATTATAATGAGTATAGAGTATACATGGGCTGTAAAAGTACAGAATACGCCCCTTTTGAAAAAGAAATGCAACCATTGTGACAGCGATAGGTTTTATTGCAGTGATAAATTCAGGCTGAATGCCCAAAAAAAGAATATTGATATCTGGTTAATTTACCGATGTGAAAAATGCAACACCCGATACAATATGACCCTGTTTTCAAGAATCAGAACTGAATCTATCAGTAAGGAAACCTTCAACAGGCTTTCGGAGAATGATAAAGATCTGGCTTGGGAATATGCATTTTCCCGCGAAACAAGAAGGAAGAATAATGCCGAAGCTGATTTAGACAGCGTAGCCTATGAAATTCAGTTTGATGAGATTCCGCTAGAACAGATGATAGCTTCGGACAGTGAAATACTGAATTTTAAAATCAAATGTCCTTTTGAATTCAATCTCAGATTGTCAACGGTTATCAGAACCTGCCTACAACTTTCATCAAGCAAGATGAATCAATTGATTGATGCAGATGCGATCTTTGTTCATGAAAGACCTTTACAGAAAAAGCATAAAGTTCAGAATGGAGACGTTGTGAAGATTTATAAAGATCTATTGAAGAATATATTATTCAATGCGGAGAAACAGGTTGAAGTAAGTGGAAAGGAATAAATCTTCATAAAAGATGAGGCTATCTCAATTTGGACTTTGTCCTTCTGACGAAGGAAAAATCTCATTAACGATCAATTGTTTGAGATTCTTCACTCCATTTTGAAGACAGCCTCATCTATTTTAATGGTAAAGTTACTGTATGAATTAATTTATGTAGAAAAATCATCCAGCATATCCGCTGAAGGAACAAAAAATAAAGTTCCTGTCTGGGCAGTACTGAAATCCAGAATTCTGTCGTAATTTCCTACAGGATCACCAATGAACATATTGGTCAGCATTTTTTGTACGGTACTGAACGTACTTGCATAGCAGATAAAATAAGTTCCCATTTCATTGGTTGAGACATTTCCGAAAGGCATATTGTCTCTCACTACCTTAAAATCATCCCCTACATTGGCCAATGCAATATGGGAATTTTTAGGTTTTACATCATCATCCATTTCAATATCCTGTTCTTTGGATCTTCCGATCACTTTTTCCTGATCCTCTACAGAAAGAGATTTCCATGCATTCATATGATGAATGTATTTCTGAACAAAAAGATAGCTTCCGCCTTCATATTGAGGATCTGCATCTCCGATAATGGCAAAAAAATCACGGTCTTTTCCATGTGGATTTTCTGTGCCATCCACAAAACCTAGGATAGATCTGCTGTCCCAATAGCGGAATCCCTGAACCTCAACCACACAATCTGCAATTTCCGTCATGAAATCAGAAATTGTAGAAGCCATATCATACGCCAGACTCTTTTCATTAGAACGAATGTGAAAATGAATATCTCCTCTCGTACTCACTGCGGTATGCTTACTGCCTTTTATAGCTTCAAATTTTTTAAATTCTTTAGGGAGCGGACTTGGTAATTCAAGATGTAACCATGCCTCATATCCAATTCCCATCACGCAGCTTGCTTTAGAATTCGGAAAACGATCAAGAACCGAATTGTTAAGATTGGTGACTAAAGCACAGATTCTTTGGAATACAGATTTAATTTTAGCAGGATCAGCATCCTCTTTGAAATTCCAGACCAGAAAATAGGTGTTGTTGTTAGGATAATCGGTAACATTCTGAGAATTCATATTTTTTGTGTTTCGTTTGCGGACATTTTTACTGTTTCTAATCAATCAAATTTAATAAATGATAATGGTAACCCATTACTTTATTTTTGAAATAAACAATTTATGACATTTTTTTCACAAATTACCATAGAGACTTTTACATCTTCTATCATTAATCAAGCGGTAAAATGAGTATTATTGTAATGAAATAAACCTTCAACAAATTAATAGGGGATATTGGGAGATTTTTCTATTCTTTTTGATAATTGCATTTGAATATTCATCAGTAGGATTTGGCGGTAGTTCCATTTATCTGGCGGTATTAGCCATGTATAGTCTCCCTTATCAGGAAATCCGTTTAACAGCGTTGATCTGTAATGTTATTGTGATAATTGCTTTTGAACTGGGATTTCAGAACTTTTCTCACTTATTCAAAGTAAAAACCGGATCTACTCCGAAAAACTATCGCAAAAAACTGGACGGGACTAAATTGGATTCAGAATAAGTATCATACAAACATCACTGTACGGAATACAGTAACAGCATCTCCTGTAATTCTGATGATTTCAGGAATATAATTTTTTATAATGACCTCAACTTTCATTTGTCCAATTCGATTGATGATTTCCCCTTGTCTTCCGATAAATTCAAAAGTTCCGTCAGAAACTTCTACGATTCTATTCTGAATAAGATAACCTCCCAAAGGGCCATTGGCATTGCCTGTAACAGGGTCTTCCTGAATACCGATAGCCGGAGCAAACATTCTTCCGTAGGTCAAAACATCCTGGTCATCAGAATCGAAAGTAAATACAAAATAACCATTACATTTGATTTCTTTGCTGAGATGGGCTAAAGTACCAAAATCCGGAGCGAGATTATTCAGTAATGTTCTGCTGTTAATACCAATCATGACTTTAGAATGGCCTGTAGAAGCAATCTGTATTGGGCATTTCTCATTCAGGTCCTCCTTTTTTAAGCCTAAGGCATCCACAATTCTTTGCTTTATTGATGGTTCAAAAGCTGGTTCCAGACTAAAGCTTCCCTGAGTCATCGTAATTTGATAATCATTATTTACTTTTAGAATGTCGATAGGTAAAACACCAACCTGAGTGTTGATTTTAAGGGTACAGGAATTTAGCTGGTCTTCTATAGCTCTGGCATAAAGCGCTCCAATGGTGGCGTGTCCGCAGATAGGAACTTCAGTGGTAGGAGTGAAGTAGCGTATATGATAATCAAAATGGTCCTTCTGATCGGGTTTAAAAACAAATGCTGTTTCTGAATTGTTGAGTTCTCTTGCAATGAGCTGCATCTCATCAGAGGTCAGCTTCTCAGCGTTTAGTACAGCACCTGCAGGATTTCCTTTGAATTTTTCTTTTGTAAAAGAATCAATTTGATACACGATTACTTCCTTCATCATAACTTATTAAATTCAGGATAAAGATAGGTATAAATGAAATGACCTCGTCTGCTTTTTGCCGTTAATGCCCCAATAAAATCTTAAAAAACTATATCTCTATGTGGTTTAACAAAATTCTAACCACATAGAGATATAGAATTTTGTTAAAAACGCTAAGACTCTAAGTTTTCTTTTTTCAACACGTTTATGGCACAAGGATTTTATCTGCGATAAAATTGATTGTGGGAAGAGATTATCACTCAGAAATTGTTGATGACGCAGATGTATCTGAATAAGTTTTAATGGCCATGAATGCACTGGTGTATTTTGGCCATTTACTTAATCATCATTCAGCCATTCAAGAAAGTTCTGAACCCGCACGCGGCTCACAACAATTTCATGGGGACACTCCGGTTCAAAATCAATCGCTAATCTACTGTTGACAACCTTTTTTATTCCTTTAATGGCTTTGATATTGGCAATACAGTTTCGGGAAACCCTGAAAAAGACATCCTCTGTAAGCTGTTCCTCCAGCTGATCCAGCGTATAATTAATAATATATCTTTTATTATCAAATGTATGCAGCATTACTACTTTTTCTTCACTGTAGAAGTAGGCGATGTTTTTAGATTCAACATAGAGATATCCATCACGGGAGTGAACCAAAAATCTGTTTTTAACCTTTTTCATGAGGGAAGATTCTACCATCCGTATACCTATTTCTTTTTGTTCATTGTGAAAATGAAGGTCTTCAAGCTTGATGAGGGCACGTTCCAGATCCTCTTCATAAATAGGTTTCAACAGATAATCTATACTGTTTACTTTAAAGGCCTGTATGGCATATTCGTCATAAGCGGTTGTAAAAATGATAGGAACTTCTACTTTTATATGGTTAAAAATCTCAAAACAACTCCCATCCGACAAACTGATGTCCATTAAAATAAAATCAGGCTTGTATTCCTGTAAATATTCAACAGATTCCAGTACACTTTCTGTTCTTCCTAGTAATTGATAATCCGGGCGAAGATGATCTACCATTCGTTTCAATTCAGAAAAAGCCAGACGCTCATCTTCAACAATTAAATATTTTTTCATTCTACGAAAGGTATTTTGACCGTAAAATCATTCTCTTCTTCTGTTATTCTGAGTTTTTTATGATAACGGTCGTATTGTGTATTCAGAAAAGATAAACCAATGCCTTCTCCTTTTGTGATATCATTGCGCAAAAATATTCTATTTCTGAAAGATATACCGTTTTCATTCACAGAAATATAGATTAATAAAGGATTTGCAGCAGAGCTTACATTGTGTTTAAAAGCATTTTCCAGAAGAAGCTGAAAGCTGAAGGCTACCAATTTGCGGTCTTCCCATTGCTCAATAGGTTCAATTTCTATTTTAAAGCCATTTTCAAACCGTATTTCCATCAGAAACAGATATTGCCGGAAGAAATGCATTTCCTCTTGTAATGTATTCAGAGGTTTTTTACTTACAGATAAGACCTGTCTGTATACCTGTGATAAGGCTTTGGTATATTTATTCGCCTGTTCCTGATTTTCATAAATGAGAGAAGATAATACATTAAGCGAATTGAACAAAAAATGTGGATTTACCTGTACTCTCAAGGCATTATACTGGTACATCAACATATCCCGTTTAGCTTTTTCGGTAGCTTTAATTGCCTTACGTTCTGCCTGAAAGTAAAATAGCAGATCAATAACCAGAAGGATGGGTAAATTGGCTGTAATATTGAGAATAAGACTTGTTTTATAAGAAAGTGACTGCCGGATTCCCACATCCATTACCTCTGTAACTGTAAAGTTAAAGATAACATACAGAAGAATACATAACAAAATATTACTTACAAACAGAGCCGAAGCATGTCTGTATAAACTGCTGTGCAGAGGGGTAATCTCATTAATAAACTTAATCAAAAGATAATCCAGAAAAGTCATAACCAGAACAATAGGATAGAAGATGGCAAACTGAAGCAAAAAATTGTCCCATAAGCTGCTTTTTGAAAGAATGCTGCTTTTCAAAATCGTATTGAAGAAAATGATTTGGTATATGGTGTAGAGAGTGGTTACCAAAAAATAATAGAGCGGGAGCACATATCTTTTGGTTTTCATTTCCTGATTCGGGAAAATTTCAGAAAGATCCATATTAAGTTCAGTTTATAGAGTAAGTTGGGTATTTCTTATTTATGCTTTTTTGCAAAGTTATATTTTATCCCTGCAGAAATATAGAATGAAGGATCAAAAGTTGCATTTCCCCATTTAAGAAAATTGGAAGGCTCTCTGTCACGATAGCGGTCCGTACGTCCAAAATTAGCCCCAAACATACCACTTATTGTCCAATTATTGATGCTATATTCTGGTTCCATGCCTAAGCTTACGTAATGATGATCGAAATATTTCTTTTGTCCGTCAATCTTAGCAAGAGAAAAGAAAAACTTGGGACGGTTCACAATACGCAGAGCAAATGCCTCATTAAATCTGTACCCTACAGAAAATTTGGGTGTATAACTCAATTCCGCATGATATTCCATTCCACGAGCTTTTTCACTATGATACTGGAAGTACGGGAAAGGAATAAGCATAGGCTTGTCAAAGGCATTATTTCCAACAAGAGCAACTCCAAGTTTTATTTTGGGACGAAGCTGCCATATGAAAGAAGAATAAACATTTACCACCACATGATCCATCTCCAATTTTTTCAGATTGGTATGAGTAGAGTAGACACCGGCAGAAGCTCCACCAATAAACATAAGCTTTTCGTTTAATGGGGTCATATACATAACACCAAGATCTGCAGAACCAATTTCTTTGGGCAGGGCTTCAGTTGTGATTCCATCATTACTGAATGAAGTATAGGAAGCATTAAGGGTTGCTGCCCATAGGGAAGGCTGTTGGTAGTTTGATGGTTTTACACTTACAGGAACCATTGCGGTAAAAGTAGTGGTGAGTGAAGAACTTTTACCCTCAGTTTTATCTCCGTTGTCATTGATATACTTCTGCTGAGGCAGGTATTCTGATCTCAATTCTATTTGTGCAAAAGCATAAGCTGCCTGTGTGAGTGCAGCAATGATCATCCATTTTTTTCTCATTTTTTTCTTTTTTTGACACCACAAAGAAAGTTTAATATTTATTTAATCATTTGTTTTTCAGGGTATTAAAAGATGTATTGTAGAGTTGGGTAGATGAAGTGTAGTATTTCTAGGATGAATTTTAACTTGTGAAAATGAAAATCTAATTTTAACTTGTTTTTTACGAAATTAAAGACTCAAAATAAGGCTGAAAATGCCACGAATACACGCTAATAAAATCATTCGTGCATCCGTGGTAAAAATAAGCGGTATTCAATTGTATCGCAGATAAAATCTTTGAGCCTTAAAAACGGGTTAAAAAGAAAAGCTTAGTGCCTTAGCGTTTTCAAACATAATACTTAGTCCCATTTATTAGCTGTAGAAACCGAATATTTCCCACTCCCTGCAAAAAAGAAACTTATTCCCACCAACATATAGATCACCAATAATTCCAAAGCCCAGCCTCCAAAATCATTAGGTTTAAAAATATTAGCCGTTTGGGCAAGAACCATTGCGGTAAAGCAGTTGGCGGCAAAGATCAAACCTGCCAAACGTGTTCTGAATCCCAGCATCAACATAATAGGAGCAATAATTTCTCCTGCAAACACTCCATAAGCAAAGAAGGAAGGTAAACCATGCATAATCATTATATCTTCTATAAATCCAACTCCGTGGATCAATTTGTTAACTCCATAAACTGACATGTGAAATCCAATGGCGATTCTGCTGATTAATAGTCCTAAATCAATGTTCTTTTTTATTATATTAACCTGAGTTTGAGATCATAAAATTAAGGATGATAGGCTGGAAGCTGGAAGAGAGAGGCTGGAAGTTACTATCGGAACTACAATTTCTGACGTTGCCGTAAAATTTGATGAAACTGTCTTTAAAGGAATAATACATTACAGGGTTGTAAGTGCTTTTTTTGATCTCAACTCACTTCCCTCTCCCAGCTCCAGGCTTTCTTACTTCCTTACTAAAAATAGAAATGTCTTATCCAGAACTCAGGTTATATTATTATTTAAAAATTATATTTTACAAATGCCCCAATGTTTTCAAGGGTCTTTTTTGCGTTGTTGAACTGATCGAAGTTGGAAGCCGCTCCATACATTATTTTATCCTGTTTTACTCCCAGACGTATAAACTGTAACCCTCTAGGATATCCGCTACCATCTATATTCCCAATGACTAAAACACTGAAATACCCCTGCAGGTTCTCCTGCAGATAAGGGGTATATTCAAATGATACAGATTGTTCAAGAGAAAATCCTTTTTGGTAAGTTGTTCCGATAGAGTAGGAAAAGGAGTAAGCAGGTTTCGCAATCCGGTATTGTACATAAGCACTGAAAAATGCTCCCGGGTTTTTCATTCCTAATGCAGCATTGATGCTGAATCTTTTGGTAAGATTGTAAGCAAGGGTATTTCGTATAAAGAAGATGTTTTCCTTGTCTTTGGTATATTCTGTATCAAATAAAGTGAGATTGTTGAGCTTCAGCCGATCATTAAAATAATAATTGACATGGTGCATATAGCTATAGGAGCGGTGTCCTAACACAAGATCCGGGGCGTAGTTTATTTTCTGTGCATTCAGGCTTAGAGAGGCTGATGCAAGAGCTGTTATGGCGATTATTTTTGCCTTCATATTGCACTCATTAAATTTCTGAGAGCAAAATTATTCAGGCACGAACGGAATAAACTTAAGATATCTTAAGAAACGCCATACAGGTGTTTTTTTCTTAAATAACTTAAGTATTCTACTGTTATTCCCAGATAGGAAGCAATCATGTATTGAGGAAAACGCTGTTCGATATTGCGGTAAGCTGTTACGAAGTTTTTGTATTTGGTGTAAGCATCCACTCTTGAAAGTTCAAACGTTCTTTCCTGTAAAGTAACGTATGCAGATTGCATTTTCAGACGCCAGAATTCGGAGATGGCAGGGATTTCTTTGTATAACAGTTCAAGGTTGGTTTTACTGATCTGAATGATCATAGCATCTTCATTAGCCTGAATAAACATTCTTGAAGGCAGCTCACTCAGATAATTGTAAAGATCATTGATCCACCAGTTTTCAATGCCAAGCTGAGTGATATTTTCTTTACCTTTTTCATCAATATGATAAGCATACAGACTTCCCCGGGCAATGAAGCGCATATGTCTTGAAATTTGTCCTTCGCGAAGCAGATAATCTTTCTTTTTAAGCTGAATAAATTCCAGTTTTTGAGTTACAAAATCAATTTCCTCCTCTTTTAAAGGGACGATTTCCTGAAAATGGTCTATCAGCTGCGAAATAATAAGATCTGTATCCATAATGAAGTGGTGAAATCGTCTGCTTTGTGTACTGGCAGGAAGATAATGTCCAAATTTACATAAATATTATAGCAATTGTCAAGAATAATAAGTACTGAGACTGAAGATTGAATGCTGAAATTTTGCTATCTTAACTGATGTAATTGAAAATCATCGAAATATGAGCCATTTTGATAACGAATTTCAAAAATATCTTGCAGAACTGGTTGAAACAGGTTTTGAATTTGTCAATAATAATTCAGAAGAAGTAGATGCCGTTTATATTATTGGATTAATAGAATCCGGTTATTTTTATAAAGTATTTTATGAAATCAATGGATATTTGGTGAAATCTCATAAAGTGAATGAAGTGTCTGATATGCAGTATGATATCAGCCATGAAAAAGCTTTTGGGATGCTCAGTAAAGGCAATCAGGTTTTAAAAAGTATAGAAGAGCTATTTGAAAATGAAGGGCGAGAAGTTCCGGTCATGTTGAAGCTATCATATCATCCTAAAACCGATAAATTTAATAGTGATTTCTGCTATGATAAAACTTTTACTGGGCATAAGACAAAAACAGCGCAGGATGTATATGAAGAATGGTTTGTAGAATTAAAAGGATAAAAGAAATATTATATTTTAAAGAATATCAGTGAGTTATGTTGATGGTGGACAGCTTCTTTTTTAGGCTGAATAGCTAAGATATTTTCTCTCTGTTTTAAAAGACTATTTGTAATTTTTTTTTCACATCAAAGTGAAACTCTTCAATAAATTTGGAATACTATTTGTAATGCAATAGCAAAACCTAGAATGAACAGAATTTATTAGCAATCAAATATTTATGCTGAATGTATAAATGATTTAAAATTTCACAATTATTATCTTTAATTAATTAAAAACATGTTCCCTCCTCAATTAAACAGAATATTTTATTCATATAATCTTCTCCTTTTATTCTTGCTTTGCTTTGCCGGATCAGCTTATAGCCAGGGAGCATTTTCGCATCAAAAGTTTGACGATATTCTGTTGAAGAAAACAGAATCGCTTCGTATTCAGGGTGATTACGAAAGTCTTGTCCGCCTTAATAAAGATTATCTGAATCTGGCAGAAGAAAAAAACTACAAGGAAGGGATTATCCTTTGCTATATCAATATTTCCAATATTTCATCAACCATCGGAAATTATAAAAGAGGACTATCTTATCTTTTCCTTGCTGAAAAAGAACTTAAGGAGGTTAATAGTCCTGTTTTAAAAGCAAGGCTTTATCAGGAACGTGCTCAGCTGAATGGAGTAATAGGGCTTTATAAAAGTGCCTTGGATCTGAATACAAAAGGGTTATATTATCTTAAAAATATTCCAGATCAGGAAAAAAGAAAATTTTACCTGTACAGACTTTATGCTAACAGGGCTGATTTTCTGTATAAAGTGAATAAGGCAGATTCAGCGTACATTTATTTACAGAAAGGAAAAAGGATTGACGGGCAGGGAGTTCTGTTGAATACACTTTTGGCCAAACATCATCTGAATTACACCAAAAGAAAAGATTCCGCCCTGATCTATCTTCAGAAAGCTTCAGAAAAAATTTTCAATACAGGTAAGGTGAATGTTCAGAGTGCATTTGTGGATCTTACTTATGGAGACTACTATTTTGAGCAGGAGGATTATAAAACGGCATTGGAATATTATAATCAGGCATTGGATTACTACAGTAAGACCAACAGATTATATAATATACCCGGAGTCTATGAATCTATAGCCAAAACGTATAAGATGCTGAATGAGCCTAAGAAGGAAGAAGAGGCCATGAAAAAATATACAGAAGAAAAAACAGCGCTGGAAAATATTCAGAATGAAGCGATCAATATTTCTATAGACCATATGTTGAGTGATAAAGACGAAGAATCTAATGGAGCTCGGAAGAAAATTTACTTTTATATCGGCTTTATTGTTATTTTATCACTGGTTATTTTTATCTTACTTTATAGACATAACAGAGCATTAAGACAAAAGAAAAACGAATTCAAAAGTGAAGCCCTTTCTCTGAAAAGTAGAATTAATGACTCTTTTGATGAATTGGTAGGACTGGCAAAAGGAAATGATTCTACATTTTTGACAAGATTTCAGGAAATCTATCCTGAGTTTTGTCCGAGGCTTCTGGAGATCAATCCAAGACTTGGAGCTTCAGAACTGGCATTTTGTGCCATGATAAAACTTAATTTCACTTCAAAAGAAATTGCCGAATATACCTTTATTCAACACAAATCTGTACAGCAGAAAAAACACAGATTGCGAAAAAAACTTAATGTCCCTACTGAACAGGAACTGTTTATTTTCTTTGATTCTTTATAAAACCAAAGCCGAAACAAGAAGCATTTTTCCTGAAAACGAAAAGACAATAGCCATTGATGTAATTTTAAAATTGCTAAACCACAGGTGGCTGTAAGTAATGTCGTATATATGTGGTAGTTGAATATTTGCCAATATTTGTGCTTTTTTCCTGTTTTTTATTACTTAGTAATTACAAATTACCCTATATTTTCTTTTATAGTGATTGAATAGGGTTTTAAAAATCTTAGTGTTAAAGAGATTACTCAGAAATAAGTCCAGTAATCTCTTTTTCCCGTGGGTATTATCTTAACTTCTGTTATATCCATGTTTCCCTTTTTAAAAGCTGTTTTCTGATTACATTCGGTGATCATAAGACCACAATAACTTCCAGCTTCAGCCTTCCATTTTTATAACTTTAAACTGATGTCAAAAATAAAACTTTTTAAATTTCTTCATTTTTGTGGGTCTGTTTTAAGGTATTGTTTTTTATAGATATTTATCGATAAAAGCCTTTATTTATGGTATTAAGAGCAAATGTGGTATGAATGTAGTATGATGAAATTGTGATTATTTTTAATAAGTTTTTAAAATTTGCAAAACCAAAAGAGGGGCAAAAAATTAAAACCTAAAAAAATAGTAAAGATTCTAAAAACACAAAGATGAGCCCCTCTTTATTATGGGGAAATTGAGATGAAAAAATGTGGGTAAATTATTATAAAGAAGATTTAATTCACAACTAAAATAAATGTGAGAAAAAATAAGTAAATTCATTCAATTAAATTAAACATATATGAAAAATGTAAAACAATTTATTACCGCAATGGCAGTTGTAATGTTCGCTTCAGGAGTTTCGGCACAACTTACTCCCAAAGGTGCTGATTCTGACAAACACGGTTGTAAAGGATCCGCAGGATATACATTCTCTGTGATAAAGAATGACTGTGTAAGACTTTTTGAAGAAAAGATACAACTGAAAGAAGTGGATAATAAAAAATCTTATACTTCTAATGCTGCAGTAATTCTTAGCGAAGATGGAAAAAAAGCAGAATTATTCCTGCCTTCATCCGATGGAAGCTTAGTGCTTGATAAAATTGCTTCTAAAAAAGCAGTGGCTTATAAAAAAGGACAGTATTTACTGACAAAAAACAAAAATGCTTATACTTTAAAACTCGCTAACAAAGTAGTTTTTAAAAGCTAAAAAAGCAATCTTCATTAGTATTAAAGCACAATTGATTTTTAGATACGTGCTTAAAGGCGGCCTCAAAGCGAGGCCGCCTTTTATATTTAAGACTAGTCACTAGTCAAACAGTCTCTTTTATTTATCCTGCCCAATATCCAATCGGTCAAACTTTCCTTCAGTATTCTTATGAAATCTGAAGAACACAGGAAACGTTCCCCATTGTCCCGCTTTAAAATTTCCATGAATCTCCTTACTGTCATTTTCAACACGGTCTATACTGAGGAACATCTCTTTGCCGAGGGCATTGGCAAAAAATGATTTAAAATCCACTTTATTACCATCATCTGTCATGGTCGGATTTTCAGTGAAGAAGGTGTACCAGCTTTGATCTCCTGTCTGAAGAGCTTCTATAGCCTGTTTTACCTGAGGATCTGTTATTTTTGATAAATCCATTGTCTGTTGTTTTTTTGATGTTATTGTTGAGGTTTCTTTTTCTTTGACTGTTTGCTGGCCACAGGCTGTACATGAAAGTCCTGTAACTAATACTATTGCAAAATTGGAATATTTCATATCAAAGTTAATTTTTAAGAGGATGTTGCAGATAAATAATCAGCAGATTAAGAAAAAGGAAAGGGAGCTCTATCAACACTCCTTTAAAATCTTTATCCATAAGATGAAAACAAATAATCAGCAAAATACCTGCAGCCATCAAAAAGTTTCCCCAGACAAATGTTTTGGGAAATAGTATCAGGATGGAAGCAAGAATGGTAACCGCTCCGTTAATCATAAGTCCGGTTTTATCAAAGCCCCATTTTCCAAATAGAGCAGTCATTTCAGGTTTTCCCGAAAACATGGCAATTCCCTGTTTAAAACCCATAAAAACAGCAGTAAGGATAAGAATGAAATTAATAATTTTTACAATCATGTCAGGTGTTTTTTTTATATTAATTGAAGTATTAGATGAATACAAATATGCACGAAATGAATGATTTATGTATGGTGAAATTTTCGGATTTTTAAAATATATCGAAGGGCAAGCTTTCTTCAATAATGATCTTACTTTCCCTAATTCTAAATTACTTATTGCTCGTTATGAGTTGCTTATCTTCATAAAAAGAAAACCACAGTTTATATTGCTAAACTGTGGTTTTTGATAATTAAGAACTATTTAATTATGATTCTGTCTTCAGGTAGCCAAAATGCAATGTCGGTTCTTTCCCAAATAAGCACGAGAAAATGTTCTGAAACTCGTGGATATATCTACATTTGATGGCATTACCATAAATTTTCAACCCTTCCATTATTTTTCTGGAACTCAGGTCGATGTCATATTTTATAAATGTTTCAGGCCTTTCATATCTGATACTTTGGTCTGAACTGTACGTTTTTGAAAACCCTAATTTCTCAAGCCATTCTTCTGTTATTTTAATAGGCCTGATAGAATCTGCCGGAACCGAAATACCGTGAATGTCATTTTCAATTTTAACAAAATAAGCCTGTTCTACATTCTGAAAAATCTCAGTGATCGTATAAATCTGATTTTTGTACTCGACTAAGTTTTTGATTTTAAGATCTGCTACGTTCATAATATTTTGAATTTTAGTGGATGATATGGTCCTTTATATGCATCAAATATTATGCCTTGCATTATGCTGTAAGACGGTGTTTTTGTGAAGATTAGGTTAAATTTTAATAGAAGAAATTAAAAATATGTTAAAATAAAAGAGTATAGCGATTTCATTTTGTTTTCCCTACAAAATTGAATGAGGTGTGCGGAGGGTATCAATTTTTTTTGCCGTTGGGAGAAGTATTGGCTGTTGCAAGAAGAAGTGCTGTTACTACAGAAATAACCAGAAAAGCAATGAAAACGTTCCAGGAATAGGAGTGGAGAAGATATCCGGTGCCACTTCCCAGAACACTCGATCCAAAGTAATAGAAGAGCCAGTAAATAGATGTTGCTGAAGATTTGCCTCGTTTGGCATACAATGCAGTCATCTGACTGGCCATGGTGTGGGCTGCAAAAAACGAAAAAGTAAATAATCCAAGGCCAAAAATGAGGATATAAATGTTCTCAGACAGTAATAATAAAGTGCCGATAAGCATACTGAGGATAGAACCTTTCAGAATAGTATTTGCCGTAATTCTTTTGGAAAGTCTCCCAACAGCCATAGTCCCGAAAACTCCGAAGATATACATCAGGAATATAAAAGCGATGATAAAATGACTTAATGAAAATGGCTGAGCCTCGAGTCTGAAGGTAAGATAATTGTAAACACTCACAAAAACTCCCATCACAAGGGCTGCTATAAGATACAACCGAAACATATAGGGATGAGTTAGGAAAAACTTCATTTGTTTTACCTTAAGGTGATAATCTGTTTTCTGTGGATTGAAAAATTTGGATTCAGGAAAAAGCTTCCAGAATATAGCCCCCAGAATAAGACTTTCTATTCCGATTACCAGAACTGCATTACGCCAGCCAAATTCTCCGGCCAGAATTGTAGCCAGAATTCTTCCACTCATTCCACCAATGGTATTTCCACTAAGGTACATACTGATGGCAGTACCTATAACCGCAGCACTTACTTCTTCTGTAAGATAGGCAAGAGCAACCGCAGAAACCCCGGAAACCACAAATCCTTTAAAAATACCGATAGCAATCAAAATACTAAGGCTTGGGATCCATGTTGAAATAATGGTTAATAAGGCAGAAGAAATCAATGAAAAAGTCATCAATCCTTTCCTTGAATAACTGTCTGCTTTAAAAGCGAAGAACAATAACCCCAATGCCATTCCGATAGTAGATGATGAAACCAATAGAGAAGTGTCTCCAACAGATACATTAAAATGTTCCGCGGCCATTGGTAGCATTGGCTGAAAAAGATAAAGCTGTGCGAATACCGACAGCCCGGAAAAAAAAATACAAAGTTTTATATATCGGAAACGTTGGCTTCCCTGATCTGCTTTTTCCAATGGATTCATGATTTTTTGCCGTTACAATGCAGCGGTTTCACAGAAAATATGATTCTGTAAATTTCCTGATTATTTTTTTAATGTAAAAATCATTATTTCAATTACTGCGATAGAAGCTGATGATAGAGCAGGGCAGCTGGAAAGAGAGAATTATTTGAAATCCATGAAAATTTAATCATGAGCTCTCTTCAGTTCATACAATGATATTTTCTCTTGTTCTTAAAGACTTGATAACTTCCTTCTTCCAGCTTCATATTTCCTGACATCTTATCAACATCAGTGCATCATTTCATATACCTTAATTAGCTCTGCAATATTGGCTACATCAAGCTTCTGAAATATCCTTTTTTTGTAGGTACTTACCGTTGACATTTGAATGTTGAGCCTGTTGGCAATTTCAAGGTTTCCGTTTCCGTCTGCTAATAGCTTAAAGATTTCATATTCCCTGGATGACAGCTTTTCAGAAGGATTACTTTTTTTATTTTGAATGATAAGCCCAATAAGCTCTGCAGGGTAGAAGTATCCTTTCTCAATAACGGTTCGTACTGCATTTTTAATTTCTTCCTCACTGCTTTGCTTGTTCAGATAGCCCTCAGCACCTTCCCGGATATATTGTATTGCTACATCTTTGTCATATCCTGAAAACACAAGGATTTTAATATCACTCTGTATAGCTTTAAGCTCAGAGATCATCTTTTTATATTGAGTTCCGGGCATATCAATATCTAAAATAATAAGGCTGTAATCATGGGATTCCAGCATATTCTTCACCTGCCCGTAGTTTTCTGCAAAATCTATTTTCAGTTCTGGAAAGCCGGTTTCCAGGACCAATGCGGTGCCTGCTCTGACTACATAGTGATCATCAGCAATTAAGATTCTTTCATTCATAGTAAATTAGTTTTTTTTGAGCATTAATTCCACAATTGTTCCCTGTGGTTGGTTATGCCTGAAACTGATTTCAGCATTTATTTTTTTCACCAAATGAATAACCATGTGCAGGCCAAGGCCTTTTCCTTTAAAACTTGGGGTCTCCAGTTTAGGATTTCTGAATAAATTCATGTACATGTTAATCTGTTCATCCGGCATTCCTGTTCCCGTATCAGAGATGGTTATGGTGACTTTTTGATTAATTTCGACTGCATTAAGGTGTATTTCTCCATCAAAAGTGTTTTTCACCGCGTTATCAAGGATATTATGGATAATAGCAGTTAGTATACTTTCATTAACATGAGAATATACATTGTTTCCCACTATATTGATGATGGTTGTTCCTCTCTCTTTTGCAATTTCACAGAAAAGTCTTTTCTTGATTTCCAAAATCCTGTTAACCGGATATTCTTCTTCTTCAAAAATATTCTCAGCCTTGTAAAGTTCGGTATATTCTTTTAAATTCAGAGTAAACTGATAAAGTTGTTCAGAAGACTTATAAATACTGTCAAAATATTTTTTCTGAAGTTCCAAATCATCAGATTCATGAAGTTTCTGCGAAAGCATTGCGATAAATCTGATAGGTGTGGTAATATCATGACTGATGGTCTCTACCAATTTTTTCTGGTATTCAGTTTCCTTTCGCAAATCACTTTTTACTACTTCAAGATTAAGTGACGTCTCCTTTAACTCCGAATTCTTATTGTGAACAATCTGCTTTAATACTTTGTTTTTTATTCTTAAAAAATTAGTCATCAGCTGAACAATCATAATGATGACTAGCAAAATGATGATAGAAGCAGTAACGCGGAACAATAATGTCTGATAAAAAAGGGGTTGAATTTTGAAACGGATAGACTTTTGCACAAATTTTCCCTCCGGCGAAACCAGCATTCTTACACTCAGCGTATAATCCCCCGGAGCAAGGTTACTAATGGTATATTTCAGTTCCTTTCCGGTGGTGATGGGTTCCCATTCAGAGTTTTCCTTTCCAGAAATTTTAGCCTCTAAATAAAGATTTTCCGGATTGGAAAAATAAGGTACATCAATAAAAATTTCCGCGGTTTTATAATCGTTTTGAAGATCAAGAGCATGATGGAAGTATTGAGGATCAGAATTTCCAATCCTTACCCTTTCTATATAGATTTTATTTTTGTCTGGATAGAAAGTTTTGACGCTGTCCGGATTAAAAAATACAAATCCATCCATCGAAGGAAACACAAAGTCACCATTTTCCAGTGCGTAAGCGTTAGGCTGTGAACTACCGTTGAATTCATTAGTCAGGAATCCATCTCTTTTAGTGAAACGGTAATAATAAACGGGTTTATTCCCATCCTGTGCATACTGCAGCAGCTGTTTTTTCGGAACCTTGAAAAGTCCGTTATTAGAAGATATCCAGTAAAATCCATTTCTATCCTCCAGAATATAATGAGCAGACATAAGATTGTTATTTCTGTCAGTCGGCATTTTAATGAGCTTTCTGTCTCTGAGAAGATAGAAACCACTCTCGTTGGTCATCACCCAAATCAGATTATCTTTTGTTCTGATAATACTTTTAACATGAATATTTTTGTGAACGGGCGTAATGGTTTTGCTTCCCAACACTATAGAATACAAACCATCACTATTACCTACCAGAATCTCATTTTTATTGTACTGAAAGAAAGTATTGACAAAACTATTAAACTCATAAGTATAATCCGGTTTTGTGAATGTATCTTCTCTAAAGATATGAAGCTGGCTTTTTGATGAACCTGAAAATGAAGTTCCATAAAGGCTTCCACTCTGTAAGAAAGCCTGAAATCCCTGTTTTATAAAACTAGAATCCTTCCTTTTATAACCAGAATTTTTGTAAAACTTAATAATGTAGCTTCTTTTCCGGATCAATATATTTCCAGCTTTATCATACATCATAAGATAGTTGTTATTATCACCAAAAGGATACCTCTTCACAATTCCGTCTCTCCCGAATTCCGTCCCGTCTTCTGCAATGATTGTATTCTTACTGAAGGGTAGGGAAGCATAGTAAACATTGTTGGAGAAGTCCTCTTTTTTCTTGGCTACATAGAAGTCGGAGAGTTTCAGAACATTTAAACCATTATTCAGGGTTCCAAGGTAAAGCTTGTTGAATTTCCATCCATAAAACATAGAGCAATAGGAGTGGCTTCCTATTTCGTTGTATTTTACTAAAAATTTAAGAGAAGGTTTCTTTGGATTGCCTACTACAATGTAAATATCATTGTGATTGATAACAAAAGTTTGATTGGTAATCTGCTGCCAATAAATCCTCGTATTAGGGTCATTAAAAAGATTCGGTTCATCATGAATGGAAACTTTCCCGTTATCAATAGAATAAGTCTTTCTATTCCTGATGTCATTAATAAAAAGAACTTCATTGAATACAAACATGTTGTTAAGATCCTTATTAGAAAAAGGAATGGATATTTTTATTTCATTCCCTTTATGATCCTTATAAATGATGAGGTTGTTTTGGGTAAAATTATAGGTTGAATTTTTAAGCCTTACAAAGTACTGGATGTCATTGTAAAAATTACAGGCTAGGATATTATTTGCAACCCGGTGCACCCATTCATTCCCCGTTGTAAAAGTGATCTTGTCACTGCTGTGAAGCTGTGTCAACGTGGGAAATCTGTTTTTAATAATGACCTTGCTTTCCTGGAAGTCATTAAGTACTGTAATGCTGTCCTGAGATGGGTCACCAATAAATTCACCAAAGTGAAGATTATTTATTTTAAAATTGTTGAAAGTAATAAAGGAACTTCCGTCATACCGTACAAGACCATTTTCTGTAGAGATCCAGATAAAGCCATACTTGTCCTTAACAATGGCCTTTGCACTGCTTTGTGGAAGTCCATTGTCAATATTATACCAGGTAGAAGTATAGTGTTGTCCGTAGATGTTGAAATATAAGCAAGTAAAAAACAATGCCCAAACTCTCATGTAAAACTGATCTGTGTTTCCTGCTAAAGCAAAAAACGGTTAATAATAGTTTTTGTACAAGTCGAAGTTTTTTTAATAGATAAGAACGATTGGAAATAAATTTTTGTCATTAGTTTTTTGTCTCTGTGTTTTGAAGTGTTAAAATGGTTTTGTTTGATGGTGTAAAAATAATGAAATTATACAGATAAATTAGCATGTTTTGATTTGTTTTAATATGAGTTTTGTCGGCATTTGTCGACGCTAATGCTGATATTAGTCGGCTTTTTTGTAGTAGTATTTCTACGCCAGGTGATAATTTATTTTACGAAATCGGTTATAATGAACCTGTTTTTGTTTTTTTAAAATTCATTTTCTATAGAATCTGAACATTTTTTAATATTATAGAAACGAGGGCTAAGAGGATGAGTTATTATCTGTTGTTATTGAAACACAATAAGATAAAGTTTGTTGACTGATGTTTTTTTCTATCTGGCGTAATTTATTGTGGATAGTCTTTGGCTATTAGGTTTTTGTAGTAAAAGTTTTACAAAAATATGATGTTTATTCTATAGTTTTTTTTTGACCGGATATGGCAGTATGCCTACTTTTGCAAACAGTTCCCATCGTGATGAATAGAGATTGTTTACTCTAATAAAGATTCTAAGAACACAAACGATTTAGCTCAAAAAATAAAGGTCTCTGCAGGAGATCTTTTGTTTTTTTTCTCATGAAATCAGAATCTGATTAAATCCAAATGCAACATTAGAGATTCATCAATTTTTAAAATATTAAAAAAAGTAGAGTTATTGTTTTTTTATACTTTCCCGAAAAGTTCACCATACGGATTTTAATTTGTATTTTTATTTTTATAATTTTAATTAATTATAAGAAAAAAACAAGATGAAAAGAAGCGAAGAAATTACCCATCAGTATTTTAATTTTTTAGAAAATCATATCCAGCAAGTGATTTCAGGAGATGTGTCTGAATTTATGGAGGTAAATGAAATTGCTGGAAAGCTAGCTGTCTCTCACAAGCACCTTACCGATACCATAAAAAAAGAAACAGGACAACATCCCTGTTACTTTTATGATGATGCAATTATCAGGCAAGCTAAACAAATGCTTACAGATTCAGAATATTCTGTCGCAGAAATTGCCCGTATATTTACGTATGATCCCTCAAATTTTTCAAAATTCTTCAAAAAAATGACAGGCGAAACACCCGGAGTTTTCAGAAAGGCCTCAGGAGGATAAGTTTAATTTCTTCCAAAAAACCTGATAGATAGTATGGTTTTATACAATTTATTTCTTTATTTTGTGATTAAATATAAAAAGTGTAGTTATCAGTATGGTTTCTGAAATGAATGTTTTCAATTTTAAAAAAACATTGAAAAAATAATCTTTTATAAATGAGATAGTTGTATTATATGGGATGTCTTTTTGTGATTTCTTTATTTATATTTCTTTATGGCTTTCTTTTTTTTATTAAATTTAAATCTAGAAAATTAATTAAATCAAAAATTGATAAAACGGCTGATATATAATTAAATTGGTATGAAACTGATGTGCCTTTAATATTTTTTTAATCACATTGATCTTATGATACCTTGTTTATAGTTATATATTTGTTATACAGAACACCACTAAATAACTTAGGATGAATATTGACTTTGCAACAGCAACATTTAAAGATTTTGAGAATATCCCTGATTTTGATATTTCTCAAAGAGCAAATTATTTTTATGAATTTCTAGATGAGATGAAATCTAGAGGTCACATGAATTACAGACTGAAAAATACTTCAGGAACCGATGCAATATTAAACATTGATATTGCTAACCAGAATAAACAGTATGTAAGTTTTGTGACAAGCGATTACTTAGGGTTAACGCAGCACCCGAAAGTAAAACAGGCTGCTATTGATGGGATCGAAAAATATGGTACAGGTACAGGAGCCTCACCTCTTATTGGAGGATATTTTGATTATCATAATGCAATAGAAAAAAAAATTGCAGAATTTTTTGGAAGGAATGAAGATGAAGTAGTGCTTTTTACTTCCGGCTATACGGCTAATAGTGCTACTTTACAGATTCTGATGCAGAAGGAAGATATTGCGATTTTAGATATGGGAGTACACGCCAGTGTGCATGAAGGATGTGCTTTTACAAATAAAAAGACATTTCCTCACAATAATTTGGAGGCTTTGGAACACATTTTGAAGGTATGTGAAAATACGTACCGTACAAAGCTTGTTATCGTGGATGGAGTTTACTCTCAGGAAGGGGACACTTCACGCGCTAAGGAAATTTGTGATCTTGTGAAAAAATATAATGCTTATCTGATGGTAGATGACGCACATGGAGTGGGGGTTTTGGGAGAAACCGGTAGAGGAGCTCTAGAAGATGATGCCTTATTTGATAAAGTAGATTTTATGACAGGAACATTCAGCAAGACTTTCGGTAACCTGGGAGGATATGTGATTGCAAATAAAAAAATTGCATCATTTCTTAAGTTCCAGTCTCGTCAGCATATTTTCTCAGTGACGCCTCCACCATCTTCCTTCGGAATTTTGAAAGCAATTGATTTGATTGATGAAGAACCATTCTGGCAACAGAAACTCTGGGATAATATTAATTATTTTAAAAAAGGACTGAATGATTTAGGTTTAGATACCGGAATTACCTGTTCGGCGATTATTCCTGTGAAAATTGGAGATCAAAGTAAAATGTGGGATATAGGAAGGATATTGCTTGAAAACGGAGTATATACAAATCCTATTATGTATCCGGCTGTGGCAAGAAAAGATGCTCGTATCAGAATGAGTGTAACGGCAAGACACCAGAAAGAACATCTCGACAAAACACTTAATGTCTTTGATGATATTAATAAAAAAATGCATATTGCAAAAAAATAATAAATTATGCCTAGAAAAGTAGTGCAGGGCCCAATTAGGGACAAAGAAAAAACCAAACAAAAACTGCTGGCAGCAGTAGGTAAAATTTTGAGAGTAAAAGGCTATTCCGGTCTGAAAGTAAGTAAGATTGCTGCAGTAGCAGGTTTTGATAAAAAGCTTATCTATGAGTACTTTGGAAGTACTGATAAACTTATTGACGAATACATCAAGTCTCAGGATTATTGGAGTAAATTCAGCCCGAATATTGAAGAAGAAATTCATATCGGTAAAGGCAAAGAAGCTTTAACTCAGGGTATTCTTACACAGTTTGATAATCTGAAAAAAAACAAAGAGCTCCAGAAAATTATTCTTTGGGAACTTTCTGAAAGTAAACCAATCCTTAAAAATATCCTCAAACAAAGAGAAGATGTAGCTGCTAATCTATTTGAAAATGTAACAGATCCTTATTTTGGAGAAAATGCTACAAACGTTAGAGCAATGTTAGCTTTAATAGCAGCAGGAGTTTACTATCTGAACCTATTCCCTGCATACAACGGGACAGAATTCTGTGGTATTGATATGAGAACTGATGAAGGAAGGGATGAAGTTAAAAAAGTAATCGTTGAGATTATAGATCATTACTACAATACAAAAAAATGATAATTGAAAGTTTTCTGATTGGACCAAAAATAAGTTTTTGTGGATAATTTGAAAACTTTTAATTTTCAAATTAAAACTATATTTCTTATTTTTGACCAATGGAAAATTTTATAGTATCTGCAAGAAAGTATCGTCCTCAAGAGTTTGACACAGTGGTAGGACAATCCCATATTACGGATACTTTAGAACATGCAATTGAAGAGAGTCAACTTGCTCAGGCGTTGCTTTTCTGCGGTCCTCGTGGTGTAGGTAAAACTACTTGTGCCAGGATTTTAGCAAGAAAAATCAACGAGAAAGATGGCTCTGTTTCAGAAGATGGCTTTGCTTATAATATCTATGAGTTGGATGCAGCATCCAATAACTCTGTAGATGATATCAGAGAACTGATAGATCAGGTACGCTTTGCTCCTCAGGTTGGTAAATACAAAGTATATATCATAGACGAGGTTCATATGCTGTCTTCTGCAGCCTTCAATGCTTTTCTTAAGACTTTGGAAGAGCCACCGGCTCATGCCATTTTCATTTTGGCTACTACGGAAAAGCATAAAATTATTCCAACCATTCTATCCCGTTGCCAGATTTATGATTTTAAAAGAATCACTATTGATGACATTCAGGGACACCTTAGAAATATAGCTCAAAAAGAAAACATCCAGTACGAGGATGACGCCTTGTACCTGATTGCTCAGAAAGCTGATGGTGCTTTAAGAGACGCTCTTTCTATCTTCGACAGGCTTTCTACATTCTCTCAGAGAAATATTACGTTGGCAAAAGCTGCTGAAGTACTAAATATTCTGGATTACGATCAATATCTGAATATTGTGGATCTTGCCAAGGAAAACAAAATTCCTGAAGTTCTTTCTGCTTTTAATGATATTGTTAAAAAAGGTTTTGATCCTCATATATTTGTTGCCGGACTTGGTAATCATTTCAGAGATTTAATGATGGCTCAAAACGCTTCAACCATAGATTTGATTGAAGTAGGAGAGAAAACAAAATCTAAGTTTGTAGAGCAAGGCAAGAAATGGAGTGCACAGCTACTTATTGACGGGATTGAAATCTGTAATCATGCAGATATTAATTACAAAAATTCCAAGAACCCAAGACTTACTGTTGAGATTGCATTAATGCAATTGGCTTCGCTGACTGCTAATTCAGACGTTACAAAAAAAAAAATTCCTGATACTGGCTCCGTTTCTCAGTGAGAAGCAGGAAGTGAAAATCCCTGAAAAAGTTCAGGAGAAAAAAGAGCCCGTTAAAACGGAACAAAATATTCAGACTGAAAGCGTTAAGGCTGCTGTCATTAGCAAAACCTCAAAACCCTTATCAAGACCAGGAGTTTCTTCAGGTTTCAGTATCAATTCTTTTCTAAATAAAGAAGAAAAAACTGAGGTAGCAGAAGATGTTGTGGTGAGAGCCGATAATCTGCCCAAAAACCATTTTACAGATACAGACCTTCAGGCAGAATGGAAAATTATGCTTAAACAGCTGCAGATAAAAAATAATTTTGTTTTTAATGCAGTGAAAACCTTTAAGCTGGAGAAAACAGAGGAGAGTAAGATTAAAGTTTTGTTCCCTTCCGACTCGGCAAAAGTGGAATTTGATAAAATAAGTGGAGAATTTTTTAATCATTTCAGAAGAAAAGTTCAAAATTATTCTATTGAAGTAGAATACGTGCGAGACATTGAAAATCTGAAGATTGAAGTAGTAACCAAAAGAAAAATTTACGAAAAATTCATAGAAAAAAATCCGATTTTGAAAGATCTTGATGATTTAATGAAGTTTGATTTGACATAATTTTTATATATTTGTCAAAGTTTTCTGCGAGAAATAACTTTTCGACAAAAACAAATTATAGTAAGAAACGCTAAAACAAAGACATTTCCAGAACAAAATGGAAAAATTATCTAATACATATCTGTCTTTCTTTGCACCCGCTAATTATTTTAGCGGTTATTTTGGCTTTTCTGCTTCTTATTATAGAAATTTTAGAACGTATTACCGATTTTATTGGTACTGTTAACAAAATTTCTTTCCAAAAAATACAGGAGAAGTAGAGCCCTTTCATTTTCCTGATTCCTTTAAACAATTTTGAACGGCATTTTTTGAAAAGAATTATAAATTAAATTTTATAATCAAAGGGCTATTGCTGTGAACTTAACAAAAAATATAAAAACAATAAAATTTAGAATATGAATTTAAAAGATTTAAAAAACGAGTGGATTAGTGGGCTTACACAGCCGTTAATGATTGCAGGACCATGTAGCGCTGAAAGCGAGGCTCAGATGCTTGAAACTGCCAGAAGAATCAAAGAATCAAATGCTCAGGTATCGGTATTCCGTGCAGGAATCTGGAAGCCTCGTACTAAACCTAATGGGTTTGAAGGAGTAGGAGTGATTGGTTTGAATTGGCTAAAAAAAGTAAAGGAAGAATACGGTTTCAAAACAGCAACTGAAGTAGCTAATGCACATCACGTATTTGCAGCATTAGAAGCTGATGTAGATGTTCTTTGGATTGGAGCACGATCTACAGTAAACCCATTCACAGTACAGGAAATTGCAATGGCTTTAAGAGGAACAGATAAGCCTGTATTTGTTAAAAACCCCGTAAATCCGGATCTTGCTTTATGGATTGGTGCTTTAGAAAGACTTTTAGGCCAGGATATTAAAAACCTTGGTGTAATTCACAGAGGATTTTCAACATACCAAAAAACAAAATACAGGAATAATCCTAACTGGCAGATTGCTCTTGATTTCAAAAGCCAGTTCCCTGATATTCCAATGTTAATTGACCCATCTCACATCTGTGGAAACAGAACAGGATTGGCAGATATTACTCAGGAAGCGCTTAATGTTGGTTACCAAGGAGCCATTATCGAAACTCATTCTAACCCTGATGAAGCATGGAGTGATGCTTCACAGCAGATTACACCTGAAGTATTGGCAGAATTGATCGGAAACTTAAAAGTAAGAAGTACAAATCTTGCTGGTTTCGAAGGAGAAATGGGTAGACACAGAACCCTGATCTCTGATCTTGATTTCCAGTTAATTGAGCTTCTTTCTCAAAGGATGAAAATCTCAGAAAAAATCGGGAAACTGAAAAAGGAAAACGATATTGCGATCTTCCAGCCGGAACGTTGGAAAGTAATAACAGAATACGCGACTCAAAAAGCAAAAGAGACAGGAATGTCTCAGGACTTTATCGAGAAGGTATTCAAAGCGATTCACGAAGAATCTATTGAGGTACAGAACAATATCATGATTGATAAGAACTAAATATCAGACATAAGATAATAGGAGTAGGGCTTTGGGAAAAAGAATTCAGGGTATTGAAACATTTGTTTTCACCTATATTCTAAACCCTAAGCCCTAATTCCTTATATTTGCACCATATTATCTATGAAAGGAAAAATCATTAAATCTACAGGCAGTTGGTACCAGGTTTTGGAATTGGAAACAAATAAAATTTTCGAAGCCAGGATCAGGGGAAAATTCAAATTGATTAAAACAAGACTTACCAATCCGCTTGCTGTAGGAGATTTTGTAGAGTTTCAGCTTGAACAGGATGATATTGCTTGGATTACGAAAATTGAATCACGCAGGAATTACCTGATCAGAAAATCTGTTAACCTTTCAAAAGAAGCCCATATTATTGCCTCCAATATTGATCTTGCATGCTTTATTTTTACTTTGAAACACCCGGAAACCTCATTAGGTTTTCTGGATAGATTTCTGGCATGCTGTGAAGCTTACAATATTACACCCTTAATTCTTTTCAATAAGATTGACGTTCTCCATGAGGAGGAAATTGAAATTGTTAAAGATGTCGAGTTCATTTATCAGGAAATAGGATATGATACTTTGGAAATTTCATCGTATTCAAAACTGAATCTAGATCAGCTTCAGGAAATGCTGAAAGATAAAACTTCCGTATTTTTCGGGCATTCAGGATGTGGGAAATCTACATTGGTGAATGCATTGCAACCTGGATTGAACTTAAAAACTTCTGAAATTTCAGATACCCATTTAAAAGGGAAGCATACCACAACCTTTGCACAGATGTATTTCTGGCATTTTGGCGGAAATGTTATTGATACTCCCGGTGTTCGTGAATTTGCGATGATTGATATTGAAAAGGAAGAGGTACAGCATTATTTCCCGGAAATATTCAAAAAGAGAGAAGAATGTAAGTTCCACAATTGTCTTCACATCAATGAACCAAAATGTGCTGTGATAGATGCTCTTGAAACAGGAGAAATTCAGCATTCCCGTTACGCGACTTACATAAAGCTGATGGATGAAGCGGAAGAAGCTGCTCAAAAATAATTGTAAAAATTTTTATCGATAAAAAATACCTTCATATCATAAATATGGAGGTGTTTTTTTATAGATATAATTTGATAGAAAATAAACCTGTTAGACTTTTCTGTTAGTAAATAATTCTTCCTATCTCATTTTGATCCCAGGTGGAAAATTTTTTGAAAAAAATTGAAAAAAATAATTTCAGAAATTTACTTCCATCATTTTTTGAGATGAAAAATAATGGAATTTTAGAATAACTCCACTTTTTGTCACGGTGAATTTATTATATAACTCCACTTTTTTATATCAGAATTTATGAAAATAAGAAGATATTAAGAAAATGTCAATTATTTCATTGATTGAAATAGAAGCAATACTATATTAATATACTTTTATATAGTTTTTGATTTTATCAAATTGATAAAGAAAACATGAACTTATTGTCAATAAAAAACCCAGCCGAAGCTGGGTAAAAACTAATAACCATGAAAACTCAAATTAAACATGAGAATCGTAATAGAATTAACAATTACTGTGCCAAAGTTTGGTTCATCATTTCTTAATAAAAGTTATTTTTATGTTAAAAAAAAATTAAAATAAAAATCAAAGATATTTTTTGTAATTTTGCACCATTAAAAAAATATACATTTATGTCTAACATTACATTCACTATGATTAAGCCTGATGCAGTTGCTGACGGACATATCGGTGCAATATTGGGTAAGATTGCTGAAGGAGGTTTTAAAATCAAAGCTTTAAAATTAACTCAGCTTACAGTTGCTGATGCAAAAAAATTCTATGAAGTACACGCTGAAAGACCATTTTATGGTGAATTAGTAGAGTTCATGAGTTCTGGTCCTATCGTAGCTGCAGTTTTAGAAAAAGACAATGCAGTTGAAGATTTCAGAACATTAATTGGTTCTACTAATCCTGCAGATGCAGCAGAAGGTACAATCAGAAAAATGTTTGCTAGAAGCATTGGAGAAAATGCTGTTCACGGTTCAGATTCTGACGAGAATGCATTAATCGAAGCTCAGTTCCATTTTTCAGGAAGAGAGATTTTCTAAGAAAATTTCTTACAAAATAAAAAATCCGGAGAGAATTTTCTCCGGATTTTGTTTTTTATGCGAATTCTTATTTCGGGATGTATTAAAGATTGTTTTCAATGGCTCCCATATTTTCTTTGTACAGCTCAATAGGTTTATTCAACAAAACTGCTATGACAGTTATCTGTTTGTCCAGTCTTTCTTTTGGGATATCAATGTAAATAATTCCCGGTCGGTCACTCCAGTACAGCTTATTGTAAATAGTATGAGTAAGCATACTGCCATCGCCTACGACTCTTATCCTGGCTATGTTATTTTTTATTCCTTTTAGAGCAATAGGACCGGTAGGGGTTCCTTCCACAAAAAGATAAAGAGTCTGTTTGTCTTTTGATAAAGCGCTCATTCCTGAGAAATGTCCTTCTGGTAATCCTTTCCCTGTCTCAAATAAAGCTTCTGCATGTTTGCTTATCCATTGCAGGGTTTCCATATTTGTTTTAGGAGTTTTCTTAATTTTCATGTCAAGGCCATCATTGGTCAGTCCATTATATGTCCCTAAATTATTGCCATAATTCAGAGCATTCGCTATATCATACACTGCTTCCTGAGTGTTTTTAATTTCCAGCATTTCGGTAAGAGGATGTCCCTTCTTCT
Organism: Chryseobacterium sp. StRB126; assembly: GCF_000829375.1. NCBI lineage: Bacteria > Pseudomonadati > Bacteroidota > Flavobacteriia > Flavobacteriales > Weeksellaceae > Chryseobacterium > Chryseobacterium sp. StRB126. The sequence continues at coordinate 2,566,707 of NZ_AP014624.1, forward strand.
TAAGATCTTTAAGAAATATAGGCGGATTCTCAAAAGTAATTTCTGCTACGGTAACATCTTTATCAAATTTTACATTAGAGAAACTCAAAGTAAGTGTTTTTTCAGCATTATGATCTATGGTAACAACAGCGGATGGATCTCCAACGATTTTTGCTGAAAGAGGTTTTGTTACCAATCCATAGATCTTTGTAAAGTTTTTGGCTTCATCTAGGTAAAGAAATAAAGATTTTTTAGAGGGTGACAAAGATGATTTCCCTTTGTAATTATCAAAAGGAATTCCGCGGGTTGTTTCATAAATGGCATGTTGGTTTTTGGATGTCCAACGTCCAAGGTTTTTAAGAATCTCAATCTGTTCTTCCGGAATGGTGCCGTCTGATTTTGGGCCGATATCAAGTAAAAGATTTCCACCCATGCTAATCACATCTACCAAAGTTCTTACAATCATATTGGGGGTCTTATAACTTTTGTCATAGGGCTGATACCCCCAGGAATCATTCATGGTATAGCAAAGTTCCCAATATGGATTTTGTGGCGGAATTATCGGAATACCCTGTTCTGGAGTATCATAATCTCCATGATTGTTGAGTCTTGAGTTGATGATGATATTAGGATTGTATTTTTTGAGTAAATCTAAGGTTTGAGAAGATTTCCATTCCTCAGAAGTGTGTTCCCAGTCTCCATCGAACCAAAGAAGATCCGGGGAATATTGTGAGGAGAGTTCATTAAGCTGACTTTGATAATAGCTGATAAAATTCTGCCAACGTATCGGTTCATTTTTTATTTCGTAACGTTTTTTCGTCCGGGTATTGATGTCATAATACGGATGACTCCAATCCGGCAATGAGAAATAAAGTCCTGTTTTTAATCCTGATTTTTGAAGTGCAGAAACAAAAGGACTTAAAATATCTTTTTTTGCAAGGGAGTTTTGAGGAATGCTTATTGCTTTTTCTGCCTTTGAGTTCCATAGTGAAACTCCGTCATGATGTTTTGTAGTAATGACAGCGTATTTTGCTCCGGATTCTTTAATGAGATTCACCCATTGCTCCGGCTGGTATTTTGTAGCTGAAAAACCATTCAGCTGTTTCATATAATTTTCGTGATTAATATAATTATTGAAGAATGACCAGGATTCGGAGATTCCGTTAACAGAGTAGATTCCCCAATGAATAAAAATACCCAGTTTTGCATTTTTAAACCACTCCATTTTTTTACTGTTGTCAACTGTTTGAGCCTGTGCATCGATACTATGGGCAGATAATATCAATCCAAGGAAAAAGGCTTTAATCAGACTGTTCTTCATGTATAGATTTATTTTACCATTAAATATAAATAAAGAAAATAGTATACTATAAAATAGTTTCTAGTATTTACTCAATAATTGTTATTAAGACGTTTCTAATTGTTGTATTTTTATAAATGGAACGTTTATTGTAAAATTCTTCTAAAAAGTATTATGAAAATTCCAGCATTATTAATGGCTAGTTTATTAGCGGTAGGAGTTTCTGCTCAGACGACAAAACCTGCTGCCAAAACAAAAAAGCCTGTGAAGAAAGTTAAAAAAGTAGCTCCGGCTTCAGAAAGTCCAGAAAAACCTAAACCAACTACACCCAAAGCTGTTGCTAAGAAAGACACTGTTGTGCTTAGTCGTTTCTCTTGTCCGGCTTGTGGGATGGGTTAGAGTATGGGAAAGCCACTGTTAGGATTATCCATGATGGCAGAAGCGGAATTTGTTTCTGCGGTTTTGCCTTTATTGCAAAGCAATTCGGTTGAAGTGCTTGAATGGTCATTTGATACCTTCTACAATACAGAAGAACCGGATTGGTTGAGTGAGCTGCTTCACTTTTACTCTGAAAATAATCGTTTGATTGGTCATGGGGTTTATTATTCTTTATTTGATGCCCGCTGGACTGAAAGACAGGAGATTTGGCTAAAAAAATTAAAAGAAGAATTTCGTAAAAGAAACTATAATCATATTACGGAGCATTTCGGTTTTATGAATACCGAAAATTTTCATCAGGGTGTACCATTACCGGTTTCCCTGCACTCTAAAACACTAGAGATCGGAAAAGACAGACTTTACAGATTACAGGATGCTGTACAGGTTCCTGTCGGAATAGAAAATCTTGCCTTCTCATTCTCATTGGATGATGTAATGGAACAGGGAATATTTCTTAATAAACTAACAGAAGATACCAATGGATTCCTGATTCTTGATCTTCACAATATCTACTGTCAGTCCTGTAATTTCGGAGTTGAAATGCAGGAGATCATCAAATTATATCCCTTGGATAAGGTGAAGGAAATTCATCTGTCAGGTGGCAGCTGGCAGGAAAGTGTATATGGTAAGAAACTGATACGGAGAGACACGCACGATGATGCAGTTCCTGAAGATATTCTGTCTGTATTGCCTTCGGTGTTATCTCAATGTAAGAACCTGGAATATATTATTATTGAAAGGCTCGGTAATACACTTGATGCAGTAGAAAAAAAGGAGAGTTTTCTGGATGATTTTACACAAATCAAAAAAATAATTGATTCATCAGGTGCTGGAACTCAAAATAAAGATCTCTGGACTAAAAAAGAAATCCGATTTTCAGAAAATCCTTTGGAAGATATGATTCTTCATGAAGAACAAACATTGTTGACGAAATTGTTGTTTGAGAATGCCGGACCTGCATCAATCAAAAGTCATGAATTCCATTATTTTAAAACAAAAAACTGGGATCCGGAGATGATTCTTACCGCTCAGAATATCATTAAAAAATGGAATCCCTACTAAATGGCATCCCTCTAGTAACCACAAACCCAATTATATGAAAATGACAACTGTATTATTAATCATCACAGCTGTACTTACAGCGCTTATAGCCGGACTTTTTTATGCCTATTCGTGTTCTGTAGTTCTAGGGCTTGGAAAATTGTCTGATGCTGAATATCTGAAGGCTATGCAGAATATTAACCGTGAAATTCTGAACCCTGTCTTTTTTATGAGCTTTATGGGAACGGCTATACTTCTTCCTGTATCTACTTTCTTCTTACGGGGAGAACAACCGGTCTTTATTTTTCTTTTATTGGCTACATTAGCTTATCTGATAGGTGTTTTCGGGGTTACAGTGGTTGGAAATGTTCCAATGAATGACCAGCTTGATGGATTTGATATTTCAGGCTCTACAGTTGAAGCTATTAAACAAATGCGTGATAGTTTTGAAAACAGATGGAATTTTCTGAACAATATAAGAACTGCTTTTTCGGTAATCAGTATAACACTAGCGGTTTGTGCCTGTATCTGGCATAAGGACTTATAGATAAATTTTTTACTATAGGTGGAAATACTCAGATTAAAATTCCGTATTTCTACGGATTGACTGTAATTAATTTTATACAGATCTTTGTATTGTTAGTAAGAAGGAATTTAAACATTACAGAATTTTGAAAAAAAATTAATAACCAAGGCGACTCAAATTCAAATTGAAAAAGGCAGCTCGAATAGAGCTGCCTTTTGTGTATTTAAACTGATATCTTTTTAGATTTTTAAAAGTTCAATGGTTCTTTCCGGGCTTTCCGCAGAGAATACTGCGTTTCCGGCAACCAAAACATCTGCTCCTGCTTCGAAAAGTTTAGAAGCATTATCAAGGTTTACTCCCCCGTCTATCTCAATAAGAGCAGTAGAGTTGTTGCTTAAGATAAGGTCTTTTGTTTCAGCAATCTTTTTATACGTGTTTTCAATGAATTTCTGTCCTCCAAATCCTGGATTTACACTCATTAATAATACAAGATCCACATCTGCAATAATGTCTTCAAGCATTAAAACAGGAGTAGACGGATTCAAAACAACACCTGCTTTTGCTCCTTTACTCTGAATATGGTGAATGGTTCTGTGAAGGTGAGTACATGCTTCATAGTGTACAGAAATAAGGTCAGCGCCATGGTTGATGAATTCATCAACATATTTTTCAGGCTCCACAATCATTAAGTGAACATCCACGAATTTTTTAGCATGCTGCTGAACGGTTTTCATTACCGGAAAACCAAATGAAATGTTAGGGACAAATCTCCCGTCCATTACATCAATGTGGAACCAATCTGCCTGAGATCTGTTCAGCATTTCAATATCTCTTTGCAGATTCCCAAAGTCTGCAGATAAAAGGGATGGAGCAATAAGCTTCGTTTTCATTTTTACTTTTTATACTTTTACTTAGATTTCAGATATTAGACATCAGATATCAGATTTAGAGTACTGTTGTTATAGTCTAGTGTCTGATATCTGTTATCTAGTGTCTTTAATGATACTTCAGTTTCATTTCCGGTTTAATCTTCAGAACAGTTTCGTAGATCAATTTAATGACATTGGCTACGTCTTCTTTAGATACCATTTCTACTGTTGTATGCATATAGCGCAAAGGTAAGGAAATTAAAGCACTTGGTACACCACCGTTAGAGTGAGCGAAAGCATCAGTATCTGTTCCTGTAGCTCTGCTTGCTGCTGCTCTCTGATAAGGAATTTTCTTTGTTTTTGCAGTGTCGATAATCAATTCTCGGATGGTATGGTGAACACTTGGAGCAAAGAATACTACTGGCCCGGCACCACATTTTTGGTCTCCTTCTTTTTTCTTTTCGATCATTGGAGTAGTGGTATCATGGGTTACATCAGTTACAATGGCAATATTGGGTTTGATGGTATCGGCAATCATATCTGCTCCGTATAAACCAACTTCTTCCTGTACTGAATTGGTGATGTAAAGACCAAACGGAATGGATTTTTTATTTTCCTTTAAAAGTCTTGCTACTTCAGCAATCATAAAACCTCCGATTCTGTTGTCAAGAGCTCTGCAGACAAAGTATCTGTCATTCATTTCGAAGAACTCATCAGGATAAGTAATCATACATCCAACAAAGATTCCCATGTCTTCTACTTCTTGTTTGGTAGTAGCTCCACAGTCGATGAAGATATTTTCGATTTTTGGAGTAGGCTCATTTTGATTGGATCTTGTATGGATTGCCGGCCATCCGAATACCCCTTTTATAATTCCGTTTTCTCCGTGAATATGTACTATTTTCGATGGAGCAATAGTCTGGTCTGACCCTCCGTTTCTGATTACATAAATCAATCCATCATCCGTAATATAGTTTACATACCACGAGATTTCATCTGCATGCGCTTCAATCACTACTTTAAATTCTGCTTCAGGATTGATGATGCCGTAGCATGTTCCGTAATGATCCACTTCAATCTTGTCTACATAGGGTCTGATATAGTCCATCCAAACCTCTTGTCCTTTGTGTTCGTATCCAGTTGGAGATGAAGTGTTTAAATATTTCTCTAAAAATTTTAAAGATTTCTTTTCAAATTTCATAAAAAGGAATGATTTTTGCGTTTAATTTTTGTTCTTATAAGTGTAAAAATAATGAATTTTAGTAAGATTATCTGTCTTTTTATGTTCTTTTTTGGAGTCAGCGTTTTTGGACAGAAAGATACTGTGGTAGCCAAACCATTGAATCAATACCCTGCTGAATCTTTGAAGGTAGATGAATTTGGTAATAAGTATTATTACGACGAACAGCAGAAAGTTAAGATCTATGAAGTTAACGGAGAGCCTGTAGTAGTAATGGATGAATTGGTTTTAGTGAATAAACCGAGGTTTAATAACCAGTTGGATAAAAATTACTATTATTTCTTAAATAAGAAGTTATACAGGGTGTATCCGTTATTTGTAACTGCGTTGCAACAGTACAGAGACATCCAGCTAGATATGAATGATCTGGATAATAAAGCCAAAAGAAAGTTTGTAAGAGAAAGGCAGAATATGCTTGCCGATCAATATGAAAAGCAATTGAGAGATCTTACCACTACTGAAGGGCAGGTTTTTGCAAAACTGATGAACAGAGCAACCGGTAAAAATGTATATGAGATCATTAAAGAGCTAAGAGGTGGATTTAGCGCCTTCTGGTGGAATCTGAAAGGGAAGATGGCTGATATTGATTTGAAAGAACGATATGATCCCCATAAAAACAGGACAGATGAATTTGTGGAATCTCTACTACAGTCTAACTGGAATTCAGGGTATTTGAAACCTTATCCGGGAGCTAGCGATTTTAAAGTAAAGAAATAATAAAATAAATTCCTGTAAGTGAGCTTACAGGAATTTTTCTTTTAATTTATCGAATACGATTTTGTCTATAGGAAGTGGAAAAGGATTATCCAGTCTGTTAATATCTATCCATTCTGTTTTTTCAATACATGGATCCAAAATAAGGAACTCTTTCTCATCAACAATATTTACGATATAATATATAGTAAGAAGTTGTTCATTTTCTTTGAAACGGGAAACCAGAAAGTTTTCCTGTGTGTAGAAGTGCTCTATGATATCTACTTTTACATTCAGCTCTTCATCAAATTCACGATGCAGGCATTCCAATGTTCCTTCACCATACTCCAATCCACCACCTGGAAATTTCATTAAAGGTTCGCCGGCATATTCCTCAAATAACGTGAGTACTTTCTTATCTTTTACTGCACAGCCATACACTCTAATGTTGATCTTGTCTATCATATATATAATGTATAATATTTTGTATAGCTAAGGTAATAAATTTTTGTGAGGCGTATGGGGATACAAGGCCGAAAAAAAATGTTTGGTTGTTTTTACTCTGTTATAGCTTAACAGCATTAATCATTTCTCTTTTACCAGGAGGTCCTTGTTTTTTCTCTACCTGAAAGTTGAGCTCCTGAAGAATTCTTCTTACGCTCCCTTTGGAGGAGTAGGTTGTTAATAATCCGTTAATGGCCATTTTGTCAGCTACCAATTCAAATAGTGGTTTTTCCCAGAGATCCGGCTGTACTCTTGCTCCGAAACAATCGAAATAGACAAGGTTGATTTCAGGCAGATTAATGTTCTTCAAGTCAAAAAAGTCACATTCTATCTTTTTAAGGTTGAATCCACTAATGATTTCAACTGATTTTTCCCACTCTGCCAGATGAATTTTCTGATAAATATTTTTGAATTCAGGGTTATCAAAATGTTCAAAGTAGGCTAAATCCTTAACTTCTGATTCATTTATGGGATATTTTTCCAGCGAAAAATAATTGATGACATGATTTTTGTCAGTTTTTAAATATTCATTAATTGTTACTAAAACATTCAAACCTGTTCCAAAACCTAGTTCTAAAATATTAATTTCGCAATTATTAATTAGATTTAGTCCATTTTTGATAAACACGTGTTCTGCTTCCTGAAGAGCCCCGTGATGAGAATGGTAGTTTTCGTTTAAGTTACTGATAAACAATGTTTTGCTTCCGTCGTTTGTGGTCTTAATCTCTCTTTTCAAGCTATTTTTTTGTCAAATTTACTCTAAAATTTTTATATTTAGAAAATTATGTTAAATTTGTAGAACATCGTAAAAATTTTAAAAAATGATAATTCAAAAAACTGAAAACTCCAGAATTTCTACATTTGACCCTAACAATTTTTCATTTGGTGGAACCTTCATAGATCATATGATTATATGTGAGTACGAAAACGGAAAATGGGGGGATGTGAAATTAGTTCCTTACGGTCCAATACCATTTACACCTGCTATGATGGGAGTAAACTATGGACAAGCTTGTTTTGAAGGTATGAAAGCCTATAAAGACAAAGATGGGCAGGTTTTCCTTTTCAGGCCTGAAAAGAATTTTGAACGTATCAACAAGTCTGCAAAGCGTCTTGCAATGCCGGAGGTAACTAAAGAAATGTTTTTAGACGGATTAAAAGCATTAGTAGATATCGACAGAGACTGGATCCCTCAAGGAGAAGGAATGTCTTTATATATCAGACCATTGATTTTCGCAACAGAAGAAGCTTTAAAAGCAAGAGTTTCTGAAAAATATATGTTTGCTATTGTAGCAACACCAGCAAAGAGCTATTATTCAGAGCCTGTATCTGTAAAAATCTCAGACCATTATTCAAGAGCAGCAAACGGAGGAGTAGGTTCAGCTAAAGCAGCTGGTAATTATGCAGCTTCTTTCTACCCAACTCAATTAGCTATTGAAGAAGGGTATGAGCAAATCATCTGGACTGATGATGCAACTCATGAGTATTTTGAAGAAAGTGGTACTATGAACGTATTTGTAAGAATTAATGATACAATCTATACACCACCAACATCTGAAAAAATCCTTGACGGAGTGACAAGAGACAGCTTCCTTCAGTTGGCTAAGAAAAGAGGAATTGAAGTAAAAGTTGAACCAATTGCTGTAAAAACAGTCATTGAAGCTTTGAAAAATGGAGAACTTAAAGAAGTATGGGGAGTAGGTACTGCAGTAGTAACGACTCAGTTCCAGGCTTTAGGATATCAAGGAGAGAAATTAACACTTCCAAGATTATCAGACGAAGAAAGCTATGCTGCAATCCTTAAGAAAGATTTAGTAGATCTTCAAACCAACCTTTCTGAAGATCCATTCGGATGGAGAGTGGTTGTAGATCATGTACTTGAAACAGCTTAATAGTATTTAAATACATTATAATAAGCCGGGAGTTTTTCCCGGTTTTTTTATTGTAAACCACTAGAATATTGAATTGCTGTAAGGGTTTAAATATTATTTTAGACATTATTTTTATATTACCGAATTAATACATTGATACATTTCTCCATCAAGTTTTGTAATTGATTCACGAAATGTGTATTTTCGCAAAAGTTTATGAAAAAAATATTCTTCATATCAGCTATAAGTCTGTTGAGTTGTAACAGAAATGCCCAGACGGCACACCCGCCTGTAGGTGGGGTTTTAAGCCAGAAAGATTTGGATGTTTCTAAAAACAGAATGAAAAATCTGAATACCATCGAGAGAGGTCAGATTCAGGATTGGATGAATGGACAAAACATAAAGTTTTATCCTACGCAGCTTAATTATTGGGTTACGGCAGATGGTTTTGATCGTAGAGAAAGAAGAGCAGATAATACACTGATTTCTTATTCCTATGAATTGTATGATTTTGACCAGACTAAAATCTATGATCAGCCTTTTGAAAGAAGAGATGCCAAGTTTGGACATTTTGATGAATTGAAAGCGGTGGAAAATGCTTTGCGTTTTATACATGATGGAGAGGAAGTGACGCTTTTGGTGCCGTCTTCTTTGGCTTATGGAACTTTTGGAGATGAAAAGAAAATAGACAACGATATACCATTAATCATAAAATTAAAAGCTTTATAATACATGAAATTGTTTAACAAGAATATAATTCTGGCAGCGGCAAGTGTTTCGCTGATGAGTTGTACCCCAATTTATAAAAAAATGAACGTAGACAAAGAAACTTACGAAGGTCTTAATGACGGACTTTATGCCAATCTTCAAACTACAAAAGGTAACTTAATTGTAAAGTTTGAGGACAAAAAAGCACCAGTAACTGTAGCCAACTTTATCGGTCTTGCAGAAGGGAAAATCGATAACAAAGCTAAGGCTAAGGGAGTTCCTTACTATGACGGAACTATTTTCCACAGAGTAATCAAAGATTTCATGATCCAAGGAGGTGATCCTCAGGGGACAGGAATGGGAGATCCTGGATATAAATTCGAAGATGAAAGAAACGACCTTAAACACACTGGAAAAGGTATTCTTTCTATGGCGAACTCCGGACCAAACACAAACGGTTCTCAGTTCTTCATTACTGAAGTAGCTACACCTTGGTTAGACGGAAGACACACAATCTTTGGAAAAGTTGTAAAAGGTAACGATGTTATTGATGCTATTGCTAATGTTGAAAAAGGAGCTCAGGATAAGCCTAAGACAGATATCGTTTTAGAAAAAGTTTCAATTTTCGGTAAAGGTGACGAGTACAAAAACTACGATGCAGCTAAAACTTTCAACGAAGGAAAAGCTAAAATTGCCGAAAACAATAAAGCTTTCATCGCTAAAGAAGAAGCTGAAAAGAAGAAAAAAGAAGAAGAGTTCAAAGCAAACCAGGAAAAATTGGTTGAAAGCTTAAAAGCGGGAATGCAAAAAACTGAATCAGGTCTTTACTACAAAATCACTAAAACTGCTGACGGTAAAGCTCCAAAAGCAGGTGATAACGTTTCTGTACACTATGCAGGAAAATTAGTAGACGGAACTGAATTCGATTCTTCATTCAAGAGAAACGAGCCAATTGATATTCCAATCGGAATGGGAAGAGTAATCAAAGGATGGGATGAAGGAATTCTATTATTGAAAGAAGGAGAAACGGCTACTTTATTAATCCCGCCAGCAATGGGTTACGGAGAAAGAGGGGCAGGAGGAGTTATTCCACCAAACTCATGGTTAGTTTTCGATGTTGAGCTTGTAAAAGTAAAATAATTGAATCTTTAAGATATGAAAGCCATCCTGAAAGGGGTGGCTTTTTTGTTTCCTGTAGAAAGTCCCGTAAAAATACGGATGTTGTAAGAAAATAAATTATTCCTATCTTTATCTCTTACCAATGAAATAAAATTAGAAAATATGTTTGATCTTAATTACGATTTAATAAAACAGGAAATAGAGGCCGAAGTTTGTAAAGAGCATAACTTACATCCGGAGTTTGTAAAAACGGATGACGGATTTGGAATTAAAGCCTGTTGTCAACCTTTCCATGCAGAGCTAGTAGCAAAATCTGAAAAAATGGTAGAGGAGGAGACTACCCAATTCCTTGAGAAAATGATGAAAGATATCTTTAAAGAATAACTTGTGAAATTATAGAACACGCTATATAAAAAAACCGCCCTTCAATAAAAAGGGCGGTTTTTCAGTAAAAGAGTGAAATAAAAGTTATATGTTTCTACCGGATCCTTTCTTCATCCCTGTTCCTGCAAGGGAACTGATGAATACAAGACTAAAGCCGAGATAAGCGGCAAAGGCGGTAAGATATACGATTAAGCTATTAAAGCTTGGTTTTGAACTATATACCAGTACAGAAAAAGCAGCAAAACTCAGGACCAATAACAGGCTCCAGATATGCATTTTTGCAGCATCTTCATTTCTCTTAAAAATCATTTCAAAAAAGGCTCTCATCATTACTAACATTTTAAGGGTTATACATTAATTAACTGAGAATAAAACAGGTATAATTATCATGGTATAAAGAAAGCATACTTCTTTACTGGGCTAAGGTTCATGATAACTTTGCCGTTTATTCAATATTATGATACCGGGCTCTAAAGTCCGGGATAAATAATCATTTTTGAATCAATAAATGACTCACGGGTTTATTGATGATACCAGTTAGATACGGGGCATAAATCTGCTGTGAAAAATCAACCGGAGGGTTAATCAATCACGTTCCCGTATCTTTTACGGCATCGTAGAAAAAAAAGGATTCATATACGAGATATGAACTTTGAATCAGTGGAAAACTGAAAATCCACAGAAAACCTTTTTTCTCATCCTTAGTGTTTTTTTAATTTTTTCTCATAAAATGACATGCTAATTTCATGCCAAAGTGATAATTCTACAATTAACAGATGAAATTAAGTTGTTTTATTTTGTTGTTTCCCAGTGGTTTGTGTTGCTTATTTCCTTAAACAAAGAAAAATTAATTTACATTGTAAAATTCTTAAAATTGAAAAAAATAATAGATTTTTACAAGATGGAGGGAGATTTTTATATATTTTTTAGAAATAACCTCTCGCAGATTATTCAAATTTTGCAGATTTTCTGCAGTTGTTCTGGTGCATTACAAAAAAATGGCACAAATTGAATACTTTAGGCTAAAGCCAATGGAATTTAATGTTTAGTATGAACGGGCTAAAGCCTGTTTCTATTGAATTTTTGAATGAAGGAATACGAAAATTTGTTATTCTGGAAGAATCTCCACATAGAAAACCTCCCGCAGATCTCACAGATTACGCAGATTTTTTTAAAAAAAATATAATCTGCCAAATCAGCTCAATCTGCGAGGTAAAAATAAACAGAGTCTCTGTCATTCTGAAAGAATCTCAACAGCATCTTCAATAGCATTATTTAGATTCTGCGGAATGACAAAGGTGAAGTTGTATGGCTCCACTAAACTTTAGCATGTAGTTTGCCATTCTGTAAGAATCTGAACAACTGTAAATATTATAAAATTCTTATTGTAAAAAGTTCTAATTTTAGAAAAGTGAATAAAGAAAATTTAAAAGAGAATATTAAGATTTGTATTGTTAACCTTCAACGATTGGCAATAATAAGTTATTGGAATAAGATATCCTCTAATTTTGTTTTTATAGTGTCTGACTTCAATGAGTCCGAGAGATCCAATTTTTTTGAACAAAGGAAGGTTCGGAATAAAGTAAATAAATCTAAAATTACACTTTCTTTGGATTCGGCCATTGAGATTTTAGACCGTGAGTATCAGGATTTGTATGATGTTAATTTGTATATTTTCAAAGCAGATAAAAAAGAAACGATAATAGAAATTCAATATTATAGGAAATCAAATTTAGAGCCTGATTATTTAAAGATGGTTAAAGATAATGAACCTATGTATCATTCTAAAATTTCAAAACCTTATTATACTAAAGAGAGTAATAAGTTTGATGTCAATTGGGAATCAGGTGGCATAAGATATTTTGGGAATTATTTTCTTGCTCAAATTAAGCACAGGATACATACTTTTAGATTAAATATCTAATGTCCGAATATTTGTGTTAAAAAGAAAAACCCATCAAATCTTATAAGACTTAATGGGTTGTTTCTATATCAAATTTGGTATTTTACTACCAGTTTTTATCAATCATATAAATAATATGAGCCATGGCCACAGAGCCTAATAAAAGCTCTCTTCGGTTAACTTTTTCAAACGTGTCTTCTTCTGTGTGGTGAATATCAAAGTAGCGTTGAGAATCCGGCATCAGCTCGGCAGCTGGGACTCCCATGTCATGAAGTGGGTAAAGATCTGTTCCTGAGAATTTTTCTTCAAAGTTATACACTCCGTAAGGAAGGAATAATTTTGACCAGCTTTGAATCTGTTTCCTTTTAGCATCATCCATATCCAAAGCAATACCTCTAGGCGCAAAACCTCCGGCATCTGATTCTATAGCAAAGAGATGCTTTTCATTGGTTTCTTTTACTGTCTTACCATATTGGATACCGCCTTTTACACCATTTTCTTCATTGGCGAAGCACACCACTCTGATGGTATGGTTATTCTGTATTCCTAATTTTTTGAATGTTCTCAAAACTTCAATGCTCTGAACAATTCCGGCACCATCATCATGAGCTCCTTCGCCTACATCCCAAGAATCAAGGTGTCCGCCTACTACAATTACGCTCTGGTCTTTCTTGCCTGTAATCTCACCAATCACGGAGTGGGAGAGCTTTTCTCCTTTCATTCCGCAATTAGAATTAAGTTTTGCCGAGATTTTCTGATTTTTTAATAAAGCTTCCAACTCATCGGCAGTGGTGCTTCCTATGGCTACAGCAGGGATTTTAGAAACATTTTCTTCATAACGCATAGCTCCTGTATGAGGGACATCATCAAAGGCTGAAGAAAGAGAACGGATGATCGCAAATTTTCCGCCTTTTTTGGCAGTTAAGGAGGCTGCTGTTGTTCTGTACTTGGATGCATCACCATATCCTTTAAAAGTTTCTATGAATGATTGCTTGAAAGCGTAATTGAAGAATAAAATTTTATCCTTCACCTGTTCCGGAGAAAGTTTATTGTATTCATCCATAGATTTTACCATGATGATTTCTCCTGAAACATCTTTCCCACCTGTTCCTTCAGAATTTCCAAGAGAAAGCATTTTAAGGCTTTTCCAGTTTCCGTTGGAGGTTTTGATGTGTAAAGATTCTTTTCCTCTTACCCAAACCGGGATCATCACATCCTGAAGCCATACTTTGTCTGCTCCGGCATCACGGAGTTTCTGTGCCGCCCATTGTACTGATTTTTCATAAGCTTCGGAGCCGCTTAAACGATGGCCGATATTTTTAGTAAGTTCACGCAGATCACTGTATCCTTTTCCGTTATTTAAAACTTCAAGAGAGATCTTGCTGAATTGTATTGAATCTTCTTTAGTTTGGCCAAAAACAGCCATCCCAAAAAGTAATAATGAGGTTCCTAATATCTTTTTCATGGTTACCAATTTTTATCAATCATATAAATAAGTTGTGTCATCACCGTGGAGCCTAGAAGTAACTCTCTTCGGTTGACTTTTTCAAAAGTATCTTCTGCAGTGTGGTGAATGTCAAAATAGCGCTGTGGTTCTGGAACAAGTTCTGCTGTTGGAACGCCCATCTCATGCAATGGGGCAATATCCGAGCCTGAATATTTTCCTTCAAAGTTATAAACACCATAAGGCAGAAATAAGTTGACCCAGCTTTTGATCTGGTTTCTTTTGTTATCATCCATTTCCAGAGAGATTCCGCGGGGAGAAAAGCCTCCGGCATCGGATTCTATGGCAAAAAGATGTTTTTCATTGTTCTCCTTTACTGTTTTCCCGTATTGTTTTCCGCCTTTAGTTCCGTTTTCTTCATTAGCAAAACAGACTGCTCTGATGGTATGGTTGTTTTGGAGTCCTAGTTTTTTGAATGTCCTTAACACTTCAATACTCTGAACAATTCCGGAACCGTCATCATGAGCGCCTTCACCTACATCCCAAGAGTCGAGATGTCCGCCTACTACAATTACATTTTGGTCTTTCTTGCCTGTAATTTCTCCAATGACGGAGTGGGAGAGCTTTTCCCCTTTCATTCCACAGTTGGAATTAAGTTTGGCAGTAACTTTCTGTTTCTTTAATAAAGCTTCCAGTTCATCTGCGGTTGTATTTCCAATTGTTGCCGCCGGGATTTTAGCAATATTCTCTTCATAACGCATATTTCCTGTATGAGGAACGTCGTCACATGCTGAGGAAAGAGATCGGATAATAGCAAATTTACCGCCTTTTTTAGCTGTTAAAAAAGCTGCCGTACGTCTGTAGGCTCCAGCGTCTCTATAGGAAATAAAAGTCTGTACATTTCCCTGGTTAAAAGGATAATTAAAGAAAACAATCTTATCTTTTACCTTTTCAGCAGGAAGTTTATCATATTCTTCCAGGGATTTAACCATGATGATCTCTCCTGAGACATCTTTCCCTTTTGTTCCTTCGGAATTACCTAAAGAAAGCATTTTAATATTTTTCCAGTTTCCGTTGGATGTTTTGACATGTAAGGATTCTTTTCCTCTTACCCATACCGGAATCATCACTTCCTGAAGCCATACTTTATCTGCTCCGGCATCACGAAGTTTTTGTGCTGCCCATTGTACGGATTTTTCATAGGCTTCGGAGCCACTTAAGCGGTGACCGATATTTTTAGTGAGCTCCCGCAGTTCATCATATCCTTTTCCGTTATTTAGGATTTCTGTGGAAATTTTGTTGAATTGTATAGAGTCTTCTTTAGTCTGTCCTGATATGAAGACGATTCCTAAAGTTAATAATGAGATTGTGATTGTCTTTTTCATATTACCAGTTTTTATCAACCATAAAAATCATTTGTGTTATGGCAACCGCTCCAAGGAGAAGTTCTCTTTTATTCACTTTATCAAAAGTGTCCTGTTCAGAATGGTGGTAGTCGAAATATCTTTGGGTATCTACCACAAGTTCTGCTAAAGGAATATCCAGCTTTTTTAAAGGGGAGATATCCTGAATAGCGTCTGTCTGATCGAAATCATAAATACCATAAGGAAGAAAATATTCTTTCCATGGGGAAACCAATCTTCTTCTTTGAGGTGACATATCCAGAGAAAATCCTCGCGGTGAATAACCACCTGCATCTGTTCCTAAAGCGAATATGTGTTTTTCTTCTCTCTTTTTCACATAAGCTGCATACATTTCACGGCCTTGTCCTCCGTTTTCACTGTTGGCGTACAAAACTACGCGGATGGTGTGATTATTTTCATAGCCAAGCGCTTTTAATGTTCTTAAAACTTCGATACACTGGGCAACTCCGGTTCCGTCATCAATAGCTCCCTCCCCAACATCCCAGGAATCAAGCTGAGCGCCTAAAACAATTACTTTAGAATCTTTTTTACCCTGAATTTCAGCAATGATATTGGGGTTTGTAGTGCTGGCTTTTGATTCGGCAGTCATGTTGATTTTAGCCGCTATTTTTTGCTTTTTCAGCATTTTTTCCAATTCATCTGCTGATCTTACGCCTATTGATAAGGCCGGGATTTTTACTTTATCATCCGGTTCGTAGTAGATCATTTTGGCGTGCGGAGTATCATCATTAGCGGTTGTTAATGATCTTATGATTAATGCTTTTGCACCTGTTTTTGCAATGACGGATGCGGAAATTAATTTAGATTTTGCAGTCTGTAAATAGGAATCACTGGTGTTAATGATTTTTGGATCCATAGGAACATTCACGAAAACTATTTTGTCTTTTAGTTGCCCTATGGACATTGCATTCAGCTCTGACGTGGAATTAATTAAAAAAATTTCACCTGTCAGGTCTTTTCCGTCTGTTCCTTCAGAGTTTCCGAATGAAAGCATTCTGATGTTTTTCCAGTCTCCATTTTCTGTCTTTATCTGTAAAGACTCTCTTCCTCTGATCCAAACGGGAGCTTTGGCTTCCTGTCTCCAGATCATATTAATGCCGATTTCCTTGAACTTTTTTTCTGCCCATTCTACTGCTTTAGCATAACCGGGAGTGGCGCTGAAACGAGGCCCAATACCTTTTGTGAGTTCTCCAAGATTTTCATAAGCCCTGCCATTGATCATGATCTCATCGGAGATCTTTTTGAATTCATCGTGATAATTTAATTTTACAGGAATGGCTGTTCTACCGGCAGGTTTTTTCTGGACTTTTTTTTGAGAAAATAAAAATCCACTCAAAAAGAGTGGAAGTATAATGAATATTTTTTTCATTTTTTATTTACCTTTCTTTTTCCGATGATAAAAATAGGAAAAAAATAGGAATTTATTAAGGTTTCATATCGTACATTAATAGTGCTGTAATCAATTTTGGCTCAATGAATGTACATTTTGGAGGCATGCTCAGTCTTAAGTCTGAAATTTTGATCATATCATTAAAACTTACAGGATAAATTCCGAATCCTGCTTTTCCTTCTCCACTGTCTACCTTTTCTTTCAAAATATTAATTCCGTTAATATTGGAGGTTCCTTTTACATAAGAGATCAGATTAGAGCTGTCCGGATCTTCTATTTTTAAAATACCTTTGAAAATGTATTTGTCTAATAAATGGTGATCCAGATTATCTAAAGACATTTCTTTGGAACGAAGATCGTGTTTTACGTGAAGGGAATAGAACTTACCATCCAGATACATTGAAATGTGGAATTTCTGAGAAGGGAAGTATGGTGTTTCACCTTTTTCGTGAATTAAGAAATAATTTTCAAGCTCTTTTAAGAATTGTTCATTGGAAAGACCATTCAGATCATGTAAAATTCTGTTGTAATCGTGAATCTTTATGGATTGGTTGGAAACGATAAAGCTGTACACAAAGTTGTACTGTTCTGTACCATTATGTCTTTTGTTTTTATCCTTATGTTTCTTTGCGTTTAATGCGGTAGAGCCAATTCTATGGTGTCCGTCTGCAATATAGAATGAATCGATCTGATCAATCACTTCCTTAAACTGCTGAAGTTTCAAACGGTTGTCTATTCTCCATATTTTATGTCTGATTCCGATAGTATCTACGTGATTGAAGATGGGAACATTCTTTTCCTCATGGTTCATCAGCAACTCAATTTTTGAGTTGGCAGGATAGGTAAGCAGTACCGGTTCAGCCTGAAGGTTTACTTTTTCAAGGTAATGAGCCAGCTTTTCTTTTTTCTGAGGAATGGTACTTTCGTGCCTTTTGATTTTTCCGTTCCAGAAATCTTCAATACTGGCAAGCCCTAAAAGTCCTCTGAAAATTTGCTTGTTAGGATATATTTGTTCGTAAAGATAATAGGCAGAATTATCCTGAACGAGTTTCTTTTCGTCCAGAAGTTCTTCAAATGTGGAGCGGATCTTTCTCAGATTTCGATCTACATCCTTAGATTTACTTACCACATAAGGTTTTATCATGTTGATGTAAGTATTTTCAACTTGCGCTTTTTCTGCAATTTCTTCCTGGGTAAAATTATCCAGTGGATGGGTAGGGAAGGTAGCCTCAAAATCTCGGTGAGGTCTTATTCCACGGAAAGGTTTAAAAACAGGCATATTTATCTTATAGTTTCTTTTTGTAGCTTAATAATTTGTTCTGCAAGTTCGATACCGATTTTCTCTTGCGCATCAACCGTATTTCCGCCTACATGAGGAGAAAGTGATAGAGCCGGATTCATTAGTAATGGAAGTTCCGGATTGGGTTCGCTTTCAAAAACGTCCAATGCTGCTCCTGCTACTTTTCCTGAATCAATAAAATCAATCAGCGTCACTTCGTTCATTACACCACCTCTTGCAGTATTTACAATATAGACGCCATCTTTCATTTTTTCAAATTGTGGACTGTCTATAATATACTCATTCGTTTTCGGAGTATTGATGCTGATGAAGTCTGATTCTTTAAGGAATGCGTCCATATCATTGGTGGAAGTGATTTCAAAGTTCACCGACTGCCCATCAAAAAAATTCAGCGTAAGAACTTCTGTTTTTGGACTTCTTGTGAGAACCTGAATCTTCATTCCTAAAGCGATTCCTATTTTCACGACTTCCTGGCCAATGCTTCCAAAGCCAATTACTCCTAACGTTTTTCCTGAAAGTTCATAAGCATTGCTGAATGACTTTTTCATGGCATTGAAATGGGTTTCCCCCTCCAAAGGCATCAGTCTGTTTGATTCATGAAGGAATCTGGCTAATGCAATGAAGTGTCCGAAAACCAATTCTGCAACGGATTTTGAAGATGCTGTTGGAGTATTGATTATTTTAATCCCCTTACTTTTTGCATATTCAACATCAATATTGTCCATTCCAATGCCGCCACGGCCTATGATTTTAAGCCCCGGACATGCATCAATCAGGTCTTGCCTTACTTTTGTTGCACTTCTTACAAGGAGAACGTCTACCTTATTATCGTTGATAAAATTAATAACGTGATCCTGAGCCACTCTATTGTCCAGAATTTCAATTCCGGCGTCTTTTAAAGCCCGTTCTCCTGCTTTTGAGATTCCATCGTTTGCTAAAACTTTCATGTGTTATTGGATTTAAAGATTGAAAGATTTAAATATTTCAAAATTTTAAAACTGGGGCGCAAATTAATAAATTTAAATTAACTGCTTTTAAATCTTTCAATCTTTGAATTTTTTAATGCTTAAATTATTTGATAGATTTCATTACATCCACCAATACCTGTACACTTTCAATAGGTAAGGCATTGTATAGGCTGGCTCTGTAACCGCCAAGACTTCTATGCCCGTTTAGCCCACTGATGCCTGCTGCTTTCCATGCATTATCAAATTCTTCTTTTTTGCTTTCGTCTGTCAATTTGAAAGAAACATTCATTAATGAGCGGTCTTCTTTCACACAGAACGTTTCAAATAATGGGTTGCTGTCGATTTCATCATATAAAAGCTTGGCTTTAGCTTCGTTTCTTTGTTCTGCAGCAGCAATTCCTCCATTGTTTTCAAGGTGTTGTAGCGTTAATAGAGATGCATAGATTGGGAATACCGGTGGGGTATTGTACATAGACTCTTTGGAAATATGCTGAGAATAATCAAGCATAGACAGCATGTTTTCTCTTCCTGTTTTTCCAAGGATTTCTTTTTTGATGACCACTAGAGTAACGCCCGCAGGTCCCATATTTTTCTGAGCTCCGGCATAGATTAAATCGAATTTCGAAAAATCCAGTTGTCTTGAGAAAATATCAGAACTCATATCACATACCATCAGGGTATCCACTTCGGGGAATGATTTCATCTGAGTTCCATAAATAGTATTGTTAGAAGTACAGTGGAAATAATCATATTCCGAACCTACTGTGTAATTTTTAGGAATAAAAGAATAGTTTTCTTCTTTTGAAGAACCCACTACATCTACCGTTCCTAATTTTTTAGCTTCTTTAATGGCTCCTGCTGCCCAAGTTCCTGTATCCAGATAAGCTGCTTTTCCGCCTACTTTCATAAGGTTATAAGGTACCATGGCAAATTGCATGCTTGCTCCGCTTCCTAAATAAAGAACCTCATAATCATCACCAAGGTTCATCAGTCTCTTTACAATTGCACGTGCTTCGTCCATTACTGCAACGAAATCTTTACTTCTGTGCGAAATTTCAAGAAGAGATAATCCGATACCGTTAAAGTCTAAGATTGCCTGTGCTGATTTTTCAAATACCTCTTGTGGTAAGATACATGGCCCTGCGCTGAAGTTGTGCTTTTTGTTCATATTTTTATTTTTTGGTTGCGTAAAGGATTGAAATCCTTTAGCTTAATTTTTTGGTTTGTTGGGTTTTTGGTTAAAAAAAGCCGCCTCACACATGATGAGACGGAATTTTTTTATTCGCCGTGTAGGAATGCTTTTTTGTTAAGCAGAGTCTCTTCAGATTCTACATGATCCTCGTCTGGTACGCAGCAGTCTACCGGACATACTGCAGCACATTGAGGTTCTTCATGAAATCCTTTACATTCTGTACATTTATCAGTTACAATGAAATAAACATCATCACTTACAGGCTCCTGGGCTGCATCAGCATCCACAGTAAGTCCTGAAGGCATTGTAATAGTCCCTTGAAGGGAGGTTCCATCAGAAGCCTTCCAATCTACAGCTCCTTCATATATTGCATTGTTTGGACATTCCGGTTCACAAGCCCCACAATTAATGCATTCATCAGTTATTTTAATAGCCATCGCTAATTTTTTTTAAATTTGCACAAAATTACAAAATATTCCCCAATTTTAAAGTAATTATGAATACCGAAAATCAAGTTTTAGGACTTATTAAATTAAGTGATTATATAAAAGCGTTTTTAGCGAAGAAAACAGAGGATCACAATGAAGATGATGTAAATATTGAATTATTGTTAAAGAAGTCTGAAATAGAAAATCCATGGTTTACCATTGATAATCAGAAATTTGCTTTACGACAATGGGCAGATCTTCTTACTGAGGAAAATATTAAAAACTGGCTTCAAAATTATTCAACCTCTAAAATTTCAAAGAGAGTAGGATTGATTTTAGCAGGAAATATTCCTTTGGTAGGCTTTCATGACGTAATTTCCGTTGTGCTAAGCAATCACATTCCTTTATTGAAGTTGTCTTCTAAAGATAGATATCTGATTCCGTTCTTATTAAAAAAATGGAAAGAGTTTTCTAATGATCAGGTTCAATTTGAATTTGTAGAAAAATTAACAAATTTTGATGCGGTTATAGCTACCGGAAGTAATAATACGGCAAGGTATCTTGAGTATTATTTTAAAAATCATTTAAGCATTATCCGTAAAAACAGAACTTCTGTTGCTGTTTTAAAAGGTGATGAAACTGAGGCAGAGCTTCAATTGTTGGCCAATGATATTTTCCAATACTTCGGTTTGGGATGCAGAAATGTAACGAGAATTTTCATTCCTCAGGATTTTGTGATCGACAGGTTGTTTGAAAGCTTCTTAGGATTCCAGGATATCATCAATCATAATAAATATGCTAATAATTATGATTATAACAGAGCGGTTTATCTTTTGAACCAGGACAAATTCTGGGATAATAATTTTGTAATGCTGAAAGAAGATGATAAACTGTTCAGTCCCCTTTCTGTAATTAATTTTAGCCGATATGAATCATTGGATGATGTTAAAAACTTTATTGCTGAAAATGAAGAAAATATTCAGTGTATAGTAGCTAAAGAAGAGTTGGGATTAAACTCAATTTTCTTTGGTGAGGCACAAAATCCAGGCCTTGATACCTATGCAGATAATGTAGATACAATGAAATTTTTGGAACTGGTCTGATTTTCGTATCTTCCATGACCTATTTCACCAAATAATAAAACAAATAATTATGAAGAAAATATTTTTAGGTCTGGCTATTGTAGGTGCACAGTTGATGTTTGCTCAGAAAGTCACAGGGCTGAAGGTTGAAAATAATCAAAAGAAAGAACAGCCGGCTACCATAAGTAAAGATAAGGTTAATCTTTACGATGACAATTTTCAGAAGTTTATCACCGCTTTGAAGTCTTCGGATTATAATGCGGCCAATGAAGTTCTTGCTGATAAAGTAAAAGAAATTGTTACAGAAGATGTTCTTAATAAAGTAAAGGACGGTATTGACGTCAATAAAAAGCTGGATATTTTAAAAGTAGGCTATTATGTAACAATGGATGGTATCAGTCATTCCAATATTAAATACAAATATGCCGGAGACGCATCTTCAAAAGAAGTGATAAGTGCTGTATTTGATGATGATGGAAAGCTTCTTGGGGTGTTGCCTGCTAAAAAGGATAAATAAATTTTGAATAATCAAAAAAAATATTAACTATGATGACAGATGTTTTAGTCGCCCATTCTACAGACGTGGAGAAAGCGAATTTTTACAAGAAGACGTATTTGCATGTTGCATTATCAATTCTTGCCTTTATTGGAGTAGAGACTATTCTACAGATGGTCGTTCCTAAAGAAGTTATTGCGATGATGTTTCAAGGAAGATTTACCTGGTTATTAATTATCGGGGTTTTCTGGCTTGCTTCTATTTTAGCTTCTAAATGGTCGCTTTCACAAAGTCAATCTACTCAGTACCTTGGTTTAGGGTTTTATATTGTATTGGAAGCGGTTATTTTTCTACCATTGCTTTATATAGCGACTAATGTTGCAGGTGGTGCTAACATCATCTTCCAGGCGGCTACTTTAACGGTTGCGATGTTTGCAGGGATTTCTGCAGTGGCTTTTACTTCCAAGAGAGATTTTTCTTTTTTAAGAAATATCATCATTATCGGAGGATTTATTTCTATTGGATTAATCATTGGCGGAATGGCCTTTGGCTTTAACCTTGGGCTATGGTTCTCTGTAGGGATGGTAATTCTTGCTTCTGCAACCATTTTGTATCAGACAAGCAAGCTGAAAGATTCTTATGCTACCAATCAGTATGTAGGAGCGGCATTACAGCTTTTTGCTTCTATTATGCTTTTATTCTGGTATATTCTGAATATTCTGATGAGCAGAAGAAGTTAATTTGAATATCTATTGAGCTTTAAATAATAGTCCTGTTGATTTTTTCATCAGGATTTTTTATTTCTGAGATGTGGATTGCTTTTATTTCTCTCGCAGATTATGCGGATTGAGCAGATTAAAAAAAATATCCTTAATTTTTGTTTTGATTACGTTAAACGTACAATTCTATTATCCTTGTCAAGATTACAAACCTTGACAAGGATAGGTTAAAACTCAATATCAAAGCCTTCGTACTATTAGAGCAAAAGAACGTTGGTGAAATTAGCATTTAAAAGGATCTGTATATATCAATTTATTGTAGAATTTAATTGGTTACGTCGAATCTTCGATTTCTGAAAGTAATGAAGTGGAATGATAATGAGATTGTAAAAAGTGCTTTAATCACAGATAACACTATTGTTACAGTTGGTACTTGTGCGAAAATATTAGTGTAATTAGTGTTTAATGTAAACTTTGAGCCCAAAAAATCCTGATGATATTTCACCGGGATTTTATTGGATATTCTTTAACCATTCAATGCTGAGTATCGCTTCAATAAGACTTGGTAGTCCCTGAAGTTTTGTTTCAGTTAAAAAGTAGAGAATAAGCTAAAGAATAGGGAAGTATAGTGTTGAGGAAAACCTCAGTTCTTTTCTTTCGTGTTTTTGTAGAATATTAAATGATAAAAACTACTTATCAATAGATCCTAAAACTTTTTGGGCAAAAGAGTTTAGAGCATCTTTTTCGCTCATTCCGTTTTGTACGTTAGCGTGAACTTCCAAAGCTCCGCAAATGTTGGTAATAAGCTCTCCTGCAACATTTAAATCCTCTTCACTTGTTCCTCTGAATTCGCAGAAGCTTTCAAGAACTTCTAATGTTTTTTCTAGGTTCTCAGGGGTTTGATTCTGATAGAATTGTCTGATTACTGGTAATTTCATTATGCTAATTCGTTAAAAAGGTTAATTAAACTTTCAGCCTGGTTAGATTGAACCTGGTTTACCAATTCACCATTTTTAAAGATAGCGAATGTAGGTAAGTTGTCTACTTTGGCTAATTTTCTGCTTTCAGGAAGTTTTTCCGCATCTACATATAAGAAAGGAATAGAGTCGTTCTCAGCTGCTAATTTTTTGAATTTTGGCTTCATGATTCTGCAGTTTCCGCACCATGTTGCGCCATACTGAACAACTACTTTTTCGTTGTCGTTTACTATATTTTGTAATGTATCTTCGGTTAATTCTGTGTACATGATAATAATTTGAAAATTTATTAATTTGAAAATGTGCTAATGATAAAAAGAAAATGAGATAATTTTAGATCATCCGGAGATTAATTTTCAAATTATCTCATTTTCAAATTAACACATTATATTAGTTCTTAGCTAAGTATTCTGCTGTAGAAGTTCTGTCTGCTTTCATTGCATCTTTACCTTCTTCCCAGTTTGCAGGACATACTTCACCGTGTTTTTGAACGTGAGTGTAAGCGTCAATTAATCTTAAGAATTCTTTTACGTTTCTACCTAGAGGCATATCGTTTACCGCTTCGTGGAAGATTTTTCCAGTTTCGTCGATAAGGTAAGTTGCTCTGTAAGTTACGTTAGAACCTGTGAAGATTTCTTCTCCTTCTTCATTGTATTCGAAATCCTGATCTACAATTCCTAAAGTGTTTGCTAATTGTCTGTGAGTATCAGCTAAAATCGGGTAAGTTACTCCTTCGATACCTCCGTTATCTTTTGGTGTGTTTAACCAAGCGAAGTGTACTTCGTTTGTATCACAAGATGCACCAATTACTTTAGTGTTTCTTTTTTCGAATTCACCTAAAGCCTCCTGGAAAGCGTGAAGCTCAGTAGGACATACGAAAGTGAAATCTTTAGGGTACCAGAACAAAAGAACTTTTTGTTGGTTGTTAGTAGCTTCTTCAAGGATGTTGATTCTTAAATCATCACCCATTTCAGACATTGCGTCGATTGTTAAATTCGGGAATTTTTTTCCTACTAAAGACATAATTTTCTGTTTTTATATTTAAATTTCTGTTGCAAATATAGAGAAGTTTTATCTATCGAACAAATGATTTTCGATAAATAAAATCTATAATTGTTTTTGATGTGTTGTGAAATAAAAAGCCCTTAAACCAGAGCTTTTGCTTATCTTAATATCCAAATATTTCGGTCAGATTAAGTTTTTTAATCTCTCCTAATTTTTGCATATCGGCGTCATTTACTTTCTCTTGAGATGCCACAATACAATAGGTGTAATTTTTGTTTTTCATCTCTTTATCATGGAAAGTGTTGATGTCTGTAAAAGACAGTTTTGGTGCCTGTTCATAGACATTCTTTCTGATATCTGAATTATTTCCAAGTCTTTGGGCTTTCAGGTAAGAGAAAATAATACCATCCTGAGAAATTCTTTCAGAAGCGATTGTTTTTTTCAATCCGCTTTTGGCGGTTTCAAATAATTGCTCAGACTTTGGCAGGGTAGTCAGAAGTTCATTCATTGCAGAAGAAGCTTCATTGAACTTATCCGCCTGAGTTCCTACATAGGCCATAATGCTGTTTTTATCTTCTTTCTTGCTTGGAAGAGCAAAATAAGAATAAGTAGAATACGCTAATGCTTTGGATTCTCTGATCGTCTGGAAAACAATAGATCCCATTCCACCTCCGAAGTAATTGTTAAATAAACTTACGGTAGGAGTAATAGTGGAACTGTACTGTTCTGAGTTTCTTGCCCAGAATATTTCAGCCTGTACCATATCATAATGCGCAAATAAGACCTTGTTCTTATCTGTCGGGATCTGTGTAAAAGTTTTAGCCTTTGGAAGTTCCTTAAGCGCTGCAGGAAGTTTGTGGATAGGTTTTAAAGAAGCAACAGTTTCAGCTCCGGTTTTTGGCCCATAATATAAGACTTTGTGCTTGAAGTTGAATAAATCATGAAGGATACTCACAAGATCATCAGCTTTTAAAGCGTCTAATTCAGCATCGCTCAAAACATTATTGAACGGATTCTGTGCTCCGTATTGCGCATAGCTTCTCAATCCAGCCATGATGGTTGCTTTATTTTGCTTAGCGTTTGCTCTGGCTTTTTTAAGTCTTGCTTTATAAGCGTCTAAGGCGGCTTGGTCTGGTTTACAGTTTTTAATCAGATCTTCAAATAAAGCAATGGTTTTATCAAAGTTTTCGTTTAAACCTTCTAATGAAACATAAGTTTCTTCATTGCCTGCACTAACTTTAAAGCTTGATGCTAATTTGTAAAACTCTCTGCTGATAGTTTCCGAAGATTTATCATTGGTTCCTAAGTATTGAAGATATTCAGCAGCTAACGGAAGCATTTTGTTGTTCCATTTTCCGGAATCAAAGTGATAATACATTCTGAACAGAGCATTGTCTGTATTTTTCACAGAAAGTACCTCTACATCGCCCAGTTTATTTTTAGCAATGTCTTTGTCATAGTTTAGCCATACCGGAGCAATTGCTTTTTCAGGCATCTCGTCAATCTTTTTCAGGAAAGAGGATTGGTCTTCTCTGTTTACAGAAACAGGAGTGATGGTTGGTTTATCAACCTTTACAATGCTCTTGTCTTCACCCTTCTTCTTGTAAACCGCTACATAATTATTGTTCTGAAGATATTTGGAAACGAAATCCATGATATCTTTCTTAGTAAGCTTAGAGATTTCTTCAATATACTCCAGGTTTGCTTTATGATCTACTTCAGAAGTAAATTCATCCATTAAGAGGCTTGCTCTTGAAGCGTACTTTTCATCTTTTTGAATGGTGTTTTTCTTTTCGTTGTTGACGATCGACTGAATAAGATCATCAGAGAACTCACCTTTTCTTAATTTATCGATTTCCTGAAGAAGAAGATTTTTTACTTCATCCAAAGACTGCCCTTCAGTAGGCTTTCCTTGAAGAAGTAATACCGAATAGTCTTTTAAAGTATATGGGAAAGCATAAGCCGCCAATAACTTTTGTTTTTTTACAAGATCAAGGTCAATTAACCCCGCTTGTCCGTTGGTAAGCATGCTTCCTACGAAATTTAACAGCCTGGCATCTTTTGTTGAAGCACCGGGAAATCTGAATCCAAGCATTACGCTTTCAGAGTCGGGACCTACCACTTCTTTGATTACCGGAGAAGTAATGGCTTTTTCCTGTCCTACAATGTATTCAGGAACCTGTTTAGATTTCATGTAAGAGAAAGCTTTGTCAATCTTGGCGATCACTTCATCCGGATTGAAGTCTCCAGACATAATGATTCCCATATTGTTGGGAACATAATAATTGTTGTAGTATTCTCTGATGGCATGTAGAGAAGGGTTTTTCAGATGCTCAATGGTTCCGATGGTAGTCTGCTTTCCATAATTGTTATTAGGGAAAAGATTGGCAAACATCATATCGTAAACCTTGTCTCCATCATCGTCAAGCGATCTGTTTTTTTCTTCATATACTGCCTCAAGCTCTGTATGGAACAATCTAAGAATAGGTTCTCTGAATCTTTCTGATTGTAGCGCCAGAAATTTATCAACAACATTAGAAGGGATGTCTTCAGTGTATACTGTTTGTTCAAAAGAAGTGAAAGCGTTAGTGCCGTCACCTCCCATACCAGCCATCATTTTGTCATACTCGTTGGCAATTGCGTATTTTGCAGCTTCTCTGGAAACCCTGTCAATTTCTTTGTAGATCTCTTTTCTCTTAGTTTCATCCTTGGTCTGATTGTACTTCTCATAAAGAGCATCAATCTGATCTAAAAGAGGTTTTTCTTTGGCCCAATCTTTAGATCCGAACTGATTGGTTCCTTTAAAAAGCATGTGCTCCAGATAATGGGCAAGGCCTGTGTGATCTGCAGGATCGGTTTTGCTTCCTGCTTTGGTGGCAATATACGTCTGGATTCTCGGTTCCTTGTTGGTTGGACTTAGAATAACCGTTAATCCGTTTTTTAAAGTGTAATATCTTGCGGCAGTAGGATCGTTGGTAACAAACTTATATTTGTACCCATTAGAAGTAGCTTCTTTCCACTGGTAATCCTGTCCGAAAGCGTGGCCTGCAAAACTTGCCGCTGCAATACTGGTGACGATGGTTAATTTTTTAAACAGATTCATTATTGCGGTTGTGTTTTATTTTAGTTTTTAAATTCTTAGTTGAATTGCGCTAACAAATCTTTGATTCGCTTCATAGCTTCTCTTAATTCCTCTTCAGAAGCTGCATAAGAGAATCTGATACACTCCGGACTTCCGAAAGAGAATCCCCCCACACATCCTACATGAGCATTTTCCAATAAGAACATGGCGAAATCATCAGAATTTTTAATTTCAGTTCCATTCAAAGTTTTTCCGATATAATGCGAAATATCCGGGAAGAAGTAGAAGGCAGCCTTTGGAAGCAATACTTTAAATCCTGGAATTTCCTGAATAAGTTCATATACAAGATCTCTTCTCTTTTTGAAAGCATCAATCATGTATCTGTATTCTGCTGGATCTGTTTTTAAAGCAACAATAGAAGCCCTTTGAGCCACAGTGTTAGCACCACTTGTCATTTGTCCCTGTACTTTTTCACAAGCTTTAGCCAACCATTCCGGGCATGCAGAATATCCGATTCTCCATCCGGTCATGGCGAAAGCTTTTGACATTCCGTTGATTACCGCAGTCTGTTCGTAAACTTCAGGGAACTGAGCAATGGAGGTAGTTTTAGTTTCATAATTGATGAATTCATAGATTTCATCTGAAATGATCGTTATATTAGGGTATTTAGCAACTACTTTAGCAATAGATTTCAATTCATCATAGGTATAATATCCTCCTGATGGGTTACATGGTGAACTGAAAAGGATTGCTTTTGTTTTATCCGTAATGGCTTCTTCAAGCTGTTCAGCAGTTACTTTGAAATCCGTAACGTAAGAAGTGGGAAGCATCACAGAGTTTCCACCCATCATTTTCACCATTTCATCATAGCTTACCCAATAAGGCGCAGGGAGCAGAACTTCATCACCATCATTGATAATCGCTGCTAAAACGTTTAAAATAGCCTGTTTTGCACCATTTGAAACACAAATCTGTGTAGGTTTGTATTCAAGATTGTTATCTCTTTTTAATTTATGAGCAATGGCCTCACGCAATTCCAGAAATCCAGGAACAGGAGAGTAGTGGCTGTAGTTCTGGTTGATGGCATCGAATGCCGCCTGTTTGATATTATCCGGAACATCAAAATCCGGTTCACCAAGGGTTAAACTGATTACATCAATTCCGTTCGCCTTCATTTCCCTTGCCTTGTTAGACATTACAAAAGTCTGTGAGTATCCTAGTCTTTTTACTCTATCTGAAAGTTTGTCCATTGTATTTTTTTGAATTTTAACAAATATATAATAAAAAGGCCTTGCAGGAGAAATAAAAAAGGGGCAGGTTTAAAGATTTTTATCAGGTTTAAAAGGATTCACTATATTTGGAGTTAATGTTGTTTTTTGATACAATTTGTGTTGGAAACAAGATTTTTAAAAAACTTAACTCCATGAAAAAGATATATAAACTTTTATTTTTAGCATTAGCCTGTACTGTATCTGCCCAGAATTACCGCTTTGTGTATGAATACAAAATGAGATCTGATATTGATCATAAAGATTCCCAGGTTACAGATTATATGAATCTGGATTCCGACGGGAAGAAATCTTATTTTTATAATGCTGTTAAATATAAAAGAGATTCTATTTATCAGGCAGATAAAGACCTTAAGGCACTGTTTAAGAGTAAAAATTATGACAGAAACTTAGGTTATATCATTGAAAAGGACTATTCAAAAAGAGAAGCCAATTTATATGATAAATATAAAACGGCAAATCTTGTTATAGCGGATTCTGAAGTTCCAAAATGGTCTGTACAGAAAGAATTTTTAAATATCAATGGGATGAACTGCCAGAAAGCCGTTACCCGGTACAAAGGAAGGGAATGGGAAGCATGGTTTTCCAAGGATTACCCTATCAGCGATGGACCTTATAAATTTAATGGCCTTCCGGGACTTGTAGTTAGAATTAAAGATACAGATAACGATCATGTTTTTAATATGATTCAGGTGAAAAAAGTAAATTCGATATTTGGTTTTGTTCCTAAAAACAATAAAAAAATGACTGACCAGGAATACCGGAAACTTTTGAAAGATGACACATTTAGTCCTGAAGATATTGAAAGTATCAATATAGACGGGCAAGCAGGGAAAATGGGAATACAGTTGAAAGATGGATATGTTACTCAATTGGAACTGAGCCAAATTAAAAAAGCAGGTAAGGGAAATGAAGATGCGGAATTGGGAAGGCTGCTTAAAAAAAGTAATAATCCTATTGAAAAAGAAATGGCAAATTAAAAAGAAACTTGTATTATTTTTTGAGATACTCTTTCTGAAAATTTGAATAAAGCCAATAAAAACTTATTTTTGCAGATTATAATAATTCACATGTCTACATCGTTACTATTAAAATATTTTCCGGATCTTACCGAAACACAGCTAGAACAGTTTGCAAAGCTGGAAGCCCTGTACAATGAATGGAATGAAAAGATCAACGTAATTTCTAGAAAAGATATGGAATCGTTGTATGAAAAGCATGTTCTTCACTCGTTAGGAATTGCTAAAGTGATGGAATTTGCTCCAGGAACGAAAGTATTGGATATTGGAACCGGAGGAGGTTTTCCAGGAATTCCATTGGCGATCCTTTTTCCTGATACAGAATTTACCCTGATTGACTCCATAGGGAAGAAAATTAGCGTGGTAAATGCTGTAGCAGAAGGAGTGGGACTGAAAAATGTAACTGCCATCCACGGAAGAGCGGAAAAACTAAAAGAAAAATTCCACTTTGTTGTCAGCAGAGCGGTAACCCAGATGCCTGAATTCTTAAGATGGCTGAAAGGAAAATTTGAAAAAGAACAGTTTAACCCTAAACATAACGGGATTTTATATTTAAAAGGTGGAGATCTTGCTGAAGAACTTGCCGGACTTAAATGTGAAATTTTCAATCTGAAACACTATTTTGATGGAGAATTCTTTGATACTAAAAAAGTAGTTTACGTATCAAAAGGAAATTTTAATTCCTGATTTTATTTGAATAAGGAATATTTTTGCTAAATATGTATTGATAATCAGAAAATTAAAAGATTATGAAAAAGCTTCTAAATATTGGATTTTCAGCATTATTGTTTGGCTTTGTATTGGTTTCGTGTAATGACGATGATTATCAGACGATCGAATCCATTGATAAGGTCAAGATTGACAGTGTTAAGATTGCCAATGATACTATGGATATCTTTGCAATACAGCATATTAAAACGTATTCCACCTATTCATCTCAGTGCCAGGGGTTTTATGCCTATGATTATATTTATGATGGTGATTTTAAAAGAACTGTGACCGCCTATAAGTACATTTCCAATGGTCCTTGTACTCAAAAAAGCTATTCAGCAGTTAACCAGATTAATTTTAATCCACAGAGAATAGGGAAGTACACTTTTACTTTCTGGAACGGAGGAAATAACTGGATTACAAAAACGATTGTGGTGAAATAATGAAATTGACTTTTGTATTCTGTTTGTTGGCGGCTGATGTTATGTTTGGACAGAAAATTTTCTGGCAGGAAGAACAAAAGCTGGTATGGGACAATTTTAAAAGCCCTGTCAACAGAAGGAATAATCCGGATGTCGCAGCGTATACCAATTGCGGTTGGGAATATTCTGTGGTAAAATCCAGCAACCCGAAGTCTCCGGTGAAGATTGAAATAAAAACGATATTTAACGAAGATAAATCCTGGAAAGACGCCAAAAAAATCAATGATTATATTTTGCTGCATGAACAGAAACATTTTGATATTGCAGAACTTTTTGTAAGAAAATTCAGGAAAACTGTTGCTGAAAAGGTCAGAAATTCCGGTGATTACAATAGGTTATTTAAATCGATTTATAATACAATATCCATCGAATATAAAAACTTTCAGATAGCCTATGACAAAGATACCCGTCATGGAATGGATGAAGTAAAACAGGCAGATTATAATGCTGCTATCTCTCAAGAATTAGAAAACCTTAAAAGCTATCAAGCCCCTTGAAATTCCTCAATAAGATCATCCACGAACTGTTGGCACAAAACCCGGATCTATCTGCGTTTAACATCATTCTGCCCGGAAAACGTCCGATTGTATTTATTCGGCAGATTCTTGAGGAAAACAACTATTCTGGATTTCTTCCCAACTTTTTTACCATTGAGGAGTTGATTAATAGGATTGCCGACAAACAGGTGATCCAGGGAATTCCACTATGGCTTTTTTCATTTGATGTATACCGAAGCCTGAACCTTATTCCAAGGGATAACTTTTCTGACTTTTTGAAGTGGTTTCCAACCCTTCAGAAGGATTGGGATGATATTTTGAAGTTTTCAGACAGCGATCAGGCAGTTCTGCAATACATGTTTGATGAAGAGAGGATTAAAGAATGGGCACAGGATCTTGGTGAAGATGATGATGTACCCAGAAAGAAGTTTCTTAATTTCTGGCAGAATATGAATGTTTTCCTTCCTGAATTAAAAAGCAGGCTGCAGGGCAAGAACTGGGCAACCTCAGGAATGATTCACGAGGCTGCTAAAGCGAGTATCTCTGATTTTGCAAAGGATACCTCGGAGCAGTTTGTATTCTGTGGATTTAATGCCTTTACGCCGGTTGAAGAAAAATTGGTAAGAAGCCTTCTGCGATGGAATAAGGCTCAGTGTTTTTTTCAGGCAGACCGTTATTACTTTAACGACGAAAGACAAGAGGCCGGGAAATTCCTCAGAAACCATAAAACATGGAAGGAGTTTGATGATAACAGAGCTTTCCAATGGATAGAGGACGATTTTAATCAACCTAAAAAGATCAAAGTATATGAAGTTTCCGGAAACGTAACCCAAACCAAGGTGCTGCCGGAGATCTTTAAGGAAATCAACAATAAAACGTATTCCAATACAGCGGTAGTTCTGTTGGATGAAAACCTTCTTCCTGCAAGTCTGGATGTGATGCATGGAGTAGATAACCTGAATATCACGATGGGGTTTCCATTGAAGAATCTGTCTTTCTCTAATGCAGTAAAACGTCTTTTCTATCTACAGAAACAGTTAGAAAAAAATAAAACTTCGTATTACTACAGAGATGTATTTCCTATTCTTGAAGAGCTTCCGAAATCAGCTAAAGATGAACTGATCATCAATGATTTTAAAACAAAAATAGAAGAAAGGAATATTGTATATATTTCTAATAAGCTTTTGAGTGAACTTTTGGGAGAGCTGTCTTATTTCGGACTTCTTCAAAAGGCTGCAAGCACAACGGCTTATCTGGATATTCTTATTTCATTCTGTCACCAAGTGAAATGGCTGGAAATAGATGATATACAGTATGAAAACGTATCTCACTTCGAGAATGCCTTTAGAATTATTAAGAATCAGCTGACTCCCTACAATATTGAGATTAAAATGGAAACGTTGGAGATTCTCATCAACCAGCATATCAATTCCGAGAGTATCGATTTCCAGGGTGAGCCTTTAAGAGGATTACAAATTATGGGATTGCTGGAAACACGTCTTCTGAATTTTGAAAATGTGATCCTGCTTTCGGTTAACGAAGGGAAGCTTCCATTGGGAAATTCCCAGAATACTTATATTCCTTTTGATATCAGAAGATTCTTTGATCTTCATACATTTTTGGAAAATGACAGTATTTATGCTTATCACTTTTACAGGCTGATTCAGGATGCGAAGAATGTTCATTTGTTGTACAATGCTTTAAGTTCGGGAGTGAATACAGGTGAAAAAAGTCGCTTCATTACTCAGATTGAAATGGAAAGTTCTCATGAGATTGAACACCTGATTATTGAGAATTCTTCAGAGCCCATTATTACAAAACCTATAGAAATTTCCAAGACGGAAATAGTGAGGGAGCGGCTTCAGAAATGGAAGGAAAGAGTATCAGCTTCTCACCTTACAAGCTATCTATATAATCCTATTGATTTTTACTTATCGAAGATCCTGAACACTTCGGAATCGGATGAAATTGAAGAAGAATTATCCGTGAAAAATTATGGAAACTTAGTTCATTATTCACTTCAAGAAGTTTATGAAATATTAAAAGGTAAGGTTTTAAAAGAAAGTGATTTAGAGAAGTCAATTAAAGCGATAGATAAATATATAAATATTGCAATTGAGAAGTTAAAGCATCAGCCGGAATTCTATGAAAAAGGAATGAACTACATCCACAAAGCCATTGCGAAAAAGGTGATTGAAAATGTTCTGAATCATGATCTTGAACTTATCAGACAAGGAAATACATTAGAGATTATTGACATCGAAAGAAGGTTCGAAAATGTGGAATTTTATCTTGACGGCAGGGATAAAATTTCTTTCATGGGATTTATTGACAGAATTGATAAACTGAACGGAACTTTAAGGATCATTGATTATAAAACGGCTAAAATTAAAAACCTCCATGTAAAAATTGATGAAGATAACGTAGAGCAGTATTTTCATAACAGCGACAGAAAGCAAGCGTTGCAGCTCTGCATTTATCATTATGTGATACAACACCTTCCTGAGTTCTGGGGCTATCCAATTGAAACAGGTATCTGGAGCTTTGCAGAGGCTAAAAAAGGAATGGTTTCTCTTGTTTTCGACAAGGGAGATATTGATGATGCCATGAGGTCTGTTAAAAGCCTTATTCTTGAAATCCTGAATCCGGATATCAACTTCGTAGAAACTGTAAAGTCCTACTAAAATTATCCTATCTCTTTGATCATTTCTCTTTAAAATACCAAAGCTAATTTAACGCAAAGTTTTATTTTAGGATGCAAAGAATAGTGACTTTATCGCCGATGAAGCGACACGGTTATGCGTACGCTTAGAAAGAATCAATGAAGTTGATTCCATCTTTGCTTCCTTGAAATATTGTAATTGCATTATAAAATCTTTGCGTAAAATTTAAACAGCAATAATTTTTTTTTTCAATAAACTTTGATGGTCATTAAACGTTTCGTTAATAATAAATACTTTTTAAAGTTCTTCTTCAATAGGTAAATAGATGAGGTTTTTTGTCAGCTTTTGTGGTATAATTGTATATTTACGGTAAAATTTTTATACACATAAAAACAGGCTTTCTCATGAAAAAACTCCTGATTTTGGGAACTGTCATTTTTTCTCTTTTTCTTAAATCCCAACAGATTAACGATTCTCTGAATGCCAGATTACAAAATGTAACCAAAGATACAAAGTTTGGTTTGGCGCTGAGTGGAGGTGGTGCAAAAGGATTTGCCCACATCGGAATTCTGAAAATGATAGACTCCCTTGGAATTAAGGTAGATTATATCACCGGAACCAGTATGGGCGGTATCTTGGGCGGTTTATATGCAATGGGATATAATGCAGACCAGTTAAAGAAAACCATTTATAAAGTTGATTGGAACAGGATTCTGAGCAATAAAATTCCATACAACAAGGTCAATATCAGTGAAAAGGATGAGTATGATAAATATATTCTGGAGTTTCCGGTTGTGAAAGGGGTTCCAACGCTTCCCAGTTCCTATATTGAAGGTCAGTATATGGGCGAGGTTTTGAATACACTCACCTTTAACGCGAAGCATATCAATGATTTCAGCAAATTAAGAATTCCTGTAGAACTTACTTCCTCAGATATTGAAAACGGAGGTTTGATTATGCAGAAAAAAGGATCTCTGCCGCTTGCAATTCGGTCTACACTGGCTATTCCTGCAGCTTTTGCTCCTGTTTATATTGATGGAAAACTATTGGTAGATGGTGGATTGGATAGGAATTATCCGGCCAATGAAGTTCGGCAGATGGGTGCCGACTTTGTGATTGGTGGTTATACAGGATTCAGGCTTTTTACCAAAAAAGAGATTGAAAACCCAATGAAAATGATCTACCAGACTCATGCCATCCGTTCCGTTGAAGATTTTAAGCACCAGAAGGCTTTATCCAACATTTTGGTAGACTTTGTAGATCCTTTGGGAGATATTACCACAAAAGATTTTGCAAGGTTCAGAAAGATCATTAAAATAGGTGAAATAGAAGCCAAAAAGCATCTTCCTGAATTTGTTGCATTGGCAGAAGCTCAGAAAAAGCTGGGTATTAAGTACGAACATGAAATGATTGAGGAGGTAAGGCTTCCTACAACTAAATTTACCTTCAATGAAGAAAATGGCACTCCGCTTGCCGATGAAGTCGAAATTGCAGTTATTAAAAAGGAGCTCGGCCTGACAGAAGGGAAATATTATGATGTGAAAACCGTTAATGAGGCGATAGACAGAGTATTTGGAGTACGCCAGTACGAAAAAGTATATTATACCTATACCAATGAAGGTGATGGTCTTGTGATGAATATTTTCGTTAAAAAAGTTAAGAAAGGAGCTTTTAAGCTGGCTCTTCACTATGATACAGAGCAATCTGTGGGAATTATTGTGAACTATACTTACAGAAATATTCTGGCTAATAGATCCAGATTTCTGGCTACCATCGATATTTCAGAACGTTTTAAAGCAAGATTGGCTTACCAGCGTTTTCTGGGGAGCGGCGACCATTGGTGGATAGATCTTGAAGCTAAAATGGTTCATCTTAAAAGTAATGATTTGATTTTTAGGACATTTGGGTATGATGATGAAGACTCCACGACAAAGTTTCCTAACCACATGTATCGGAATATTACCGGAAAAGTGGCTTTGAATTATAATATTACTCCTAATGCTTTTATTTCTTTGGGAACGGAATTCAGTACAGAAAGGATGTATACCTTGCTGGATAAAATAGACCAGGCAAAAGTAGATAATTTTAGTAAAAAGCTCTATAATCACAGTAATTTTAATGCTTTTTTGAAATTTGAACAGAATAATCTGAATAAAAGATACTTTTCTACCAAAGGAAATCATCTTCAGGTAAGTACAAGGCTTTATTTCGGAGATCAATATGAGCTGTATGATCTTCAAGTTGTGCAGCCTCAGTTATATCCTATTTTAAATCCTAAAAACCCGGATTATTTTTTAGCAAAGAACCTCGTATCATTCACTCTGAATGAAAACTTTGCTCATCCTATTACAAGAAGGCTGGCAGCGAAGGTTAATCTTTTTCTGGGAACAAGTTTTGGTTCATACAGAGAAGATACAGTACCTTACTTTTTCCTCAATCAGAAGTATAATATTGGGGGGAGTGAATACAATTACGATTTGTTAAATCCTGAATTTAATGGCCTTCGTCAGAAAGAATTGCCTATGAATTCTGTGGCTAAACTAGGTATATCGCTTCAGTACAGAATCATGAAAAGATTATACTTAACGCCTTCCTTCAGCTATGGAAAAGTAAGTGAGGAGTTTTCTCCTTTCAATGACAGCTTTGAAATGTTCGGCTATGGAGTAAATCTTGGATATGAATCTCTTATAGGCCCAATCAATCTTAATATTTCCAGAAATAACCAACTTGATTTTTCAAGGATATATTTCAGTATCGGATTTAAGTTTTAATGAGTAGGGAAGCTGGAGGCTGGAAGTGGGAAGTACTCGAGACTAAGGCTGCATTTTTATCTCAATTTTTATTAATAGATTAAAATGACTTCCAGAGGTTATCGGAACAATAGTAACTTCC
Organism: Chryseobacterium sp. StRB126; assembly: GCF_000829375.1. Taxonomy (NCBI): domain Bacteria; kingdom Pseudomonadati; phylum Bacteroidota; class Flavobacteriia; order Flavobacteriales; family Weeksellaceae; genus Chryseobacterium; species Chryseobacterium sp. StRB126. The sequence goes on from NZ_AP014624.1 coordinate 2,604,342, forward strand.
AGCCTCCCTCTTCCAGCTTCCAGTCCAATAACTATTGTCTTGGAATTTCAGGACGTGGTATTTATTTAAAAAAACAGAAAAGCACCCCATTGCTGGAGTGCCAAAATTAACTTGAAAATGATATATAAAAAGGATTAGATGCTATAGCTTAACTTTCTTATTGATGGTTTTTCCGTTAGCAAGAGTCATTTGTACTACATATACTCCTGGTTCCATACTTCTCGATTCAAATTGTTGAGAATTCACTTCCTGCTGATGAAGCAAAGCTCCGGAAATACTGTATATACTGATAGTTTTAATATTATTATTAGCTCTGGCTTTGATCTGTTTGTTCTGTGCAAAAATATCTGTACTGTTTTCCAATCTGCTGTTTCCAAGATTCTTATTAAACTGCAGGTTATAATATGGCGTAACGACTTCGAACGTATATTTCTGAGGATTCAGGTTTTTTAGATTGATACCATCGTTTTCCTGATATTGGCCTTGGGAAATGGTTGTAACCAGATTTTTATTTTCATCAAAAATATGAACTGCAGAAAGTTCATTCTCATCGATTTTTAATTTTAAAACTGAATTGTTTTCGGATTGTACAATTTCATTTTCCACCACCTCTCTAGGAGTATTCTTGATGTAGGGAAGCATCTTTTCCTGATTGTTTTCCAACACTTTCAATAGATATACACCATCATTTAAAGAAGATAGATTACGTTCATTTGCAGTTCTGCTGCTTATTTTCTCTTTATTAAAATCAGTAACTTCAACCAACTGCAGATTTCCAAGTTCGGGTTTTATCTGAGATGAAAATAGGATAGGAGCTTCTGCTGCTTGTTTTCCAAAAATAGATCCTACTGCAGCCCATTGGTTAAAAAAACCACCACTTCTTAAGGTATTGAATTTGGCATTAGAAGCCAGAACGAAAGGAACTATACCACCCACGTGTCCGATAGGTCCCCAGTAGAAGGAATCCAGTTTGTATTTATTCAGATCCCACCATGCATAATAACCACGCTGTACATCAATAGTTTTGGAGGTATTTTCAGGTGGAATAGCTAAGTCTACGGAAGAATGGCCTAATGTCATAGGGGTTTTATTATACCAATCATAAACATCTTTCGGCTTTAGACACTGTCTGAATTGATGGTTGGGGTTATTGGTTACTTCATTGATGAAATTGGTTGTGAATAGTTTTCTCCATATGAATGGTCCCCAGAGTAAACCGCCATTATCCTGAACAACGTGATAGTTATATTTGTCAAGATATTCTGCTGAAATAACTTCTGAAATATCATTAGTATAGGTTTTATATCCTGTATTATTGCAGCTGTGAAGCACATTGGCAAGAAATGAACTGAATGGGTAAATATCCTTTTCTAAAACACCTTTCTTTAAAGTGGTTTCCGACATATCATAAGGACCATCACCCATATAAGCATATGTAAACTTCAGATTCCCAGGGTTTGATACATTTAATCTTTTTAAAGTAGACATGGCTGCATGTGCTCCTTGGGAATAGCCTGCCAGAAAGTATTCATCGTAGCGTTTTATTCCCTGTTGTGCCAATACCTTATTGGCGGCTGTAACAAAATCAATAGTGGCACCAGATTCAGTTGCATAGTCTACATATGGATGCACACCATCTCCGTCTCCCATCCCTACATAGTCAGGAGCCATTAAAATATAACCGTTGAGTACATAAGAAAGTTCCACCACGAATCCTGCGGTTAGAGTTCCTTTAAAATTAGAAGGAACGTTATCCCTGCTATCGGTAGTTCCATGGTCTGAGACGACTGTGGAAAGCTTCATATTAACATTAGGATACATCAGAAGTCCTGTTGCTTTTACAAGAACATTTTTTTCATTTTTGGTGTAATAGGTTATTTTATATCCTTTTAAACCTACATTGAAACCATTCAGATAACTTACAAAATCAGGAGCGTTCTGCTCACCAAGATTGCTGGCGATGAAATTAGCGACTCCCTGTGGAGTTAAGTCTAGTTTTTGTTCGGCACTTATAAGATCTCCTGCCTGTTGGGCCAGATAAAAAGGTGCAGTGAGTCCTAACAAAAAAGTTGTTATTTTCTTCATATCGTGGATTTTTACTACTGTTAATGTAGTATTTTTAATAATTCCTCAAAAATATTCAGACATTAATAACTATTCATCGAATATTAAATTCTCTGAAAGGTGAGTAAAATAAAAGAGTCTGATCCAAAGACCAGACTCTTAGTTCTATATTTTTTTTCCTTAGAAAGCGTTGATACCTGTAATATCTAAACCGGTGATTAACAAATGAACGTCGTGAGTTCCTTCATAAGTAATAACAGACTCCAGATTGGCAGCGTGTCTCATCATTGGGAATTCACCCATGATACCCATGCCTCCAAGAATCTGTCTTGATTCTCTTGCAATGTCAATAGCCATTTTTACGTTGTTGCGCTTAGCCATTGAGATCTGTGCAGGTGTTGCTTTATGAGCATTTTTAAGATTTCCTAACTGAAGACATAATAACTGAGCTTTTGTAATCTCTGTTAAGAATTCAGCTAATTTTTTCTGTTGAAGCTGATAAGATCCGATTGGTTTACCAAACTGCTTTCTTTCTTTGGAATACTGAACTGCTGTACAATGACAGTCAATAGCCGCTCCGATTACTCCCCAGGAAATTCCATATCTGGCAGAGTTCAGACAAGATAAAGGTCCTTTCAGTCCTGTAACGCCAGGAAGTAGGTTTTCTTTCGGAACTTTTACATCGTTAAATACCAATTCTCCTGTTTTGGAAGCTCTCAAGCTCCATTTATTGTGTGTTTCCGGAGTAGTGAATCCTTCCATTCCTCTTTCAACAATTAATCCCTGTATTTTTCCTTCTTCATTCTTTGCCCATACTACAGCAATGTCGCAAAGAGGGGAGTTGGTGATCCACATTTTTGCACCATTCAAAAGATAGTGGTCTCCCATATCCTTGAAGTAAGTTTCCATAGAACTTGGATCAGAACCGTGATTAGGCTCGGTTAATCCAAAAGAACCAATCATTTCTCCAGCAGCTAATTTTGGAAGATATTTCTTTTTCTGTTCCTCAGAACCGAACTCATTAATAGGAAACATTACCAAAGAGCTTTGTACTGAAGCAGCAGAACGTACTGCAGAATCTCCTCTTTCTAATTCCTGCATGATAAGACCATAAGAAATCTGATCTAATCCGGAACCTCCATATTCAACCGGAATATAGGGTCCTAATGCCCCGATTTTTCCTAATTCTCTCATAAGGCCAGGAAGATCAGTATGATTTTGTGCTGCCTGGTCAATCTGCGGCATTACATAACTTTCAACCCAATCCCTTACAGATTGGCGGATCAGTTTGTGTTCTTCAGTAAGTAAAGCATCAATTCCATAATAATCAGGGATGCTTGTAAGAGGATAATATGACATGATTTTTTGATTTTGTTAAAAATAACATTTTTCGTGGTGTTTAAGAAATTTTTTTGAAAACTTATCTAAATGCTGGTTTTCAAACAGATAATATGGTTTTTTCCTGTGTAAGGAATAAAATTCACATTTTAAACCTCCTCATCATTGGAGATAGGATACTGATTAGTGGCATTATGAACCTCAGTCTTGAATTTATACAGATATGGAGCCTTGTTAGCAGAACCGTCGTATAGCTTTTCCAATCTATCAAGGATATTTAGGCTTAATATTTTTCGTTGGAAATTATTTCTTCTGAATTTCTGTCCTAAAATAGTTTCATAAAGAGCCTGAAGGTCCTTCATCGTAAATTTTTCAGGAAGAAGATTACTGGCTGCCACTTCAGTGTTGATATTCATTCTCAGGTATTCCAGTCCGGTTTCTATAATTCTGTCGTGATCAAATGCCATCTTGGGAAGATTGTTCACCTCAAACCATTCACAGCTTTCATTAAAAGCATCCGGAAAAGTATTGGTCAGTGAAAAATCGATAAGACTGCAGTATCCTACCGTAATAAACCTTTGAAAGATCCAGTGATCTTCCGGTACTTCAATCCCTTTATTTCTAAGAAGGATCTGATGAACATTGTTTTCTGTACGGTCTATTCTTCCAAACGTATGAAATTGCTTTAAAAATAAACCTTTAAGGTGTGTTCTTTCATACAAAACACGCTCTGCGGCTTCCCTCAGGTCTTCATCATTGAAAACAAAACCACCAGGAAGTGACCATAGATCCAGATCATGATATTTTAACAATAGGACTTTCAGAATATTATTGTGAAAGCCGAATATCGTACAGTCTACAGAAATATGAGCAACGAAATCCTTTGTGTCGATCAGTTCCTGAAGTGTTTCTTTGCTTTTTGTGTCTTTGATTTTCATGGTTGTAAAAATAAAACTATTTTCTATATTTTCTTTTTGAGACGGTAAAATATAATAAACTAATCACAAAAAGAAGAATTACAGAGCATAAAATATATAATGGATAAAAGTTTAAAAGCTGCTTCCCAAAGAGTATAGCCATGATAATAGAACTCACAGAGCTTCCCAGGGAAGAAAAAATAACAATAAGAGAGGTAAACAGATTTATCTTTTCTTTATCAACCAAAGCAATCATTTTTGAATTGACAACAGGGTATAGCGGTGAGAGAAATAAACCTATAACCGGAAACAAAAAGAGAATAAGCCTCGAATCTTCAGAATCAAAATACTGAAGCCCTAAAATCGTAAGTAATAAAGCGATGATAAGAGTGATGCATGTAATATAATATGTTGATAATGAAAACCTACGGATAATATTGGCTGTAACGGTTCTTCCTGCATACGAAAAAAGTGAAAGAAACGAAGTGGCCTGAAGAGCAAAAAATGAATTGACTTTCAAATGATTCTTATAAAAAGACGGCAACCATGAATTGAACCCCTGTTCTACAAAAACAATAAAGAAGATTACCGCAAGAAACAAAGCAACCACAGGGGTTGTAAATACTGATAATTCTGTGAGTATACTTTTGTTTTCCGATGGTTTAGACTCTGTTATTTCTATTTTTGAAAGAAGGAATATGGTAATGGCAGATAATACAGCAATTAGTAAAAACCCAAATCTCCAGAATTCGGAATACTGGCTTGAGATGATCCATCCAAAACCTGTATTCACCACAAAAATTCCGATCATAAAAGAAGCTTCCACGCTGTTCATTGTTTTAGCCAAAGACTTCTCATCCGAAATGTTATTCCTGATGATCCCAAACACACATATTTTCCCAATGGCAAAGCAGGCTCCAATAATGGCAAACCATACTTTATAAAACCAGAATTCTTCAATAAACGGAAGAAGGCAGGAGCAGAATCCTACAATAGCTAAAGCTGCAATCAGTGCTTTTTTTGATCCTGTTTTATTAATAAAGCTTACTGCAAATAATGAGATAAAAGCAATGGGGAGATCTTTGAAAGATTCCAGAAGTCCAAGTTCTCCATAGGTGATATTATTGTCTGCAAGCTGAAGGATAATAAGCCCCATACAGTTGAGCACCATTGAAAAAATCAGAAAGGTTAATTTAAGAGGAAGAGAAATTTTGGAAAGCTTAGCGGTCATTTCGGGAGTTAACTTTATTGAATTTTTATAACTTTTGGTGAATAATTGATACGAAGATATGGCTTTTAACCCTCAATAATAAACGAAATTTCAAAATATTTATTAATATAATGTTAATTAATTGAAAAAAAATATATTTTTATTGTCTCAATTTGAGAATTAAAACAAATAGCTGTATATGAATGTAAGAATATCGAGAAATTTAGGAGTGATTGCCGTCCTCTATTTTACGGCTAACTTCAGTGGCCAGACTAAAAAGGACACGCTTTCTAAGGAAAACAAAATAGATGAGATTGTAGTGATTGGTTATGGGACCCAGAAGAAGTCTAATGTAACCGGGGCAATCGCAAGTATTAAAGCCAGTGATATAGAAAACATCCCTACCGGTAAGCCGGAACAGGTGTTGCAGGGAAGGGCTGCAGGGGTTTCTGTAGTAACTAATTCCGGACAACCGGGTGCTGCTGCAACAGTTCGAGTTCGTGGAATCACCAGTTTTGGAGCCGGAAGTAATAGTCCGTTATGGGTGGTAGATGGTATTGTGGTGGATAATATCGGCTGGCTTAATCAGTCTGATATAGAAAGTATTGAAGTGCTGAAAGATGGAGCATCATCTGCAATTTATGGAGTTTCTGCGGCAAAAGGAGTAATCCTGGTTACCACAAAAAAAGGGAAGAAAGGAAAACTGGTTCTTTCCTATAATGGATTTTACGGATTTTCGAATACCGCTAAAAAGCTGGACCTTTTGGATGCCACTCAATATGCCAAAATTATTAATGAAGGTTTTGTAAATGACGGACAGGCTCCTCGTTTTGCAAATCCTGAATCCTTTGGAAAAGGAACAAACTGGCAGGATACCATTTTTGGAACAGGAGAAAAATCTTCCCATGAAGTAAGTATTACGGGGGGTAATGATAAATCCAGTTACTATACATCGTTCGGGTATTTCGATCAGACAGGTATTGTAATGACGGATATCTCTTATTATAAAAGAATCAATGCAAGATTCAATTCAACCCATAAGGTTACAGATTATTTAACATTAGGGCAGACTTTTGCCTATACCCATACAAAATCTCAGGGCGTAAGCGCTAACGAAGAATACGGTGGGCCGTTAGCTTCAGCAGTTAACTTAGATCCAATTACACCAGAAGTGGTTACAGATTGGTCTCAGGTAGATCCGGGTGGTTATACAGATCCTTATATTATCCGTGATCCCAATGGCAATCCTTATGGAATTTCGCGTTATGTAAATAATGAAATGACCAATCCAAGAGCTTTTCGTGCTATTCAGCAGGGAAATTACAATTGGTCTGATGATTTTGTAGGGAATATTTTTGCTGAACTTAAATTTCTTAACCACTTCACATTCAAGTCGAGCTTAAATGGAAAGAAATCATATTGGGGCAGTCGAACCTTTACACCCAAGTATTATTTAAGTCCAAGCTACAGAAGTACAAGTTTTAACAGCCTGAATAAGGTGGATGAGAATAAATTTGAATGGAGTATGGAAAATACCCTGACTTATCAAAATAAATTTGGAGATCACAGTCTAAGTATTTTAATTGGGCAGGGAGTATATCGATATAATGTATCAGGTGGGGCCAGCTTAACCTACAGTAATCTGCCAATTGATAGCTGGCAGGATGCTTCTTTTAACTTTGATGTTCCTCAGGATGATATTACAGCAAAAGGATGGGACGGAATTCAAACCCGTAAGGCATCTTATTTTGGTAGGATCATTTATGACTATGCTGATAAATATTTATTTACAGGGACTATTCGTAGAGATGGATCTTCAAAATTTGCGACCAACCATCATTGGGGAACTTTTCCGTCAATGTCTGTAGGATGGAATGTTCATAAAGAAGATTTCTGGCCGGAAAATAAGGTGATTAATAACATGAAACTGAGAGGGGGTTATGGGGTTTTAGGAAATGATGAGATGGAAAACTTCAGATTTGCAAGTTTTATGGTTTCAGGAAGTAATTATACCACTCCAGGAAACAATATTATTATAGGATATGCTCCAAGTACATTAGAAAACCCTAATCTTAAATGGGAACAAACAAGCCAGTTGAATATTGCAGCAGATTTTAAACTATTCAATAATTTTACTTTTACAGCAGATTGGTATAAGAAGAAAACTACTGATATTTTAAGACAAATTAATATTCCAGGTTATGTAGGAGTTCCTAATTTACCTTGGTCAAATGTAGGAGATATGGAAAACTCAGGACTTGAGCTTGAGTTGGGGTACAAAAAAAATTGGCAGGATTTCAGTATATCGGTTAACGGAAACTTTGCTACCATAAAAAATAAAGTGTTGCGATTAGAGGATGATATCAATTACTTCAATCTCGCTTCTTTCCAGACTATGGGAGCGGTATCAAGAGTAGCTGTGGGGCAGCCCTATGGATCGTTCTATGGGCAGACGTATAGCGGTGTTTTCCAGAATCAGGCACAAATTGATGCTTATGTAAATGCCAATGGAGGCAAACTTTTACCGGATGCAAAACCTGGGGATTTTATCTGGCAGGATAATAACGGAGATGGTAAAATTGACGAGGATGATAAAGTGAATTTAGGAAGTTCTATTCCAAAATATACTTTCGGACTTACGGTTAATTTGAATTACAAAAACTTTGATTTTATGGTATTTGCCCAAGGACAGGCAGGTAATAAAATTTTCCAGGGACTAAGAAGGTTGGATGTTGTGGATGCCAATTATCAGACAAAGATTTTAAACCGCTGGACAGGAGAGGGTTCTACTAATGAAAATCCAAGGGTTACCCGAAATGATCCTAACCATAATTATACATGGATGTCAAATTATTATCTTCAGAAAGGAGATTATGTGAGAGTGAAAATTGTTCAGTTAGGATATACACTTCCTCAGGATATTACCAGCCGTTTCGGAATGAGTAAAGTGAGACTCTACATCACAGGAGAAAACCTTTTCACTTTCACTAAATACACCGGATATGATCCGGAAATTGCAGGAAGAAATAATTCTGAACAGGATATTATAGGGGTGGACAGAGCTTATTATCCACAGGCCAGAACATTCTTGCTGGGAGCAAATATTCAATTTTAATATGTAATAACATGAAAAATAAGAATTTTATATATAAAGGACTTGCTGTTACGATGTTGGCAGGTTTAAGTTTCAGTACCATTGCCTGCGGAGGCTCTTATCTGGATGAAGTGGAAAACTCAGGATCTTTTAAAACGGATATGTATTTTAAGAATGAGACTCAATCTTTTAGTGCATTGGTATCTGTATATGATGTTTTAAGAAAATATTCCAGCGGCTTCGAAAATACAGTCACTTTTTTTAATGCGGGATCTGATGATTTTTACTCAGGAGGAGGAAGTTCTAATGACGGAGCTGGTATACAGGGAATGAATAACTATGCCATAAATCCTAATACGATGCCTGCAAGTTATTGGAGAGATTACTATCAGGGAATAGCAAGGGCTAATCTTTTGATAGAGAATGTTCCAAAAGCAGACATGAGTGATGAACTTAAAAAAAGATTCAGTGCTGAAGCAAAAGTACTGAGATCTCTGTACTATTTTGAACTTTTAAGAATGTTTGGAAATATTCCCTTAGTCCTTAAGAGTGTGAAATTTGATGATGATTACTGGCATATTCCACAGGCAAAACCGAGTGAAGTATACGTTCAGATAGAAAATGATATTCTTGCTTCCATTCCGGATTTAATGATGACAGCCAATGGTAATGACAAAGGGAGGATTACACAGGGAACAGCCAGAGCAATATTAGGAAAAATTTATTTGTATGATAAAAAAATGCCTGAAGCAGCAACCCAATTCGCAGCAGTGAACGGGACTCCTGGTGGCGTTAGCCAGTACGGATATAAATTAGTGGAAAAATATGCAGACCTGTTTAAGGTAGGATCAGAAAAATCAGATGAATATAAATTTTCAACAGAGTCTATTCTTGAAGTGATGCATACCAACAAAGCAAACTCTGACTGGAGTTTCTGGGGACAGGGAAAAGATGAAGGTAATTCCATCAATGCAATGCTAGGTCCACGTTCTTATTCTGTCAATAAAAAGATTGTGGATAATAAAGCACCAGATCTGTTTCCGGGTTGGTCATTCAATACAGTAACACAAGATTTATATGACTTTATGCAGGGAGATCCTAGATTAGATGTGACTATTTTTAATATAAAACCATGGGTAGACCAGGGTAAAGTAACTTATAGTCCTGCGTTTGCGGATACTGGGTATTTTTTAAATAAATATATGCCTACCAGAGATTTGGTAAGTTCACTTCCTGGAGCTCCTGAGCTCAATTTCAGACAGAATTATATTGCCATACGATTAGCTGATACCTATCTTATGGAAGCAGAAGCTTTAGGTGGAGCTGGTGCCAGGGCTCAAGCACTGTTGGATGCGGTAAGAGCAAGAGTTGGTTTAGCATCGGTTCCTGTTTCAATACAGGCTATTAAAGATGAAAGAAGACGAGAACTTGCCGGTGAAGGCCATAGATGGTTTGACCTTGTAAGATGGGGCGATGCTCCTTCAAAGCTAGCATTTAAAGGATTTAAAGCCAATAAAAACGAAATCTTACCCATTCCGTATAATGAATTGCCGAATACATCGCTGCACCAAAATCCGGGATATTAAATATGAAGTTTCACAACTTATATAGTTTCTTTAAAGGTACTGCACTGCTTTGCGGTGTGGTACTTTTTCCTTTATCATGTACCTCAGTTGCTCAGAATAAAGGTGACGAAGTTCAATATTGGCTAACCAAAGGAGATGAAAGTATCCAATTACAGTCTCAAACTCCAATCAGATTTGTAAATATGTCAAATAACTTTCAGAATATTGAAATTGATGATACCCAAAAGTTTCAATATGTTGATGGGTTTGGATATACATTAACGGGAGGAAGTGTTGAGGTGATCAATCGTTTGTCACCAGCCAAAAGAAAAGCTTTACTGAACGAACTTTTCGGGAGTGATAAAAACTCTATTTCCATTAGCTATTTGAGATTAAGCATAGGTGCTTCAGATCTTGATAGTGAAGTATTTTCCTATGATGATCTTCCGGAAGGGCAAACGGATGTTGAACTTTCTAAATTTAGCCTGATAAAAGACAAAGACTTGATTGCTATGCTGAAGGAGATTTTGACCATTAATCCTAAAATTAAAATCATTGCAACGCCGTGGTCAGCACCAGTTTGGATGAAGGATAATGGAAAATCAAAAGGAGGAAGTTTAAAACCTGAATTTTATGAAACGTATGCACAATATTTTGTAAAATATATCCAGGGAATGAAAAAAGAAGGAATCATTATTGACGCCATCACACCTCAAAATGAACCTTTACATCCGGGTAATAACCCAAGTATGTACATGCCTTCTGAAAAACAGAGAGATTTTATTAAAGGATATTTAGGACCTTCTTTTAAAACCAACAATATTAAAACCAAAATTGTTGTATACGATCATAATTGCAATAAACCGGAATATGCTCTTGATATTCTAAAAGATCCTGAAGCTTACCAATATATTGATGGATCAGCTTTTCATTTGTATGAAGGTGATATTTCAGCATTAAGTACTGTTCACGATGCTTTTCCTGATAAAAATCTATACTTTACCGAGCAATGGACAGGTTCAAAAGGAACATTCAATGAAGATCTGAACTGGCATATGAAAAATGTAATTATCGGATCCATGAGAAACTGGAGCAAAACAGCTTTGGAATGGAATCTTGCCAATGATCCGAAATATGGGCCCCATACAGTGGGCGGATGTACCGAATGTAAAGGAGCTATTACTGTTTCAGACAGTGAGAATTTTACCAGAAATGTAGCTTATTATATTGTGGCTCATGCGTCTAAGTTTATACCTGCAGGTTCACAAGGTATTGCTTCAACACAAACAAAATATTTATCCACAGCAGCATTTAAAACCCCAGCTGGAAAAACAGTGCTGATTGTTCAGAATGATAATAAGGCCGTTGAAAATTTTAATATTAAATTTGCCGGAAAGATCGCTACAGTAAACATTCCTGGGCAATCTGCCGCAACTTATATTTTTTAATCGAATAAGTATGAAGAGAGTTTATTTGTTACTGGCATTCTCAGCATTTGGAATGAGCATCTACGCACAGAAAACAACAGATCAGAGAGTAGCAGAGCTTTTATCTAAAATGACACTGGAAGAAAAAATAGGGCAGATGGTTCAATATAGCGGGTTTGAATACGCCACAGGACCTCAGCATTCTAATTCAGCTGCAGTGCTGGAAGAAATCAAAAAGGGAAAAGTTGGCTCTATGCTTAATGTTGCAGGAGCAGAAGAAACCAGGGCATTTCAGAAACTGGCTATGCAATCCCGGTTGAAGATTCCTTTATTGTTCGGACAGGATGTTATTCATGGATACAGAACTACTTTTCCTGTCAATATTGGACAGGCGGCGAGTTGGGACCTGGGAATGATAGAGAAATCAGAAAGAATTGCAGCTACAGAAGCTTCAGCTTATGGCATCCACTGGACTTTTGCGCCGATGGTAGACATTGCCAGAGACCCAAGGTGGGGAAGAGTGATGGAGGGTTCGGGGGAGGATACTTACCTCGGAACTCAAATCGGATTGGCAAGAATTAAAGGATTTCAGGGAAAAGGATTAGGAAGCCTCGATGCCATTATGGCCTGTGCAAAACATTTTGCAGCATATGGTGCTGCGGTAGGGGGAAGAGACTATAATTCTGTTGACATGAGCCTTAGGCAACTGAATGAAACCTACCTTCCACCTTTTAAAGCTGCAGCCGAAGCGGGAGTTGCTACGTTCATGAATTCTTTCAATGATATCAACGGAATTCCAGCAACAGCCAATCAATATATCCAAAGAAATTTACTAAAAGGAAAATGGAATTATAAAGGTTTTGTGGTTTCGGACTGGGGGAGTATTGGAGAAATGATTCCTCATGGATTTGCCAAAAATGGTGCTGAGGCTGCTGAAAAAGCAATACAGGGAGGCAGCGATATGGATATGGAAAGTAGAGTATATATGGCAGAACTTCCGAAGCTTGTTAAAGAAGGAAAAGTAGATGCTAAACTGGTGGATGATGCTACTGGAAGAATTTTAACCAAAAAATTCGAGATGGGGCTTTTCGACGATCCTTACCGGTTCAGTAATGAAAAAAGACAGAAAGAACAGGTTGATAACCAGGAAAATAGAAAATTCGGAAGAGAATTTGGATCTAAAAGCATGGTGCTCCTTAAAAATAAAGAAAATATCCTTCCGCTTTCAAAGTCAGTAAAGACAGTGGCTTTGATTGGTCCGTTCGGAAAGGAAACCGTAGCTAATCATGGGTTTTGGTCTATTGCTTTTAAAGATGATACCCAGAGAATTGTTTCACAGTTTGACGGGATTAAAAATCAACTTGATAAAAACTCTACCTTATTGTATGCAAAAGGATGTAATGTAGATGATCAGGATAAAACAATGTTTGCAGAAGCAATAGAGGCAGCTAGAAAATCAGATGTGGTAATTATGACTTTAGGAGAGGGACATGCGATGAGTGGTGAAGCAAAAAGCCGTAGCAATATTGGCTTTTCTGGGGTGCAGGAAGATCTGTTGAAAGAAGTTGCCAAAACAGGAAAACCGATTATTCTTATGATTAATGCAGGAAGACCTTTGATTTTCAACTGGGCAGCAGACCATATTCCTGCTATTGTTTATACCTGGTGGCTGGGAACGGAAGCCGGAAATTCTATTGCTGATGTTCTGTTTGGAACAGTAAACCCAAGTGGAAAACTTCCGATGACTTTTCCAAGAACTGAAGGACAGATTCCGGTTTATTATAATCATTACAATACGGGCAGACCAGCAAAAAATAATACAGACAGAAATTATGTTTCAGCATATATTGATCTTGACAACGATCCGAAATTCCCGTTTGGATTTGGATTGAGCTATACAGACTTTACTTATTCCGATATGATTCTAAGTTCCGAAAACCTGAAAGGAAGTCAGAAATTAAATATAAGCGTTACTGTTTCCAATACTGGTAAATATGACGGAGAAGAAGTGGTGCAGCTTTATATAAGAGATCTTTTTGGGAAAGTAGTAAGGCCTGTAAAAGAATTGAAAGGTTTTAAAAAAATATTCATCAAAAAAGGAGAATTCCAAAAAGTAGAATTTACCCTGACGCCGGATGATCTGAAGTTTTTTGATGACGAATTGAATTTTGACTGGGAAATGGGTGAGTTTGATATTATGGTGGGAACCAATTCTCAGAATGTACAAACCAAAAGAATTAATTGGCAGAAATAAACTCAGTAGAAACAGGATTTAATTTTCTCAATATAAAGAAAGATCTTAAAAAGACTTTAACTCAACATAATGACCATAAACATTGTATGAATTTAAAATCCAAAAATATTATCCAGCTTTGTGTAGGTACAATAGTGGCTTTATCGGTAACAAATTGTACTTCAACCAAAGTTGATTCCGGCAGAAAATTAATCTGGAGCGATGAATTTAATGGAAGAGGACTTCCTGACTCTTCAAAATGGAATTATGATATTGGAGGGAACGGATTTGGAAATGAAGAAGCTCAGTTTTATACAAAAAACAGGCTGGAAAATGCCCGTATGGAAAACGGAAATCTCGTTATCGAAGCCAGAAAAGAAAATTGGGAGGGAAATAAATATACTTCGGCCAGACTTTTAACCAAAGGAAAATTTTCTTTTCAATACGGAACGGTAGAAGTACGTGCAAAACTTCCAAAAGGCAGAGGAACCTGGCCGGCTATCTGGATGATGAGTGAGGACATGAAGAAATGGCCGGATGATGGTGAACTTGATATTATGGAACATGTAGGATATAATCAGGGATATATTCATGCTTCAGTACATACCAAAAAATACAATCATATCCAGGGAACACAGAAAACGGATACTATGGTTGTAAAAGATGTAAGTGAAAAGTTTCATGTGTATAAAGCAGATTGGACCCCGGAAAAAATTGATGTTTATATAGATGATAAGAAATTTTTCACTTATGAAAACTTAGAAAAGACCAAGGATGCTTGGCCATTTGATCAGCCTTATTTTCTCATTTTAAATCTGGCGATAGGTGGTTTTTGGGGTGGAAAAGAAGGTGTTGATGATTATATTTTCCCACAGAAGTATTATATAGACTATGTACGAGTCTATCAAAATAAATAATGAAAAAGGGGACATCGTAGTCCAAAAATAAAAAATCATGAGAAAACTAATTGTAAGTTGTTTTGTAGTAGGTATTGTTATCAATGTCAATGCCCAGAATTATTGGAAAAAACATGAAGGAAAAACAGCTAAGGTAATTCTGACCAATTCTAAATTGAATGAAAGAATGACAGACAAAGGAGCCGTCAAATTTGAACAGTTTGGACAGCCAAAAGAAACGGAAGCCTGTATTTTTGTAGCTCCTGATTTTAAATATCAAAAACTGATCGGAATAGGGGGGGCTATTACAGATGCATCCGCAGAGACCTTCTATAAAATGCCAAAGAATAAGCAAAAGGAAATTCTGGATGCTTATTTTGGTAAGAACGGATTGGGATATACTGTGGTACGTACTAATATGAATTCCTGTGACTTCTCCAGTGATTCTTATACCTATGTGGAGGATAATGATACTTCGTTAAAAACATTCAATGTTGCTCACGACGAGAAGTATAAGATTCCGATGATTAAGGAAGCCCAAAAAGCAATAGGAAATAATTTTACCTTCTATTTTTCTCCATGGAGCCCGCCCGCCTGGATGAAATCCAATAAAAGTTTATACAAAGGCGGAAGACTAGAAAACCAATATTATCAGACCTGGGCCGACTACTATATTAAGTTCATCAAAGAATACGAAAAAAGAGGAATTAATGTCTGGGGGTTAACTGTTCAGAATGAGCCTATGGCCACACAGTCTTGGGAATCATGCATCTATACAGCGGAAGAAGAAGGAGATTTCTTAAAGAATAATCTAGGTCCAACTTTATGGAAAAACGGATATAAAGATAAAAAAGTAATGATCTGGGATCACAACAGAGATTTGATTTATCAAAGAGCAACTACCACGCTCAGCGATCCTGAAACTTCAAAATATGCCCATGGAATTGGATATCATTGGTACGAAACATGGAATAATAAGACTCAGCTTTTTGATAATCTGGCAGAAACACACAGAGCTTTTCCGGATAAATTTCTTGCCTTTACAGAAGGTTGTAAAGAGCAGTTTGCCATGGATAGAATTTATGACGTAAGCCTTGGAGAACTGTACAGCAAGAATATGCTGAACGATTTTAATAAAGGAAATGCTTTATGGACAGATTGGAATATTTTACTGGATGAAACGGGAGGCCCCAACCATAAAGGAAATTTCTGTTTCGCTCCAATCATTGCAGACACAAAGACAGGAGAGGTGTTTTATACCTATGAATATTATTACATCGGACATGTTTCAAAGTATATTAAACCTAATGCACAAAGGATAGGTTCTTCTTCCAACAGAGCAGCACTAACTTCTTCAGCGTTTATGAATGAAAACGGCCAGCTGGTAACGGTAATCATGAACGATTCAGATAACGATATTGAAACCAATCTTTGGATTGAAGGGATGGCTGCAAAGCTGAATGCACCCGCCCATTCTATACAGACCGTAATTTTATAACATCATATTACTATTATTTTAAAAGAGAATCGGCGGCCTCGAAGAGGCCGCCGATTCTTATATCAGGAATTATATGTAATGATTATTTTATCTCATGTTTTTCTCCATGTCCTTTGTTCACTACTTCAATTTTTCCACCTGTACCACACATACAAAATGAATCCTCTGTAAGAATTTTGTAATTATTGATAGTGTCTTTTTCTGTGGTCTTTTGCCAAGCCGTTGGAGCAGGAGTACATGGTAAATATCCCCCTGAAGTAGGTTTTAATTTACATTGCCCAAAAGGTTTAATATTTACATTTGCCTGTTTATCCTGCTCCGTAGCAATATGTTTTTCTTCAGCCGTAGAGAAATTCTGGCTGGTAACACTAAGGGTACTTGGTGTTGTTCCTTGGTTACAGGATAATTGGGCGGTATCAGTGATTTTTTGTGGCATTCTATGAAGTTTATTTTTTTTCGTAAACTATTTGCTTCTCACCATCACGACCCAAAATTTTAATTACTTTTAATAATTCTCCATTTGCTCCGTCTAACGTCAGGTAATACACCCCAAATACATCTTTATATTTTCCTTTAAAATTAATTTCCCAAGTAGAAGTATTATTTTGCAATACAGAATTATTTGTTACTACAACTTGATCTTTTAGTAAATCTAATTTTAAATCATTTTCAATATATTTTTTGACTTGTTCCCAGTGGAATTTAAAGGGTTTATCCCAATCTTCAACTTTCGTAAGTTTACCTTGTTCATCATATTCATATTTATTGCCTTTTATAAAGCCATATTGTCCATACGTTTCCCACATTGTGTTTAGAGAGCCGTTTTTAAAATATTTCTTATGTGTTATAAATAAAGAATTTAATGGTGTGATATCTTTTAAAAAGGTGTATCCATCAATATCACTTTCGTATACTTTGTAACCATTTTTATCAATATATTCATAACTTCCAGACTCCTTATTTTTATGTTTAAAATAGTTTTCAATATCAAATTTTTCGGTTGTATAAGTTTGCATTGTTTTAGGGTTTATTGAGGTTTCTATTTGGGTAGGCTGTGACCTGTCTTTAATTATCTTGCCCGCTTTTTCTTTTTCTTGTGAATGGCAAGAAATTATTATTAACAATAACTGTATTAAAATTATTTTTCTCATTTTTTAATAAATTTTAAAGTGTCAGTACTTTCAATTCTGTATAATGTAAAAAGTAAATCTTTTTTATAAAATAATTTGCCATATTGAAAATTATCAATATCAATTATATTTCCGTCAAATGTATATTTATGATATTCAATCTTATTTTCTCTCATTATTTGAGGATTATCAGTATCCGTTTGATAGTACTGAATCTTAACTTTATTTGGATTAAAGATTAAACGGCAGGAATCATATATCATGTATCCACCAGAAGATGTTTTTGCACAAGATGAACCTACTCTGGCTTCATATAATGTTTTATCCAAATTCTTTTTACAAGAGACTACACAAAAAATAACAAATGAAAAGACTATTTTTTTCATCATTATATTTTTTTAACATTTTTATAAATAAAAGGATATTGCCAATGCCATACTTGAATAACAGGTATTCCGCTTTCGATATCTGAATAATCCATAATGTTATCAGTCATTGAACGCTTAAACATATGCTCACCACCATGGAAAGGATGCTCTAATCCCATTGCATGAAGGCCTTCATGAGCGATAGTACTATCTGTAAAACCAGGATTATACACCACAACTGATCTTGCAGATGAAGGAATTCCAAATGCACGACCAAATAGCCCACCAGCAGTTTGGGCTATAAAATAGAATTTATAAACATTATCATATTTATTTCCATATTTAGCCTTAACCTGATTATTTAGAAATATTTGAATTTTATCTGTTGCCCCATCAGGAATCACTCCACCAGTTACATTTGCTTCTTTATTGAATAGTGTCCTTAAACCAGTTCTCTTTCCTAATGAATCGGTGTCCGATCTTAAATCTAAATCGATTGCATTTTGAAAACTAGGGTTTACCAAAGCCTGTCTTAAGTATAGATTTAGTGTAGATTGTTTGTTCAGACTTGGTTTACTCTCTGAGGGAGTACCATTAATATTTGTATGTACCTTTACAATTACACAATCTACTTTATAACGTTGTTTATTAGGGGTAACTAATAATTTTCCTGCCAATGCTTTTTCTTCCTCACCTTTTGCATTCTTAAAAACAGATATAACTTTAATACTTTGGTATTTATCAAAAGATTTTAAACATGTTATAGTAATTGTAGTTTTGTGAATTCCTTTTGTTTTTTGAGAAAAACTTTGTTTATCAAAACTAAATAATGATGAATCATCACATTCAATTTCCAGTCTTATTGGTTCCACCTCTACATCAATAGTCACATCTAATTTTGCTGAAGTATGGGTAAATCCTTTTGGAACTTCATTTTTAGGGTATAATGTCAGCCAAGGGACAAAGTAGGTAAATGTTGTTCTTCTTCCTCTACTATCTTTTCTTGTAAAAGTTCTTTGTTGGTAAGCTGTTTTTAGATTATTATAGTTCGATGAAATAAATTTATATGCATTAGGTTTAGTATCTCCTGGTAAAGAAGTATCTCCCATTCTCATCCAGTCAAAGCCATATTCTCCACTCCAATTAGTTTGAGGTCTAAATTTGACATAGCATCTGCCATCCATATATATGGGAATCTTTTTATATGGTTGTGCTTTATTGGTTTGATTGTTCCCTTTTTTACCATGCATATCCACAACACCTTTGCTATTCACAATAGTATTCTGATCAGAATGCATGAATAGTTTTTGAGTACCTGCAACATTCGCTTCTTTTGCCTGAATGAATAATTCATTTTCTGTATTGATAATTGTTTTTGTTGCCTGAGCGTGGAATAGTTCGGATACAGTCTGCAACATAATAGGAGTATTCATCAACGTCTTCTGAAGATAGTTCATCATTGCTGTATTTCCTACTGTTGATGTCATATTATTAGTAACGTTAATGTCGAAATTATTATTGGCATTAATTTCAACATCAGTTGCATTCATTGTGATTTTATTAGGAGCTGTAACGTTTATGTTTCCTCCGCCATCCATAAAATAGATATTTCCACTTGGATCTTTAATGGTCACACTACCATTGGCATCATTCATTAAAACTTTAATTCCGCTTCTGGTTTGAATGGATTTCAAGTGATTGTTTACCCCACCTCCCAAGGCAACATTACCATGAAACATTCCTCCCATTGCAAAAGGAAAATCAGGATTATGATATTCAAAACCTACCATTACCTGATCTCCAATTTCAGGGACTGCAACAAATCCTCTGTTTTGGCTTATTGCATCTGTTCCGCCTGCGTCAGGACTCATCATTCGGATAAAATGGGTTGTATCATTCAGTTGCCAGTCAAACCTTACCTGTATTCTTCCTTGATTTAAAGGATCTATATTAGAGATAACAGTTGCTACTTGTGACTCAGCTTTTGGCATTATAAAATCAGGTTTAGGCATAAAGCCAGTTCCTTCAGCTATTGCTTGAAAACTTCCTGTATAATATCCTCTTGCATCAACTTCATGATTTACTTCAGTCATCATCAAAGTGGTAAAGTGTGAAGTTTGATTGCTATCAGGTTTTCTCATAGCTAAATCCGCAACACAGCCTGTATAAAGGAATGGTACAGTTGTCTTTCCTGAAACTGTAAAAACATCTACAGCTTTACTTCCTCTTGCACTCTTCTGAGAATCGTCTATATCAAGAAACATATTAGGGTTAACGGGAGCAGGAGTCAATGAGCGGGTTTTAAATATATTGTTGTTAATCTCGTATGTTTCTGATGATAGTTCACCAAGATGTTTGATATGATGATCAACCCCAATCATCTTTGCGTGATTACTACTATTGTATCCAAAATATTCAGGTTTGATATGTATCGCATTTAATTCTATATGTACATCACTTACATTACTGCCATCAATAAGCTTTATGGACTTTTCATGAGGTGGTAATTTTCCGAAGTGTAATGTTTCTCCGTCATAATAGAATTGTTCCCCATAAGCCTCTGCAATTCTTACTAAATAATTATAATGAGTTTCGCAATATTGTGAACTATAATTAATATACCCCTTATTTTGTGTATCTATTATAAAATCAAACTCATTAGTTCCCAAAGATTCTTTAATTACCCTATCAGCAATAATAGAAGTGTTGACTGGCTGATTGCCTCCAAAACTTTGAGTATGCGGAGCAGAATCCATTAGAATGGTTGGGCTATTTCCTTTTAGTACAATATTTCCCAGACTCATTTTTTCCTGACTAAATGCTACCTTCATAATAACTCCTACAAATGTCCGTTCTGGGCTTTCGTTTTCAGGATCTTTATACTTGAAAGTAACGGTCAATCTTTTCCCCAAAAACTGTTTTGCTTGTTCTAAGTTATGATTTTGTGTTTCCCCTAAAGAATCATGCGCTAGAGTAAGTTCAAATTGATGATGGGTTTTGGCGCTTTGTTGCAGGCAGAAGTGCTTAAAGTGACTGATAGGTTTTCCATCAATCACAATATCAAGCTTTACCACACGGTTAATACCCGAAATATGATTCTCTGATATTTTATCTGAATTTGATGTGTTTTTTTTCATGATTTGTGTGTTTTCCTGAAGTTAAGTCACTAAAGTTAGATAAAAAATCATATCATAAATATAATATTTAATAAAATTTGAAAAATTGTAGTAAAACTACGATTTGTTGATAATCATATAGTTATGTGGCTTTTTGCTATTTCCCTTGTTTATATTACTATTTTGTATCTGAATAATAAATCAAAGATCTAATGACTGCGTTTCTTCTTAAGATTATAAATTTCTTTTTGAATATGAAGAGCTTCTAAAATGCAAAATCGGCGGCCTCGAAGAGGCCGCCGATTTGTTTTATTATATTTAAATACTGTTATTCAGCATCATATTTACCAATCACTTTCTGAGTAACACCTGAACTGCTGAAACCTCCATCATGGAAAAGATTTTGCATCGTTACTTTTTTAGTAAGATCAGAGAAAAGAGTAACACAATAGTCAGCACATTCAAGAGCCGTAGCATTTCCTAGTGGAGACATATCTTCTGCATACCCAAGGAATCCTCCGAAACCTTTCACACCACTACCTGCAGTAGTCATGGTAGGTGACTGAGAAACTGTATTTACACGTACTTTTCTTTCCCCCCAATAGTTTCCGAAAGTTCTTGCGATGCTTTCAAGATAAGCCTTGTTGTCAGACATATCATTGTAATCCGGGAATGTTCTCTGAGCAGCAATATAAGTAAGTGCCAGGATGCTTCCCCACTCATTCATACAGTCTTTCTCCCAAGCCACACGCATTACTTTATGGAAAGAAACTGCTGAAATATCCCAGCCTTTTTCCAACCAATCGTAGTTCATTTCCGTATAATGTTTTCCTTTTCTTACATTGATAGACATTCCAATGGAATGAAGGATAAAGTCGATTTTTCCAAATTTTGCAACAGCAGCATCAAAAAGTTTTTCAAGATCTTCGATAGAAGTAGCATCTGCAGCAATTACTTCAGAACCTGTTTTTTCGGCTAAACCATTAAGTTCTCCCATTCTCAAAGCGATAGGAGCGTTAGATAAGATGAATTCTGCACCTTCCTCATGACATCTCTCAGCAACTTTCCATGCGATAGATTGTTCATTAAGGGCTCCAAATATAATTCCCTTTTTGCCTTTAAGTAAACCGTATGACATAATTTTTTAATGTTTATTGAAATACAAATGTAGCAATAATTGTGGTTATGACATAATAAAAATGGAGCCTTATCAATTATAAGACTCCATTTTCTTGAAAATATTTATATGACTGAAATTTTAATTGGTTTTCTTGTTCCATTCTGCCTTCACATCCTCTGCAGCATCTTTAGTTTTTTCCCAAGCCTCATCTGCTTTATCTTTAATGTCTTCCCATGCATCGGATACATTAGCTTTTACCCTGTCTAGCCAGTCTTGCTGGTTGGCCTCTTCGTCATTATTTCGTTTTTCATTGATATAATCTTTGGCCTTGTCTGCCAATTCATTGATTTTCCATTTGGCTTTGTCCGTAGCATTTTGTAAAGTATTTTCTACATTGTTTACTGCATTTTCCGCTTTGTTGTAATCTGAATTGTTCATAATACTATAAATTTGGTTTGGTAGTCTTGAATAAACAATAACCATTCCTAAAATCAGGCTTCTTTGTTAAAATTTTCATAATCTTTTGTTATGTTTTTCTAAATCAATCTTATCTTTATGTTATAAAAATTGATAATTATGGAAAATATACGCTGTGGGTGGTGTGAGAAAGATGATCTCTACAGAAAATACCATGATGAAGAATGGGGGAGACCTGTTTATGATGATGAAACAATCTTTGAGTTCCTTATTCTTGAAAGTTTTCAGGCAGGGTTGAGCTGGTATACGATTCTTTCTAAAAGAGAAAACTTCAGAAAAGCTTTTGATGATTTTGATTATAAAAAGGTCGCGGTTTATTCAGATCAAAAAATAAAAGAGTTGATGAATAACTCCGGAATTATAAGGAATAAGCTTAAAATATTGGCTGCCGTAACCAATGCTCAGAAATTTATGGAGGTTCAGAAAGAATTCGGAAGTTTTTCAAAATATATCTGGGGCTTTATAAATGGAACTCCAATTGATAATATGCCCAAAGCTTTATCAGAAGTACCGGCTACTACAGAAATTTCTGATAAGATTTCCAAAGATCTGAAGAAAAGAGGATTTAAATTCGTTGGTTCAACAGTTATTTATGCACATATGCAAGCCACAGGGATGATAAATGATCATATTGAAACTTGTTTTATTAGGAAGTAATAAATTGTATTTTATTCAAAATTTTGTGATATTTTTTGATAATAGTGTGCCTGTTTTTTTTGAAGGATATAGTGTTTTAAATCACCAAATGATAATAGATAAAGGGTGTTTAACTTATTGTTTATTAGTTGATTTTTCAATTTTAGGTGAGTAGTTTTTGTTTTAATCACATGAGGGTGTTTTAAATTATTAAATTATCAATAAAGTTATTGATTTATTAAAAATTTTGTATATTTGCACCTCCAAAAACATAGGTGATGCAAGGAAATTATAAATCAAGATTTAGTCTTCTCTTTTTACTCTTTACTTTTTTTACATTTGCTCAGGTTGGGATTGGGTTGCCAAGTCCGGATGCTTCTGCTATGCTTCATGTGAGTGCTAAAGATAAAGGAGTCCTTCTTCCAAGTATTGCCCTGAATTCAGATACAGATGTTGTTACAGTACCTTTTCCCGCTGATGGTCTTATTGTCTGGAATAATGGAAAAGCTGGATTAACAGAGGCTGGATTTTATTATTGGTTTGCATCCAAATGGAACAAACTCATCACTTCTTCCAATATTACGAATAAAAGCGATTACGCAACAGGCTGGAATACAACAGGAGATAATGCTGGTACATATAGTGGAGCTAATACAGCATTATCATTAGGAACAAAAACAATGGATGACCTGATCTTCAAAGTAAATGCTGCTACAGCGGGAAGATTAGGGGTAGATAATTCTGTAAGTTTTGGATTGGGCGCTAATGCCGGCCAGAACGGCATTGCCATCGGAAGTTCAAGTTCTGCATTTCAGGGGATTTCCATAGGGAGTGCGGCTGCAGTTTCTGCAAATGATGGACTGGCAATAGGAAATAAATCAACAGCAGGAGCTTTTAAATCAACAGCAATTGGCTACAATGCTCAAACCAGTAAAAACGAATCCACAGCAATTGGCAACAATGCTTCAGCAGGAGGGTTTCAATCTATTGCAGTGGGATATAATGCGAAAACCAATACAAACAGTGAAACCGCTTTAGGATATAATACTGTTACTAATAAAGAAAACTCTACCGCAGTAGGCTCAGGAGCAAATGCTTTGGGACAATTTTCTACTGCAATAGGATATGGAGCAACTACCTCACAGGCCAATGCTATTGTGTTGGGAAATAATAATGCGAATGTAGGCATTGGCACGGGGGCTCCAAATACATCTGCAAAATTAGATGTAAACGGACAGTATAAATTTGGTGAAAAAGGAAGTATACAGAAGAATCAGATCAGTTTTGAAGTTTGGCCGGGAGTTTCCGTCAATAATATGCCCCCGGGAAAATCAGCTACCTTGGAAATTGCAATTCCATCAGGATTTCAACCGGGCTCTACAAGAGCTGTAGTTGTAGTTTCGCCAGCCGGGGATTTTGCAGGAAATTCAATATTCTCTATCTCTAATCCAAGAATGACTTCTACTTCCAGTATTGTGATTAATCTTACCAATATTTCAGGAAATGCTAATAGTCTGAACTCTGGTCATTTTTATGTGATGATTAATGAGTTTTAAATTTGATAATAAGTTTTATTATAGTTGATATGGTGTTAGGACCTCCGTTTTTGGAGGTCTTTTTTTATTGGATGTCTCACAGATTCTATTTCTATCAATACTGTTTTCAGAATATATGAATTACAGAAATCCTTTTTATAATGTTTTTAAAAAGGATACCATAATACCTCCAATAAATCCAGCACCAGACTGGAAGATAATAAATGAAACAGGAATCATAAGACTTCTTAAAAATAAAGAGACTCTAGAATATCCGGATTGGGAGAAGAATTGGGAATAAAACCACAATCCATAAACGAGACTAAATATAGTAAATGCAAAAAAATAAGCCGTGATAAGAGTAGCTGAGTTATTAAATAAAAATGTGATAAGAGTAAGTATTAATAAGGCAATCATATCTCCTCCTGTTTTATATGCATTAAGAACAATGTGTTCAGAATAATTAAATCCTGCTTTTCTAAACCATAGATAACTGAAAAAAGAGTTGAAAGGAATAGTAAGAAGCAGGAAAATTTTAAAATAAGATGTGGTTAGCTCTTGGAAGGAATTCATTGTTTCCTTAACATTATCAGAGACTAAAACACTATAATCCATACCTGAATAGTGGGAGAACAATGATGAAATCGTAGCCGTTAATAACAATAGGGTTATAACATTAAAATAATTAACTCTTTTCCCCAAAATATATTCACGGACACTGTTTCCGGGTCTGGTAAATAATTCTTTTAATGTAAACAGAATTCCTTTATCCACATGCCATACTCCATGGATGAAATCATGTTCTATAAAGTGTTTTAAAGAATATCTGTGGGTGCTGGTTTTTTGACCGCAATTTCCGCAGTATTTTGTAGTGACAGGCTCGCTGCAGTTTAAACAGGTATTATGCATTTTGTAAAACTTTTTTGAGTTAGACTAACAAGACCTAATTTCGTTACATATTTCTTTCTGACTTTTCCAGATAATCAAAAAAATAAGATGAAAAGCTATAAGTATAAAGGGTAAAGAACCAACTCCTATAGGTATTTTTATTAAATTAATATTAAAAATAAATAATATTTATGATTGTTACAAGGATTTTATTTAATATTTATGAATATGCTCTGGGTGCTGTCGAGCCTTTTATAGACGATGCTTTTGATTTATGATTTTAATTGAAAATAATTTGTAGACAAAAGTATTGTGCACAAAGTAAATTGAGTATTTTTGTTTTTTAAAATATGAATTATGATTGCTCTGTCAGAACATTTATGCTTTAAGACTTATGCGGTTTCAAGATATATTACAAGTCTATATAAACCTTATTTGGATGAAATTTCATTAACATATCCCCAATATCTGGTCATGCTCGTACTGTGGGAGAATGGGGACATGAACATCGGAAAGATCGGTGAACATCTTCATTTGGATAACGGAACCTTAACTCCTTTGCTGAAACGTATGGAAAAAAATAGATTGGTGAACAGAACCCGAAGTGTATCAGATGAAAGGGTAGTGCTTATTAGTCTTACAAAAGAAGGAAAAGCATTACAAGAGAAAGCTAAGCATATCCCGGAATCGGTTCAGGGGTGTTTTCACCTTGATGAGAATAAAAAGCAACAGCTAATGTCTGGTCTGGATGAAATATTATCAACACAATCCACATCAAAAATATGAAAAAAGTAGGAATCATCGGATACGGCTGGCTGGGCGCCAGGATTACGGAATCCATATCAGATCAATATGAAATATATACAACCACTACAACCGTTGAAAAAGCAGATGAGCTCAATACTAAAGGTATATATGCTGTAGTTGCTAATTTTCCGGATTATCAGCTTACCGAGCCATATCCCAAATGGCAAGCTATGGAAAATCTTGATGTGTTAATTGTTACCATTCCGATCTCAGAGAAAAGCTGCTGTGTAAGTTCTTTATACAATAGAATCCAGAATTTATCCTCTTTTATTGGTGATTTTAAAGGGCAGCTCTTTTTGATGAGCTCTACAGGAGTTTATCCGGATATTTCGAAAGAGCTTAGTGAAGAAGATATTCCCGTTGAAAAAGTTTCGGGGGAACGAATGGTAAGAAACAAATATCCGCAGGTAAATATCTTAAGGTTAGGAGGCTTGATGGGAGGCAACAGATTATTGAAAAATTACAACATAGCTAATCTGGATTTTGCAGTGAATCACATACATTATAAAGATATTGCTGGCATTCTTTTAAAAATGATCGAAAACGGAACAAAAACAGGTTTATATAATGTAACCGCTCCGATTCATCCGGCAAAATTTCAGGTACTTAATGCTCAGAAAAATATAGCAGAAAATAGAGAAGAGGAGACGGAAATAAAAGGAAAGATTATCCTTTCTTCAAAACTGATTTCAGAACTAGGGTATGTGTTTGAATATCCGGATCCAAGGTTTTTTCATTTATAATTGCTTTTAAATTGTAATCCGATAAGAGTTTAGAAACTTTTGTTATTAATAGTATTTAAAAAATTAAGGTTTACTCCTAGAAGTAAACCTTTAAAGGAATAACAAATTATTTAACTGAGTTTTGAACAGTGTGAACATAATGGTTTTCCTCCTGTTCCAGATTTTCTGTTTCTTGCTTCAATGTTATTTCCTTCAGTACAACTATTGTTGTTGTGATGTACATAGCTTTGTGTGCTATGCCACGGCGATGTTTTTGCCATAATCTAAAGTTTAAAATTCAATTGTGAATTTATCGGTAAAGTTTACAGTTAGATTATGGGAAACCTTATTGTATATTAATAAATTAATTTAATAAAGAATAGCTTATGATGAAAAACAATAGAAAAAATTTCGGCTTTTTCTTTAATGACTTTACAGGTTAATAGTTCATGAATATTGTTAAATGCTTGATAGTGGTAATATTGAGATTCCTAAGAGAATCAAAGATTATCTCCTTTCAGTCGATGAATGTTATTTCGACGTAGTCAATGACAAAGAGTGGATGTACGATCAACAAAATCTGCGAGACCAAAATTCAATAGAAATGGGCTTTAGCCCATTCAATAATAAACAAAAACTCAATCTGGCTTTAGCCAAAACCTATAAAAAAGCCTCTGGAGTTTTTCCAAAGGCTCTTATTCATATAGAAATGGATTGTACCATTTGTTTTATTTAATGATTCTGTCAAGAACCCAAGTAATCAGATTTTTTTCAGAATTGTGGTGGTCTTTAGAGAACTCTCCACGTCTTCTGTTGGCTACTACATTATTAACAGTAATAGCTTTGTGGCCTAATAATTTTGAGAACGCATAGATCGCAGATGTTTCCATTTCAAAGTTGGTAACACCAAGGTCATTCAATGTTTCAAGGAATTGATCATCTACAGCTTTTAGACGAAGCTGTCTTCCCTGTGGAGCGTAGAAACCTGGAAAAGTAGCTGTATTTCCGTGGTATTTGGCATCCTTGTAATATTCCCCCATTTCTTCTGCCCAGTCTGAGAAATAAAGCATGGGCTTGATCTTTTCGTAAGGGAATCTTTCCATGAAGCTTTTAGAGAAGTCATTTTCGAAACTGTAGTCCTGATAGAAGTGCATTAAACCATCTAGCCCTACTACGTTTTGAGTAACCAGCATATTATCTACCTCTACATCAGGATTCACACTTCCACAAGTTCCCATACGGAATAATTCAAGGGCTTTGTGCTCAGTTTTGAATTCCTTGTTTTTAAGATCAATGTTTACAAGAGCATCAAGCTCATTCATTACAATATCAATATTCTCAGTTCCGATACCGGTAGACATTACAGTAATTCTTTCACCACGAAGTGTTCCTGTATGGGTGTAAAATTCTCTTTTATTTTTTTTAATTTCTACGGTATCAAAATACTTTGAAACCTTTGCTACTCTGTCCGGATCACCCACCAGGATGATTTTATCAGCAATATCTTCGGGTAAAAGATTCAAGTGGTATACACTTCCGTCTTCATTCAGAATAAGCTCTGAAGCAGCAAGTTTGTTTAGCATAATTTATATTTTTTTGTTTTTAATCTATGAAAATTGCTTCTTTATAGGTGAAGCCATAAGTTGATAAATAAAATCATATTCTTCAATCATCCTTTTTTGTCCTCCCATCACAGTTCATATACAGTAACAGCCGTTTTTTCAAAATTTTTGGAATCTTTTCCCTGTGAGGTAGTCCCTTTTTTTTCGGAGTATATAGCCATTTCCTGTTGTTTGGCAGGCTTATCCATCTGCTTTTTCTTTTGTGAAAATGCTGTAAGAGAAAGGAAACTTGCTGTAACAGCAAACAATAATTTTGTTTTCATACTCCTATTTTAGTTTTGATGTGTTGAATTTAATTAAAAAAAATCCTCTCCCAATAACCTCTCGCCATTATTTTACCGGTATGTTAGAATAACCCGTTCCTTAAAGAATAATGAATCTGATTTCGGGGTCTAAAATTAGTGAAAAATATTGTATCAAAAATATAAACATTATTTAATCTGTTATTAAAATTGAGATAACATCAGATTGATAGCTTTGTCATTAAAAATTCATGAGATCCTATCCACTGCTTGTTATCGTCCTTTTGATAGGATTTGCAGTAATGTCCTTTAATCCTGTTTACAAAGGAAAAGAAAGCGAGAATACATTTGTTAATAAAGGGTTGTCTGATTTTAAAGGAAAACTAGAGCAATTGAAATCAGATGTCCGTAAGTTTTCTGAAGACCGTATTTCTCTTGTAGAATTACAGCTATCATTAAAGAACACAAGAAATTCATTTAAAGAAATTGAGTTCTATATTGCGTATCATTATCCTGAATTCACTAAAACTCATCTGAATGCGGCTCCTCTGTTTCATATTGAGGCTGCAGGAACATCATCATATACGCTTCCTCCTGAAGGATTGCAGGTATTGGATGAACTGATATTTTCTGAAGAAGCAGAAGATGAAAAAGAAAAGATCAAAACAATTACCGATTTTTTATACAATAGCTATTCCGGTTTTTATCTGAGTGCTATGAAAAATGGAATGAGTAAAGGAAATAATAAAACACTGCCTTTGCGTATAGAATTAATCAGGATATATTCATTGGGTGTAACCGGTTTCGATACTCCGGGATCCCTGAATATTTCCGAAGAAGCCGGTCATGCTCTTTCAGGAATGCAAAAATATATCAATGATGATCCTTACTTTAAAAACTATAATACCCAAAAAGCAGATCAGACCTTAACGGAAGCTATGAGCTATCTTTCAAAGAATAAGGGTTTTGAAACCTTTGACAGAATTGAGTTTTATAAGAAATATATTCAGCCTCTGTATGAAGAATTGGGCAGATGGGATGGCAGACCTGATGATCTGAAGGAATTCTCAGGCTGGAATGTTAGAAATAAAAACCTTTTCAGCAGTGATTTTTTAGATCCTTATTTTTATACACTGCTGAAGTCTTCAGAAGACAATCCGGATCTTCGAAATCTTGGCAAATCAATTTTCTATGACCAGAATGTAAGTGGTAACGGAAAAATGAGCTGTGCAACCTGCCACCTTCAGGAGAATGCCTTTACAGATCTTAAAGCCAAGTCTCCCAGCAATGTAGAAGGAAAAACCGTGCTGAGGAATTCACCATCTTTATACAATGCTGTTTTTGCAAAAAGATTTTTCTATGATCTGCGTGCTTTTTATCTTGAACAACAGGCTGAACACGTAATTTATAATGAAGATGAATTTAATACAAGCTACGAAAGCATCATTCAGAAGTTAAAAACAAAACCTGAATATAAAAAAGCATTTCGTGCTGCTTTTAAAGACGGAAAAATCAATAAGGAAAATTTTTCAAAGGCCTTAAGCTCTTACGTTGCCTCTTTATATTCTTTTGATAGTGACTTCGATCGTTTCATGAGAAATGAAAAAAATGTTTCTGAAGATGTGAAAAAAGGGTTCAACCTGTTCATGGGAAAAGCCAATTGTGCAACCTGTCATTTTGCTCCTCATTTTTCAGGATTAGTGCCACCGTTCTTTAATGAAAATGAGTCCGAAGTTCTTGGCGTAACCACAAAACCAATAAAACAGCTTCCTATAGAACTGGATCAGGATCCCGGAAGAGGGAACAGCCCGGTTAAAAAAGAAAAATCATGGATATATGATTATTCATTCAAAACCGTTACCGTAAGAAATATTGCCCTTACAAAACCTTACTTCCATAACGGGGCTTTCAATACCTTAGAAGAAGTCCTTGATTTCTATAATGAAGGTGGAGGAGAAGGATTAGGAGTAAAGATGAAAAACCAGACACTTGCTCCTGATAAATTAAACCTTACCCAAACCGAGATAAATCAGATTATTGCCTTTCTGAATGCCCTTACTGATGTGAGTAAAGCGAAGTAGAGGTTAAGAATACAAGATTAATTGGCGGGGATTTGTTATTCGGGATAACGGAGTACAGATGCCCGCTTTTCGTACTCAAGGTATGTACCAAAGTGTTGTATTAACCATAGAGGTAAATCTGTTTCCGGCACAATTTCGTTACCATAAGAATGGTAGTTTCTAGGCTTTTGATATTGTCTTAAAATCTGTAGGCCTCATATGGGTGAGTTGCTGAAAATTATTGCTGAATGCGGATAGGTTTGAATAACCAATTTCGTATGCTATTTCCGTCATACTCAAATCAGTATCTTTTATTAATTCCATAGCCCGAATAATTCTCAGCATTTTTAAATATTGAATAAAAGTGATATGCAGCTTTGTTTGAAACAATCTTGTTAAACTTCTCACACTCATTCCCGATAATTTTGCAATGTCTTCCAATGTAAGACTTTCATTTAACCTACTTCTAAGATGATCGGTAATGGCATTAAGCCTCTGATCTTCTGTTGTAGGAAGTTGAATTGAAAATTTTTTAAGATTTTCTTTTGACAGCATCTTCTTAAGCGTTGATAAAAACTCAAACTCCCATGTATCTTTTTCATAATCTCCCTGCCATTTTTCGCTGAAAGAAAGCATTTCTGATAAAAGTTTACTCACCGGATAAATTCCTAATTCATCATAAAAGCCATCTGTTTCTTCTCCCGGGAAATAGATATTAATCATATACAGATCCTGTGTATTAAACATCAGATTGTGAGAGTAATTTTTGGGAATCCATATATAATGATTAGACGGAATATAAAAGTCCTTTTCACCTGTTTGCAGGTAAGCAATTCCGCCATAAACCAACAGCAGCTGAGCTTTATCATGCTGATGTGAAGGTAAACGCTGCTCAATCTGCTGCCGCATTACCAAAATTGAATCAGGATTTTGATCAATAATATTGATTAATTGATTAAGAATTTCCATTTGGCCAAATATAACAAATATTAGGCTAATTATATAAAAAGATGATTTTACATGTTGGATAATTTTGCTGTGTAAATAACAACATAGCATTATGAAACAATACATAGTAAGATCTCGTAAAGAGACTGAAATAAAAGATGAACATTGTGATAATCAATTACAGCATTCAGCAGCAGAAACTGATGCGGTGAATATCTACAGACTAGCTTGTACTTATTCAAGTCCTTTTATGCCAATGATAGATATAACCTTTGCCCTGGAAGAATTGATGAAGATTTTTAAGAATTGGTTAGCTGCTAAAAAGAAAGGTGCAAAGCAATTATTATAAGGAAAGCCGATGAAACAATTTAGAACCATCTCAATTCTGAGCATACTGCTGCTGGCGCAATCTCTTAATGCCCAGAACACAGGAAATGTCCAGGCATTAAGTCTGGAAGAAATATGGAAAATTACAGAAGCGAACAATCGTCAGTTAAAACTGTCAGATTTAAATCTTCAGCAAAGCAAGCTGGAAGTACTTGAAGCAAAGGATCGTTTGCTTCCTGAGCTTTCGGTAGGCGGAGAGATAAAGCTCAATTCTAAATTTCTTATTTATGACAATGGCCTTTTCTCCTCCCCACAGGATGTGCCTGTAAAAGACTATGGTTACGGAGTAGGATACAACTTAAATTTTAACCTTTTTAATGGAGGTAAAGACCGGAGAAATATTCTAATGAAAAAGGAAGAAGAGATGCGGAAAAAATATGAATTTGATCTGCAAAAGTACAATGTGAAATATAATGTTGCGGCTGCTTATTTCGATTTATATAAGTTCCTGCATTTTTATGATCTTCTGGATGCAGAAATTGAAACGGAAAAAAAACAGTTAACACTCATAGAAAGTCTGCACAGAAACGGTATTGTACTAAAAAGTGATGTGCTGAGGACTTCAGTAAAATTGTCACAATTAGAACTGAATTTTTCTGATATTAAAAAGAAGATTGAAATTGCTAAACAACGTATCAGTATTCTGATGGGATATGAAAATGATGCTGAGGTGGCTATTGATTATAAAGAGTCTGTTGAATCAGATACCTTCACAAATATCGGTTACAATGATTATATAGATGTGGCTCTTAATACATCACCTGATTATAAGATGGCTGATAGCGACATTAAATGGAGTGAACTTAATATCAAACAGATTAAGGCTGCATTATTGCCTAAGGTTTCACTGTTTTCAAATTACAACTATACCTATCCGCAGATTTCCTTTTATCCATACTCGAATGATTTATGGGGATTTGGACAAACAGGAGTTAAAGTACAGTTTTCTCTTGATAACTTATATAAAAGCAAGCATTCAGTAGCTCACGCCCAAATTACCAATAGCAAGGCAAAAGAAAAAGCTGACATTAAAAAGAATGAAATTTTGCTTCAGGTAAAAGAAGCTTATTTACAGGAACAACAGGCTTTGGAAAACGTAGAAACAGCTATGAAAAATATTACAAAAACAACAGAAACGGTTCGGGTTATCAGAAGCAGTTATCTCAATCAGGAATCTCTTCTGACTGACCTTTTGGAAGCTGAAAATGCTTTATTGGAAGCAAAGTTTAATGTAACAACAGCGCAGGCGAACGTAAAGCTCACCCATATCAGATTATTGACAATCGTAGGAATTCTTTAATGTAAAAAATTATGAATAAAAATAAAACAGATAAAATTATAGTAAAGCTAACCCAATGGTTGGGAATCGCATTATTTGTCGGGATAATTATTTGGGGAGCTGCATTTTTCCTGAAAGGATATCGCTATGAGCAGACCAATGACGCTCAGGTTGATGCATATTTGTCACCAATAAATGCAAAAGTTGGCGGGTATATCCATAAAATTTATTACAAAGATAATCAGCAGGTTAAAAAAGGAGATACCCTTGTGGTTATTGAACTTGACGAGTATGGCTTAAAAAGAAATGCCGCATCAGCTGAACTGATGAGTTCACATGCTAAAATTCCTGTTCTGGCTTCGAACGAAGAAACTCAGATTAAAAGTATTGAAGTTATAAAGGCACAATTAGCAGGGGCAAAAGCAAGATTGAACCTGCAGCAAAGAGAATTTGACCGTTATAAAAATCTGCTGGCAGATGAATCTGTTACACAACAAAAATTTGATAATGTCAGTACATCATTGTTTATCACGCAGGCTGACTATGACCAAGCGAAAACTTCTTTGCAGGTGGCTAAATCCAAATTAAATGATTTCAGAGCACAGCGTAACGCAATAGCGGCAGAAATAAAAATAAAAGAAGCTCTTCTTCAGAGACAGGAACTGGATATCAGATATACTGTCATTACAGCCCCTTTTGACGGACAAATTGGTAAAAAAAGCATTCAAGAAGGTCAATTGATACAACCGGGTCAAACATTAGCATTTTTGGTCAATATAGCCGAAGAAAAATGGGTGATGGCCAATTTTAAAGAAACACAAATTGAAAACTTCAGAATCGGGCAATCAGTATCCATAGAAGTTGATGCTTTTCCGGATAAAAAATTTAATGGTATTATTGAATCGCTTTCGCCAACCACAGGTTCCCGCTACTCATTACTTCCTCCCGATAATGCTACCGGTAATTTTGTTAAAATCATTCAACGTATTCCTGTTAGAATTAAACTCACAGATACACCTGATAGATTAGGAAAACTTTCTGCCGGAATGAATGCAAATGTTTATGTTTTAAAAGACTGATGATGCAGACACATAAAATACCGGTTTTCAAATCATGGGTCTCCGAATGGATGGCAAGATCCGTAATATTTGCCATTCTGATGACCTGCCTGTTTAGTTTCGCTTTTTACAGCAGCCCGGCTGCAGCCATGGGATTTTACGGTATACCATCTACCGATGTACAATATGGCATGGTCGTTATGTATGGCTCAACCGTAGCTTTCCTGGCACTGGACTTCCGTATTGTAAAGTATTTTGCAGTCAGAAAATATTTGCTGATAGCACTGGCCATTAATGCAATATGCTCCGTTATCTGTTTTCAATTCAAAGATTGGCCCCTGTTTACTATTTGTCAGTTTTTGCAGGGTATTACCTGCGCACTGATGTCCGGTATCGTGTTGCAGCTTATTTTTCCAAGATTACAGTCTGTACGTGCTCGGGTGATTGCTTACAGTCTTCTTTACGGAAGCATACAAATCGCAGTACCGTTTTATTCCATCTATACCAGTATAGTCATCCATTTTTTCGATTTTAACTGGCTATTTTACGGATTCAATATCATACTTGTCATCCTGACAGGTGTTGTATTGCTTACAATGAATGGCAAAGCAAGATTTACCAAAAAGTTACCATTGTATCAGGTGGATTGGATAGGCTATCTCTTGTATGTATCTTTTATTTTAATATTAGGATATGTCTTTGTATATGGAAGGCAGCTAGGGTGGTTTGATAGCCGGTTAATACTTACTCTTGGTTTAAGTAATCTTGCAATTCTCCTGCTTTTTATAGTCAGAGAGCTAAAAGTTAAGCGGCCATTAATCAACCTGCAGATTTTTAAAACAAAGAATTTTGTGGTGGGTCTTTTACTCCTTTTCACATTCTACCTTTTCAAAGGAAGTACCGGACTGGCTTACGGCTATCTTGAAGTGATTTTAAGTAATCATCCACTCAGTACTATTCCAATATGGACTGCTGTGATCTTTGGAACCATTCTAAGTATGTTTGTTACTTCTCGATTTGTACTGATTGGTTTTAACCTGATAAGGCTCATTATTGTTGGTTTTGGGATTATGGCGACATACTATGCCTATATGATATTATTGGTCTCTGTACAGGGCGAAACAATAGATTTCATCCTACCTATGTTTATTTATGGAGTGGCAACAGGTGTTTTATTTGTTCCAATTGTTTCATTTACCGCATCATCAGCACCTCCTAAAATTGCTGTACATGCCTCTCTTGTTGGAATATTTGCTAGGTTTACCGGATTTGTAACCAGTTTGGCATTTAGTAATGAACTTCAATTGTTTACAAAATCAGCTGTAAGGGAAAAGTTTCGGGAAACAATAACGGAGACTAACCAGCAATTGCCGGTTACTTTATTGGATATTCAAAATCAATATATGAATGCAGGCAGTGATATGTATACATCAAAAACAGGATCAGCGGGATATTTTAATCAGATGATAAGCCACCAAATATTGGCTCGTGGTACCCGGGATTATTATGATTTGATGTTGATAGGTGTAATTTTCGTAATTGTTATTTTACTCCTTACCCCTCAGATTCAAAATGTCATTTTAAAATTAAGAAAAAGTAGCATTCCGTACTAAGAATTATTATGACCTATCATTAATGAGTCATGGGAATCATTTAATTCGGATTCCTAAGACCATATCCTGCGTCCTCATGTTCAACTATTAACAAAAACTTAATCCTCTTAACATTAGGTTCTAAATTAATTAATATTCTTCCATCTATATTTAAAATCCTATTAACAGAATGATGGTCTTTAAAAAATAGTTTTGCAAGGTCTAATAAATCAAACTTAAAAATGAAGAAAAAACTACTAACAATTGGAGCGTTAGCCCTGCTTGCCGGGTCTACCATTCAGGCACAAACCACTATTTTTGACAAAGGAACATCCTGGAGTTACAAGGACCTTGATCAGGCACAACCTGATGTTTGGAAAACACAAAACTATGACATTTCTTCCTGGCCTGTGGGTAATGGACCATTAGGATATGGTGATCCTGTAACCACTACCATTCATTCTGGGGCAACAGGACTGATTACAGCATATTTTGCTAAAGATTTTACCGTAAACCTTTCAACACTTTCCGATAATATGGAGCTTGGTGTAATGAGAGATGATGGTATTGTAGTTTATCTTAACGGTGAGGAAGTAGTAAGAGATAATATGCCTGCAGGTGCTATTGCATTCAATACTTTATCAAGTACAACGGTTGATGGTGCTGCAGAGAATGTATATAATATTTTCTCTATTCCAAAATCAAAATTCATCAATGGAGTTAACAGAATTTCTGTTGAATTACATAATAGAAGTGTTGGCAGTTCAGATCTTAGAATTGATGCCTATCTTAAGACAAAAGTTAACACTACACCTATTACCTGTAACGGAACACATATCAGCTGTTTTACGTCTATTGTTCCTACAGCACAAACCAATAAACTTATTATTCCCGGAGAGCACAAGTATCAGCTTGTTTTAAAAGAAGGGGATAACTATACCGAAGGCGGAGGTATGGTAGGTGGCCAGAACGATTTTACAGCTTATGTGGGCAAATCAGGAAGCAGTACAAATGGCTACCTTTCAGTAAACCACGAAACCAATCCGGGAGGGGTTACTATGGCTGAGGTTAATTATAATTCTTCTACAAAACTTTGGCAGTTAACAAGATCAAGAGCCGTAAATTTTTCAGACCCAAGTTTGGTGCAGACTATCAGAAACTGTTCAGGAGGAATTACCCCTTGGGGAACTGTAGTAACAGCAGAAGAATCTGTAACTGCTAATGATGTAAACGGAGATGGATACAAAGATTACGGATGGCTTGTAGAAATTGATCCTGCAACAGCTCAGGTTATTTCTAAGAATGCTGACGGTTCTAAAGGGAAACTTTGGCAGATGGGAATCATGAACCATGAAAATGTGGTTATCAATAATGCGGGAACGGTTGCCTATTATGGAGAAGATGGAGGAACTCATATGGTATATAAATATGTGATGGATACGCCCAATGACCTTTCTTCTGGAAACCTTTATGTATTAAAATTAGATCAGGGATTAACAGCAGCAGGAGATCCGGCAGGAACTACAGCAACATGGGTTCAGGTACCTAATAAAACTAAGGCCGATCAGAACAGTACAGCATCACTTGCTCAGGCTTTAGGAACCAGATTTAATGGAGTAGAAGACGTAGATATCAGTCCTTTGGATGGGAAGATTTATTTTACGGCAAAAGGATTGGATAAAGTTTACCGTTTACAGGATAATGGAACAACCGCTTCTCAGGTAGAAACATTCGTTGGAGGTGCTAATTCTATATATTCTTTCGAAACAACACAGGGAACAAAATCTGAAGCTTGGGGCGATGGAAATGATAACCTTACCTTTGACGAACTTGGAAATCTGTGGGTTCTTCAGGATGGTGGTAAAAACTATATCTGGGTAATTGCTCCGGATCATACACAGGCTAATCCGAAAGTAAGACTGTTTGCTTCTATGCCGGCAGGATCTGAACCTACAGGGTTAACTTTCACACCTGATCATAAATTTGGTTTCTTCTCTATTCAGCATCCGGATGCTACCATCTCTACTGATGTTGACGCTACAGGAAATACTATTGACTATAGAGGGAAATCGGCTACTGTTGTAATCGCACTAAAAGGAAACCTGGGAACACAAGGATCTTTGGGTACTATTGAAAATGTAGCTGCTGAAAATACCGTAACGGTAGCACCAAATCCTACTTCAGGAATTGTGAAGATCAATTCACCAAAAGGATTGAAGGATATTTCGGTAACTGCTTACAGTGTAGACGGAAAGATTGTTTATATCAAGAAATTCAATGGAACTAATAAGGCTTTAGACCTTGACTTTACACAGCAATTGGAAGGATCTCGTGTTTTAATTCTGAATATTGAAGCAGAAGGAGGATTCCAGAAAACTGTAAAACTTTTAAAGAAATAAATTATTTATAATTCCTGTCTGTCGATAACCTTTGTTGTCGGCAGACATTTTCTGTTTATAAAATCGCTATGATTGGTAAACACAAGCATAGATTAAGAGCATGCAATTGCATATGACCTTTAAAAACGATAAACATCTTTATATGAAAAAGTTTTTCTTACTTATTAGCATTTTATCACTTTCACAGGTTAACGCTCAGATTGATCCTGTTAAATATCCCACTTTTACCAATATTGAAGACGCTTTGAACAGTAAAAAGGCTGTTTACAGTATGAGCTTCAGAGAAAAAGGATTGTTCAACCTTCCTCCTCAGATTGTAAAACTGGATTCCCTGTTCTTTTTAAATATAATGGCGAATAAGTTCGAGAAAATGGATCAGGAGCTATTTAAGCTAAAAGAACTTGAATTTTTGAATGTGAACGAAAATAGTATCAAATACATTCCCGATGAAATCAGTCAATTAAAAAAACTGACTACGCTTTCCATGAACCTGAACAGCCTGACAAGCATCAATCCGAATGTTGCACAGCTCCAAAATCTTAAAGCAGTTCATTTTGATGCCAATAATCTTAATGCCTTTCCCGAAGCTCTAATGGAAATTCCAGCTTTAGAAGAAATAAATTTACAGGGAAACCAAATCAGTTTTATTACTGACCGACTGTATCAGATCAAGAATCTGAAATTTTTAAATCTGGCCAATAATCAGATCAATGACATGGGGAATCTGTCATTTCCCAAAAAAATAAAATATCTTGAATTACAGCAGAATGCAATTATCAGGCTTCCGGAAAATCTTTTTAAAGCTCAGGAACTTGAATTTCTGAATATAAGTGACAATAATATCACAGAGATTTCACCCGGAATAAAAGGATTAAAGAGCATTGTCAGTATGAACCTTGCCAATAATAATCTGAAGGATATTCCTGTAGAAATCAGTCAGCTGAAAAATCTGAAAACCCTCATTCTTGTAGGAAATCCTATAGAAAAATCTAAAATTGAAAAATTAAAAACCTTACTGCCGGAGACCCAGGTCTATTTCTAGACCTATCCGCCAACTCGTTTAGTTTTATAACCCATATCTTTAAGGATAGCCATTATTTTATCACGGTTGTCTCCCTGAATGATAATCGTTCCGTCCTTTTCAGAACCGCCTATTCCTAAGGTGGTTTTTATTTTCTTTGAGATTTTTTTCAGATCCTCTTCATTGCCTTCCCAACCTTCAACAATGGTTACAGGTTTACCGTTTCTTCCTTTCTTCTCAAAT
This sequence comes from Chryseobacterium sp. StRB126, assembly GCF_000829375.1. Lineage (NCBI taxonomy): Bacteria > Pseudomonadati > Bacteroidota > Flavobacteriia > Flavobacteriales > Weeksellaceae > Chryseobacterium > Chryseobacterium sp. StRB126. Next base: position 2,644,234 of record NZ_AP014624.1, read on the forward strand.
TTGCATACCAATGGCTCTTTCTGCTTGAATTCTTCTTCAGGCATCTCAAAATCCTGCTCTTCATGTTCAGGAAAAAGATTCTTCAATTGATCACGTAAGTCCATGCAGCAAAATTAAAAAAGATTTATGGATTTATAGAGGAAATAAGCCTGAAATTATAAAACCATATTAGAGAAATATTTTTAGTTTAGAAAGGAAAGAGAGATCTAAACTCAATGTAATATTTTATGTTTTTGACCGTTAACCTTAAAAACTAAAATGAAAACCAATTATCTTATAATGCTTTCTTTGTTGGCTTTCGGAACGATAGAGGCTCAATTTACAGAAGATCCTCTAAACGCGGTTTTAGAAACAAAAGATGCTCAAAACTTCTGGAAAGCCTTTGATAAAATGGAAACCTCCACTGCCAATCCTTTTGTAGAATACATAGAAAATGGTTCGCCGGGAGTGAAAAGTTTTATCAGGAATCGAATCATTAATGCAGATTCTCTGTATGCAACAGTGAAAAAGAATAAAGAGGAATATCTTAAAACCAGACATGTATTAGATGATATTGGGGCAAAAGATAAAAAGCTAAAAGCAAGTTACAGCGCATTAAAATATTGGTATCCAAAAGCTAAATTCTCAACCGTCTATTTCGTGTACGGCAGAATGAATACAGGCGGGAATTCTTCCAATGAGGGAATTTCAATCGGAACAGAACTGTTTAAAAATCTGGATGGAGTAGTACCTCTAATTGTCCATGAAATGATCCATTTTCAGCAAAATAATAAAGGCGGAGAAACTTTATTAAAACAAGCTTTAACAGAAGGCGGAGCTGATTTTATCGGAGAATTTGTTTCCGGAGAGCCCATGAATGTAAAAGCGTTTCAGTATGGTGAAGCAAATTCAGACAAATTATACAAAGAATTTGTAACAAGATATAAAAGTGACGATTTAAGAGATTGGTTTTACTGGACCTCCAAAAAAGACGACAGGCCCAATGATTTAGGATATTGGATCGGATACAAAATATGTGAAGCCTATTTCAATAAACAGACCGATAAACATAAAGCCGTACATGATATTTTAAATATTGAAGACCCATTTTTATTTTTAAAAGACAGTGGCTTTCTGGATTCTTATATCCAGGCATATGCAAAAGAAAAGAATTTAAAATATGATGATTTTTTCCAGGAATTCTCAGGTGAACCTTCAACAGTAACATTGGTAGTAAATGTTCCCGATAAAAATGATGAGGTTTATATCGCGGGAAATCAGAAGGAACTGGGAAGCTGGAGTGCATCTTCAGTTAAAATGGAAAAGAAAAGTGATTTTGAAAGAACCCTTACTTTAAAAATTTATGTGCCGGCACAATTGAAGTTTACCAAAGGAAACTGGGATCAGGAAGCCGATGTAAAAGGAGTGGAAAAAGGGCAGAACATTAAAATAGAAAATGTAAAATCAAAAAAGTTTACTTATAAGATTAATAGCTGGTTTAAAAATTAGAGTTGAAGCCAGGAGTTGAAATCTATAATCATCCATTTTAAAATCTGCGAAATCAACAAGATCTGCAAGAATAATAGAGCTCAAAGATTTTGAAGAGGACACAGATTTTTTCTTTTTACCCTGAATACATAAAATTCAGAACTCCAAATTCTTCTATTCATAGGAAATTCGATAAATTTGTATAACTAAAGTTTTACAAAATGTCAAAAAAAGCAATATTAGCAATTCTTGACGGATGGGGATTGGGAACAAACCCGGACGTTTCTGCCATAGACAAAGCAAATACACCATTTATAGATAGCTGTTACCAAAAATTTCCACACACAACCCTTGAAGCAAGCGGTTTAGCGGTAGGTCTTCCTGCCGGACAGATGGGAAACTCTGAAGTAGGTCACATGAACCTTGGAGCCGGAAGAGTGGTTTACCAGAACCTGGTAAAATTGAATATGGCTGTTGAAAACGGTACTCTTGGGCAGGAAAAAGTAATCCAGGATGCTTTTGATTATGCTAAAAAAGAAAATAAAAAAATACATTTCATCGGATTGGTGTCCAATGGAGGAGTACACTCACATATCAATCACCTGAAAGGATTATTAACGGCTGCTAAAGAATTCGGTTTGAATGAAAATGTCTTTGTACATGCATTCACAGACGGAAGAGACTGCGATCCGCATTCCGGATTAGGGTTTATTGAAGAGCTTCAGAATCATATGGAAGCAACCACCGGAAAACTGGCTACTGTGGTAGGAAGATACTACGCCATGGACAGAGATAAAAGATGGGAGCGTGTAAAATTAGCTTACGATGCTCTTGTAGAAGGAGTTGGATTCGAAACTACAAATGCCTTGGATGCCATTAAAGATTCATATGATAATAATATAACTGATGAATTCCTTAAGCCAATCATTTTAGTGAATACAACGGCTACAGGAAACGTGCTGCCGGTGGCAAAAATTATTGAGAATGATGTGGTGATCTGTTTCAACTTCCGTACAGACAGAGGTAGAGAAATTACAGAAGTTCTTTCCCAGAAAGATTTTCCTGAATATTCTATGAAGAAACTTAACCTTAACTATATTACATTAACCAATTATGACAAAACATTCCAGAATGTTCAAGTTGTTTTTGATGAAAATGTTTTAACAGAAACCATGGGAGAAGTGTTGGAGAAGAATGGAAAAACTCAGATCAGAATTGCTGAAACTGAAAAATATCCACACGTTACCTTTTTCTTCTCAGGAGGAAGGGAGGAAGAGTTTAATGGAGAAAAAAGACTTTTATGTCCAAGTCCAAAAGACGTTCCTACTTACGATTTAAAGCCTGAAATGTCAGCTTATGATATCACCAATGCTATTGTACCGGAGCTAGAGCAAGGAACTGCTGATTTTGTATGTCTGAACTTCGCCAATACGGATATGGTAGGGCACACAGGTGTTTTTGAAGCTGCTGTAAAAGCTGCTGAAACAGTAGATGCATGTATTGAAAAAGTAGCCACTGCTGCTTACGAAAACGGATATACAGTGTTCATTCTTGCAGATCACGGAAACTCAGATGTAATGCTGAATCCTGATGGAACACCTAATACTCAGCACTCAACCAATTTAGTTCCTTTTATTGTGATGGATAAAGACCATACATGGAACTTAAAACCAGGAAAACTGGGCGATGTAGCCCCTACAATCCTGAAAGTAATGGGCGTTGAAATACCAAATGCAATGACAGGAGATATTTTAGTTAACTAAAATTCAATAATATTGTTAAAAGAATGTCGTTATAACTATATATCAACATTCTTTTATGATTTATGTCAGATAAGGTATGAGTTGCATACTTTATTATGCGTTAAATAATAAATAAGTCTTATCTTTGCTAATTAAAAACTGAATAGTAAAATGTATCAAAAGCTTGTTAGGAAAGAAGTAATGGGAATATTGGAAAAGGAAGTAGGTTCTTTTCTTGATAAATTTTTAACGCCAATTGAAAAAATTTGGCAGCCCTCAGATTACCTACCAGATCCTTCAAGCGAAGAATTTAAACATGATCTTGAAGAAATTCAGACTTTTGCCCGTGAAATGCCTTATGATCTTTTCGTAACTCTGATCGGAGACTGTATCACAGAAGAAGCTCTTCCTTCCTATGAGTCTTGGTTAATGGGAGTTGATGGAATTAATCAGGAAGAAAAAGTAGGCTGGGCTAACTGGGTGAGATCCTGGACAGCAGAAGAAAACAGACACGGAGATTTATTAAACAAATACCTTTATCTGTGTGGTAGAGTAAATATGAGAGAAGTGGAAATCACTACTCAATATCTTATTAGTGATGGATTTGACTTGGGAACAAGTATGGATCCATACAGAAACTTTATTTACACAAGTTTCCAGGAAACGGCAACCAATATTTCCCACAGAAGAGTAGGAACATTGGCCAAACAATCCGGAAACGGAAAATTAGCTAAAATGTGTGGTGTAATTGCAGCTGATGAAGCAAGACACGCAAAAGCATATAAACATTTCGTAGCTAAAATTCTTGAAATAGATCCATCAGAAATGATTCTTGCATTCGAAGATATGATGCGTAAGAAAATCGTAATGCCTGCTCACTTAATGAGACAGTCAGGACAGAAGGCAGGTGAACTTTGGGGGCATTTCTCAGATGCTGCACAAAGATGTATGGTGTATACAGGTCAGGATTATATCAATATTATGAAAGACCTGTTGGATGAATGGAAGATTGAACACGTAAAAGGCCTTACAGAAAAAGCAGAAAAAGCTCAGGAATATCTGATGAAGCTTCCTGCAAGACTACAGAAGATCACAGACAGAGTTTCTACTCCGGATCTTCAGTTCCAGTTTAGCTGGGTTAAGAGCTAATAGCCTATATTATTATTTTAAATTATAAAAGTATTGAGTGCCTTTCTTTTTGGCACTCTTTTTTATTTCTTATCTTTGCAAAGCTAAAAAAAGAACAAAATGTTAAATAATAAAAAGATTGCTGTTGACTTTGACGGGACTATTGTTGATGATGCTTATCCGGGAATCGGGAAGGCAAAGATCTTTGCTTTCGAGACCCTGAAAAGACTTCAGGCAGAAGGATACAGGCTTATTCTTTGGACATATAGACACGGAAAAACGTTAGAGGAAGCAGTAGAATTCTGTAAAAAAAATGGAATTGAATTTTATGCAGTGAACTCAAGTTTCGAAGGCGAAGTTTTTGATTCAGAAAATCAATCCAGAAAATTAGATGCAGACTGGTTCATTGATGACAGAAATATCGGTGGATTCCCTGGATGGGGTGAAATCTACAATATTATTCAGGAAAGAATAGAATTCCGTGTAGAAGGAGGAGAAGTTTTGGCCTATTCAAAGCTTAAAAAAGAAAAGAAAAAAGGACTTTTCTGGTAAAATAAAAATATAACAATTTAACAGTGTACTCATCTCTCAATTGATGGTATTACACTGATATATTAATACATTGGTAAATTAATACAATGATTCAATTAAAAACAATAGACGAACTGCGTCTGATGAAGGAGAGCGCCCGATTAGTTTCTAAAACATTGGGAATGTTGGCAAAAGAAATTAAGCCGGGAATTACGACTTTATATTTAGATAAATTAGCACATGATTTTATTAAAGATCACGGTGCTGAACCTGCTTTTTTAGGATATGGAGGTTTCCCTAACTCTCTGTGTATTTCTCCAAATGAGCAGGTAGTTCATGGTTTCCCGAATAATGAAGTCGTAAAAGAAGGAGACGTTCTTTCTGTAGACTGTGGAGTTATTTTGAACGGATTTGTAGGAGATCACGCTTATACCTTTGAAATTGGTGAAGTAAAACCGGAAGTTAAAAAGCTATTGAAAGTTGCTAAAGAATCCCTTTATAAAGGAATTGAGCAATGTATCAGAGGAAAAAGAATTGGAGATATCTCTCATGCTATCCAGGCACATTGTGAAAAAGAAGGATATGGAGTGGTAAGAGAGCTTGTAGGACACGGTTTGGGAAGACAAATGCACGAAGATCCACAAGTTCCTAACTATGGAAAACAGGGAAGTGGTAAAGTAATCAAAGACGGTTTAGCAATTGCTATTGAGCCAATGATTAACCTTGGAACTGAAAAAGTAAAATTCCATAATGATGGTTGGACGGTAACTACTTTAGATAACCTGCCATCTGCTCACTTTGAGCATGATGTAGCAGTAATCAATGGTAAGCCGGTATTGCTTTCTACATTCGATTATGTGTATGAAGCTTTAGGGATTGTAAGTGACGAAGAAAAGCCTTTCCAACTGGATTTTTAATGAAGAAGATAACTAAGCTTTTACTGAATAAAATTCCACGTCCAATGCTTATTAAGATGAGCATCTGGGCCAGACCGCTTATTTATCAGTTTTTCAAAGGAGATCAGTTTTATGATCCTATTGATGGAAGATCCTACCGGAAGTTCCTGCCTTACGGCTATGGAAAACAAAGAGAAAATGCCCTTTCCCCAGGGACTTTAAGTCTGGAAAGACACCGTCAGATGTGGCTGTATCTTCAGAACGAAACCGATTTTTTCATTAAAAATTATAAAGTACTGCATATTGCTCCTGAACAGGAATTTTTAAGAAAATTCAAAAGAATGAGCAATCTGAATTATATTTCTGCAGATCTCTATTCTCCCATTGTGGATGTGAAGGCTGATATTCTTGATTTACCTTTCGAGAATGACAGCTTTGATATCGTTTTCTGTAACCACGTGCTGGAACATATTGAAGACGATGCAAAAGCAATGAGTGAACTGTACAGGGTGATGAAGCCTGGCGGATGGGGAATTCTTCAGGTTCCGATGAAAAATTCACTGGAAAAAACCTATGAAGATTTTACCATCAAAGATCCGAAAGAGCGCCAGAAACATTTTGGCCAGTACGATCATGTTCGCTGGTACGGAATGGATTATTTTGACCGTTTAAGAAAAGAAGGTTTTGAAGTAGAGCCTAATTTTTATTCGCAGAAATTTTCCGAAGAAGAAATCAAGAAATATGGGCTAAGAAGCAATGAAATCTTACCTGTAGTCTATAAAAAATAGAAAAACCGTCTTCAAAATTTGAAGACGGTTTTCATTTTAAAGTATTGATAGATGTTTATGCAATGGTTAGTGTGATGAAGACACTGCTTTTAATCCTACAACAGAACCAATAAGAGTTACAATAAAGAAAACTCTCCAAAAGCTTACAGGATCTTTAAAGAAGATAATTCCCATTAAAGCTGTTCCTACAGCTCCAATTCCTGTCCATACCGCATATGCCGTTCCAATAGGCAACGTCTGAGTAGCTTTGATCAGAAGAAGCATACTGATCGTCATGGTTATCAGGAAACCTGTATACCACAAATACATCTCAGTTCCTGATGTTTCTTTTGCCTTTCCTAAACATGATGCGAAGGCAACCTCAAATAATCCAGCGATAACTAATATGATCCAATTCATTGTTAAATTTTTCTACTGCAAATTTCAGCATTTGAAAGGAGAAAAAATTTTACAATTGTTAAAAAATGAGTTTTAGTAAGGAAGAGGGAAGTTGTGGCAGTCCGAACCGGATTTTCTGTTATTTTTATCAATGAATATAAAGCTGTCATCTATTTACTTTTCTTTCAATAAATAATCATCAATACTAATATGATATACCCTGTAGTATCAATAGGAGCGGACTTTAGTCCGCTTTCAAAATAAATGTTTATTCCATTGGCTTTAGCCAAAACTTAAAAATATTTTATAGATGCTGGAGTTTAGTCGTTAAGTAGAATAGTACTTCCATCTTCCAGCTCCCATCCATAAAACACACTATCATTTAATCTCCGCCCGTATCCTGCTCAAACTCACCTGGGTAATGCCAAGGTAGGAGGCAATATGACCAAGCTGAACTCTTTTAAGCAAATCAGGTTGATATTGAATAATATCCTTGTAGCGCTCCAGAGAAGTTTTGAATTGTCTTGAAATAATCAGTTCTTCAGATTTTATCATCTCTGCTTCCGCAAGCTTTCTTCCCCAATTGGCAATATGAATATCCTCATTAAAGAGTCTTCTTAAATTCTCAGTTTCCAGGATGTACAGATCACAGTCTTCAAGCAGCTCTATACTTTCATAGCCGGGTTTGTTTTCCACGTAACTTTTCATAGAAAGTACACACTGCCCTTCACTTCCGAACCAAAATGTAATATCATTATCCGAAGTAGACGAATAGGCACGGGCAATTCCTTTACGGATAAAATAAACAAAAGGAATAACCTTGTCTGCTTCCATCAGACAATATCCCTTTGGATGTGAAACTTCTGTGATATATGTTTTTAAGCTATTTTTGGATGCTTCCGGAAGGATATAAATTTGGTCAAGAATCTGGTCTATATTCATAAAAGATGAATTCTAATATTCAAAAATATCAGTTTTAGGCAATGCAATACAAAATTATTTTATGGTTTTTTGTGATAAAGGAATATAAAGAGCTGCTTATCCATGTGTAACTCCATTAAAGGAGGATCATATTAAATTTTGATATTTTCTTGCAAACCCATGAAAATCTATGATTTTCAAAACTTAAGTGTTTTTTCTTGCAGTGTCATTTTAAATTTTTAAAAGTGAACTTAGGGGGTAAAAGCTTTTGTGACTTTGTGGTTAAAATAGATAAGTTTAAAAGACGAGTGCTAGAATCTCTTCAAAAATCTTTTGAAATGTACTCCAAAGACAAATAACTCGCTTTTTTTCTTTTAAATATTGAGATTAACCGTAAAGACCAATTTTGTTTTACTAACTTTGCAGTTCGTAATATTATTTTTATGCACAAAGCTGGATTTGTAAACATAGTTGGAAAGCCCAATGCCGGAAAATCAACACTTCTTAACCAATTAATGGGTGAGAAGCTGGCGATTGTAACGCAGAAAGCCCAGACAACCCGTCACAGAATTTTTGGTATTTATAATGAAGAAGACCTTCAGATCGTATTTTCTGATACTCCGGGAGTATTGGATCCTAAGTACGGATTGCAGGAAAAGATGATGGATTTTGTAAAGGATTCTCTTCAGGATGCCGATGTATTTCTGTTTATTGTTGATGTAACGGACAAAGCTGAGCCTTCAGAGTTCTTAATTGATAAATTAAATAAAATCCCTGTTCCTGTACTTTTATTATTAAACAAAGTAGATCAGACTGATCAGGCAGGTCTTGAAACATTGGTAGAAACTTGGCATAATAGGATTCCAAAAGCGGAAATCCTTCCAATTTCTGCCTTGAACGCCTTCAATACGGAAGTTATTTTACCTAAATTAAAATCTTTATTGCCTGAAAGCCCACCTTATTACGATAAGGATCAGTATACAGATAAACCTGAAAGATTTTTCGTGAATGAGGCTATTCGTGAAAAAATCCTTTTGAACTATGATAAAGAAATTCCATATTCTGTAGAGGTTGTGACTGAGCAGTTCAAAGAAAAAGAAGGAATTATTTTCATTGATTCTATTATTTATGTAGAAAGAGATACCCAAAAAGGAATTATTATCGGACACAAAGGAGAAGCAATCAAAAAGGTAGGTACAGAAGCAAGATTAGACCTTGAGAAGTTCTTTTCCAAGAAAATTCACTTAAATTTATTTGTGAAAGTGAAAAAAGACTGGAGAAAGAATGACAGAGACCTTAAAAATTTCGGTTACAGATAGACTAAAAATGCTGTAAAGTCCGTTGTATTAAAAGATTTTTATTACCTTAGTCTAAATTTTTTAGTAAATGAACTATAATAATTCAAATTCGAGCTCTATACCAAAAGATATTATTTTATTAGCAGTGAGAGTATTTGTTGGCTTTGCAATGCTTTCTCATGGATACCCAAAACTCCAAATGTTATTGGCAGGCGGTAAAATTGAATTTTTTGATTTTTTGGGAATGGGGCCACAAATTACCCTAGTTCTTACGGTACTTGCTGAATTTGTTTGTTCAATTCTACTCATATTAGGACTTTTTACAAGGGTTTCCTTAGGCTTTCTGATCTTTACAATGGTTATTGCAGGATTTGTAGTTCATGGGTCTGATCCTTTTGAAAAAAGAGAAATGAGCCTTATTTATCTTTCCGTATATCTTCTTCTGATGATTATCGGGGCCGGAAAGGTTTCCGTAGATCATTTGATTGAAAGGAGAAAACGAACATCAGACTGGTAAAAACGTATACAACATATAATAAAAAGAGCATCAATTGATGCTCTTTTTTGTTGGAGTTATTTTTAATAATGTCTTTGTTATTGGGGATTTTAGATGAAATTTTGCACTTATTTCTCTCAAAAATCACTACATTCGTAGAAAATGAATCTATATGAAGATAAAACTGACAATCTGCCTTCTGGCGTTTCTCAATTTTTATGATGCACAGGAGAATATTACTTATCAAAAACCTTCTGCCGAAATCCTGAAACTGGCAGATTATGAAAGACCACCGGCTGTTTTAATGAACAACAAAAAAGATTGGGTGGTTTTTACTTACCGTTCAACCTATAAAACACTGGATGATCTTAACCAGCAGGAAATGAAACTGGGTGGTTTAAGAATCAATCCGGTTACGAATATTGCAAGTACTACCACGTATTTCAACAACCTTAAAATAAGAAAGTTCAGCGATAAAAACGAGGTTCAGGTGAAAAATCTGCCTGTGGGTGCTAAAATTGCTTACGTTCAGTTTTCACCGGACGAAAAGAAACTAACTTTTACCAATACAACCAATAAAGGAGTAGAGTTGTGGATTGTAGATATGGAAACGGCTACAGCTAAAAAAATTACACAAGACATCCTGAATGCCAATTTAGGAACGCCATATCTTTGGTATAATGATTCCCAAAGCTTATTAATCCGAACGCTGCCTCAAAACAGACCTGCTTTAATTGATTCAGGAAAGGATCTTCCTACAGGGCCAATTGTTTCCACAGCAGATGGAAAAGTTTCCCAGAACAGAACCTATCAGGATCTTTTGAAGAACCCACAGGATGAGAAGAACTTTGAAACATTGGTAACTTCAGAGGTATTTAATGTAGATCTGAACGGAAATCTTAAAAAGGTAATGAACCAGGATATGTATACAGGATTAAGTTTTTCTCCTGATGGAAATTACCTGTTATCTTCAGTCATTAAAAAACCATTCTCTTATATTGTTCCTTTGAGTAGATTCCCTATGGCTACAACCGTATATGATATGAAAGGAAATACGGTAAAAGTGGTGAATGAAATTCCTCTTAATGAAATTATGCCTAAAGGTTTTTCATCGGTAAGAACAGGAAAGAGAGAGATGTCATGGAGAAGCGATGTTCCCGCAACATTAGTCTTTACAGAAGCTCTTGACGGAGGAGACCAATACAAAACGGCAGAATACAGAGATGAAATCTTCACATGGGAAGCTCCGTTTACTGCAGCTCCTAAATCATTTTTTAAAATCAAACAGAGATTCGAGGATGTAGACTGGACGAATGATCATTATGCATTAGTTTCTGAAGAATGGTATGATACAAGAAATACCAAAACATTCCTGGTTGATCTTAACAATGGTAACTCAAAAGTTATTGATGATAGAAACTCTCAGGATGTTTACAGTGATCCGGGGGAATTTAATACAGTAAAAAACCAATATGGCAGATCTGTTGTTGATTTAAAAGGGGGTAAAGCTTATCTGATAGGAGATGGGTTTACAAAAGATGGACAGCATCCGTTTATTGATGAGATGGATGTTCAGTCTTTAAAGAAGAAAAGAATATATACATCTAATCTTAAAGGAGCGAAAGAAAGCATTGTAGATATTATAAATCCTTCAAAAGGAGAGATTTTAACAACGCAGGAATCTTCAAGCCAATATCCCAACTTCTACAAAAAGAATATTAAATCCAATAAGGCCGAAGCAGTAACTCATTTTGCAAATCCATTTGAAAGCATCAAAGATGTTTATAAAGAAGTCATTACCTACAAAAGAAATGATGGCGTTACATTGACGGGAACTCTTTACTTACCAGCAAATTACGATAGAAAGGCTAAGAAAGAAAAATTACCTTTATTGATTTGGGCTTATCCAAGAGAATATAAAGATAAGAATACAGCAGGGCAGAGTACGCAAAACGATAATGACTTTACTTTTCCTTATTACGGATCTTTCGTATACTGGGTAACTAAAGGATACGCTGTTTTAGATAATGCAGCATTCCCAATTATCGGAGAAGGAAAAACAGAGCCAAATGATACTTTTATTACTCAATTGGTAGCTGATGCGGATGCAGCTATCAATGCGGTAGACCAATTAGGATATATCGATAAAAAGAAAGTAGCTGTAGGTGGTCACTCCTATGGAGCATTTATGACGGCTAATTTATTGACACATTCCAAGCTTTTTGCTTGTGGTATTGCAAGAAGTGGTGCTTATAACAGAACGTTGACACCATTTGGATTCCAGAGTGAGCAAAGAAACTATTGGGATGTTCCGGAGATCTATAACACCATGTCTCCGTTTATGAATGCAGACAAAATGAAAACACCATTGCTTCTGATCCACGGTGATGCAGATAATAACCCGGGAACTTTCACTTTGCAGACAGAAAGATATTTCCAGGCATTGAAAAACCTTGGGGCACCGGTAAGAATGGTTCTTCTTCCAAAAGAATCCCACGGATACCAGGCGAAAGAGAATATATTCCACGTTTTATGGGAACAGGATCAGTTCCTTGAAAAATGTCTGAAAAAATAATAGAAAAGGCTGTCTCAGAAATGGGACAGCCTTTTTATTTTTATGGAATGATAAGCAAAGCTAAGTTATTGTACAAGAATAAGAAAATCTAACTTTAGGCGAAGTTTCACTTACTATTTTAAAGAGCTTAATAATCTTAATGGCTAAAGAAATTGTAAGATCTCATTAATAGCTTTTAATTCCATAAAATGTTCATGTTCCAGGTTAATATCATGCTGTTCATGGCTCCATGTAATATGATAAGGAATATGAGCGGCTGATCCGCCAATTTCCAAAACAGGTAAAACATCCGATTTAATGGAGTTTCCAAGCATCAGAAAGTTTTCCGGTTGGCAGTCAAGATGTTTTAGCAGTTTTTTATAATCATTTTCCTTTTTATCACTCATAATTTCGATATGATGGAAATAGTCCTGTAATCCAGAATTTTTTAGTTTACGTTCCTGATCCAGCAAATCTCCTTTTGTAGCTACTACAAGCCTGTATTTTCCTTTTAAACTTTCAAGTGTTTCTGTAACTCCATCTAAAAGCTCAATCGGTTTTTGAAGGAGTTCCTGCCCCAGTTCAATAGCTTTATTAACCAATTGTAAAGAGGCTGTATTATTTGAAACTCTTCCAATAGTCTCAATCATACAAAGCATAAATCCTTTTACTCCATATCCGTATAAATGAAGATTCTTCATTTCTGTTTTAAAAAGCTCCTGAGATACGGAATGATGGGGAAGATAGTCTTCAAGCAATGCGCAGAATTCCTTTTCTGCTTCCTGAAAATAAGGTTCGTTAATCCAAAGGGTATCATCTGCGTCAAAAGCTATGGTTGTGATGTGATTATTCATTTTAGTTTTGTAAATTTCTGCTTCAAATTTCTATATAAAAAACAAATCAGCAAAGGACAATTGTCCCGGAGACCTATGTTAAGAACAAATCAGTCATTTTTAAGCCATATTGAAAGGCTTTATCGTGAACAAGCCGGAGAAAATATTATTCTGGAATCATTTTGTAAAGAGCAGAAATTATTGATTCAGGATCACTCTGTATCTAAGGTTATGCTGATTAAAGATGGGATTACAAAATGCTACTTTGAGGAAGAAAATGGGAAAGAATATATCATTGAATTTCTAGGGAGCGGTGAAATCCTCGGTGAAGTGGAACTGATTAAGAGCATCCCTTGTCTGTGTGGTATTGAAGCATTAACGGATGTTGTGACTTATACCATAAGTCTACCCTATTTTAATGAATTGATTCAAAAAGATCTTATCCTGAATAATTTATTGTTAAACTCCTTTGCAGAGCGCATTATCAATACCTCAAGCAGAGCCTCCTATCAGCAGCTTTATACGGTAGAACATACGCTTACACAGTTGCTTAAAATGCAGTCGAAACAGAATATTCAGATTTCCAAAGAAGATATGGCTGCATACCTCGGAATTACAGTAAGAAGCTTAAATAGAATCCTGAAGGATCTAAAATAAAAGTTGTTGGAAAATGCAAGGGCGCAAAGGTTTTAAACCAGTTTTATGTATGTTTTTAAGGCGTATTAGAATCGAAGATTCTCAGTAAGGAAAATACGTTTTCAAGCGGTATTTCTTTAAAAAAGATGGATGTTTATATTATTCGTGCATTTGTGGCCATAATATATGCAGTATTCAATTTTATCGAGGATAAAATCTTTGCACCTTAAAAAATTTCCAATATCAAATTTTTTTGGGCCTTTGCGTATTTCAAAAAAAAATATTTTGTTTTATTCTGTAAGATGTGTGTTTTTTTGATGGGTGATTATGGTTTTTTTTGTTTTAGAATTGAATTTTCGATCAAAATTGATAGGGGTATTTTTGAAATTTATTATTTTTGTACCGTAAATATTGAATATAATAACCCATGGGAAATATACAATTCAGAAATGCCGAATTAGCCGATTTAAATAAAATTGTAGCCATTTACAACTCAACCATTGCTTCAAGAATGGTAACGGCAGATGTAGAAGAAGTTTCCGTAGAAAGCAAGATACAATGGTTTAACGAGCATAATTCTGAGACCAGACCCCTTTGGATAGTAGAAGATCTTGATGGACAGATTGTAGGATGGGTAAGCTTCAGTTCATTCCATGAAAGATCTGCTTACAGTGGAACCGTGGAAGTGAGTATTTATCTGGATGAAAGCTGCAGAGGAAAAGGGTATGGCAAAACCATTCTTCAGTATTGTATTGACAATGCCGGGAAATTTGGAATAAATAACCTGGTTGCCCTTATTTTCCTTCACAATGAACCAAGTTTAAAGCTGTTCAGGCACTTTGGATTTGAAGATTGGGGAACACTTCCAGATGTAGCTGTTTTGGATGGTATTGAGAGAAGCCTGAAGATTTTAGGGAGAAGAATTCAATAAAAATATAAAAGGTTATCTTATTTTAGGGTAACCTTTTTCTTTGGTGTTGCATAAAAGTTTCTCGCAGATTTAGTGGATTACGCAGATATTTATTGCGGATATTAGATTTGTATAAAATTCAATAGGGGTGGGCTTTAGCCCATTCATCATAAAAGGTTTTCCTGCCATTGGCTTTAGCCAAAACTTATTTAGAAGACAATGAAACCATTTCTATATTTTTTGCATTAATAATCCGTGGGAAAAATAAAAGGCTGCTTCAATTGAAGCAGCCTTTAGTATATTATGCATTCTGCTTAATTCGCTTAGCGGACATATTCAGGAATCGTTTAACAAGGAATACGGCTGAAACCGTTAATCCTAGTCCAAGAGCGATCCACATTCCGAAAGCTCCCATTTCCAATGTTACACAGAAGAAATATCCTAAAGGAATGGTAATCACCCAATAGGCAATGAAAGTATAAATAGACGGGATTTTTACATCCTGTAAACCTCTCAACATACCTAAGGCTGTTACCTGAATTCCATCAGAAAGCTGGAATAAAGCGGCGATAATCATCAGTTTTGATGCTAGGGTGATTACTTCAACTTCTTCTTTTTTAGTGAAGAAAGTAGGCAATATATTTCTACCTAAAATAAAAAACAATCCACAGATACACATAAAGATAAAAGCAATCTTTAAGTTATTGATTCCTACTTTTCTCAATTCAACGAAGTTCTGTTCACCCAGTTTTCTTCCAATCATCACCGTAGAAGCCACACTGAATCCAACGCAAAGGTTGAACGTAAATGAAGCCATACTCAAAGCGATCTGGTGAGAAGCAATATCATGAGCAGAAATTAATCCGCAGATGAATGCTGCACCGGCAAAAGCAGTTACTTCAAAGAACATTTGTAAAGCTGTAGGTAATCCTAATCTTACCATTTTATCAAACATAGCCTTAGAAAAGTCTTGTACTTTCAAAGAAAAATCTTTGATATAACGTCTCGTTCTTTTTTCCTTCAACAAAACAAAATAAAGGAAAACCACCATAAAAATTCTGGAAATTAAGGTGGCTAAAGCAGAACCTTGTACTCCCATTGGAGGAATTCCCCAAAGCCCTTTGATGAATACGTAGTTTAGGGCAATATTGATGATGTTAGCAATAATGGTAGCCTTGGTAACTCCAATGGTGTAGGATAAGCCTTCTGAAACTTCACGAAGCGTCTGGAAGGCCATAATGGGAATCATACTGACCACCATAATACTTAAAAAGCCTATTGTATCAGGAATGATTTTCTCTGGCTGCCCGGAATGATAGAGTAGAGGCATTACTGCAAATAATACCAGCATCAGGATCATTCCCACAGCCATATTGATGATAAAACCATGACTGAACACAGAATTAATAGTAGCATGATCCTCCTTTGAGTGTGCTTCTGAAACCAATGGCGGTATGGCAAATGAAAATCCAAGAGCCAATACAAATATGGAGAAGAACACCGCATTCCCTAAAGAAACAGAGGCTAATGCATCCGCCCCTAAGAGTTTCCCGACAATGATATTGTCAAATAAATTCACTGAAACTTGCCCTACCTGGGTGAGCATCACAGGCAGAGCCAAAGTCAGGCATTCTTTTGTGTAGTTTTTGTTTAAAAAATTCATAATATTTTAAGATTCATATAGTTTATTATTCATATAGTCCAAAAAAAAATTTGCAGTAGTTGTACTGCAAATTTTTATAATATTGTAATAATAGTTGTATTATTTCCTTACAAAACTTGCAACGTCACTTTCAGAAACAGTATTTCCACCAAGAATAATCAATCTTTCCACAACATTTCTTAACTCCCTGATATTTCCAGTCCATGAAAGTGCTTTTAAAGCATCAATAGCTTTATCATCAAACTTTTTCATAGCAGTACCATGCTCATCAGCAATCATACCTGAGAAATGTTCAACCAATAATTTGATATCATCTTTTCTGTCATCCAATGGCGGAACGTAGATTTCAATTACAGAAAGTCTGTGGTAAAGGTCTTCTCTGAATTTACCTTCCTCAATCTCTTTCTGCATATTTTTGTTGGTTGCTGCAATTACTCTTACATCAACTTTTATTTCTTTATCACTTCCTACAGGAGATACTTTGCTTTCCTGAAGAGCTCTCAATACTTTGGCCTGAGCGATAAGGCTCATATCTCCAATCTCGTCAAGGAAGATTGTTCCTCCGTTAGCTTGCTCAAATTTTCCCTGCTTATCTTTAATAGCACCTGTGAAAGAACCCTTTACGTGTCCGAAAAGCTCAGATTCAATAAGCTCAGAAGGAATTGCGGCACAGTTTACTTCTATCATAGGCCCTCTTGCGCGCTCACTTTGGTTGTGAATAGCATGAGCTACCAATTCTTTTCCGGCACCGTTTGGTCCTGTGATTAGAACTCTTGCGTCAGAAACAGCTACCTTTTCGATCATATCCTGAATCTTCTGCAGGGCAGGAGAAGTTCCGATCATCTGGTATTTTTTATTTACTTTTCTCTTTAACGTTTTATTTTCAGTCTGAAGATTTTTGTTTTCTTTCTTCAGAGTTTCTTTAATCAAAGCATTTTTTACGCTGGTAATAAGCCTGTTGATGTCAATCGGCTTGGAAATAAAGTCGTATGCACCCTCTTTTAGACAGGAAACAGCAGAATCAATGTCTGCGTGACCTGAAATCATGATAAAGGTAGTTTCAGGTTTTAATACGAGACTCTGCTTTAAAAGCTCGGTTCCTGAAAGTTTAGGCATTTTGATATCAGAAATCACCAATGCGAAATCTTCTTTTTCTACCTGTTTGTAACCTTCAAGGCCGTCTTCGGCGATAACAAATTCATAATCTGTGAGTTCGTCAGAAAGAATACTGTGAAGTACTCCTGAGATTGCTTTTTCGTCTTCTACTATAAGGATTTTTTGCATAGTCGCAAATTTAGATTTTTTGTTTCAATTATTAGCAAAAACTATACCTAAAATTCTATTGGGAATAGTCTCTTCTTCCGAAAATTGCAGATCCAACCCTCACAGAGTTAGCACCACATTCAATCGCAACAGGGAAATCGTCACTCATTCCCATCGATAAGGTTTTTAAAGGTTTTAGTTGATTTAATTCATCAAAAATGGCCTTTAAAGTTAAAAATTCTTTTCTGATCTGGGGCTCATTATCTGTAAAAGTAGCCATTCCCATTAAACCGGTAATTTCAATATGAGGGAAATTCCCATCAATATATTGTTGGAAAATAGCTTTCGCTTCTGAAATTTCAAGTCCGAATTTACTTTCTTCTGCGGCAATTTTTACCTGAAGCAACACTTTAATGGATCTGTTGTTTTTACCTGCTTCTTTATTGATTTCAGTCAATAGTTTTTCTGAATCTACACTTTGGATGGTATCTATGAATGGAGCAATATACTTTACTTTGTTTGTCTGCAGGTGTCCAATCAGATGCCATTGAATATCCTGAGGCAGGAGAGGAGCCTTTTCCATCAGTTCCTGAACCTTATTTTCTCCAAAGACTCTTTGTCCAAGATCATAAACCTCCTGAATAGCAGAAACCGGATGCGTTTTTGAAACGGCAACCAGTTGTGTACCGGAAGTGAGCTGATCCTGTATCGCTTTATAATTTTCTTTAATACTCATAAATGCAAATTTCTGAAATTTAGGCTAAGGTTCAAAGTTTAAACTTATAGAAAAAACAGATTTTTTCAATCCTTAAACTAGTTCAGCACCTCATTAATTTTGGGATACTGAGAGATTTTTCTGAAAACAAACTTGTTGCTTTTTTGCAGTTTTTCAATAAACAGATCCAATTCGTTGATGGAATCAGTATCTCTAAGATATTGGTCGTGAGTAAGGAAAACCAGGTGTCTTGAAGTTTTTTCAAGGTCGTTAAGGAAGATACTGTCTACTTTTTTAAGCATGGCTTCATGACTTCCTTTTAAGGTCATCTTATGGGTGGGTCTCCATTCAAGATCCCAACCGATCACTTTATAACCTGCTCTTTTAAGACCATCTGCTGCGGCAGTAGAACTTTTGATATCAGTTACATTAATATTGTTAAGTCTCCAGATATTTCTTCCGGGAGTTCTTGCTATTTTGTCGTGAAGCTTCAGGCTGTCTTTGGCAATATCAAAATCACGTACCACTGCATCAGCACTTTTATAAAAGGCAGAGTACTTGTTATGAGCGTGGGTGAAGCTATGGTTAGCCAATTCAATAAGAGGACTTTCCTTTAAAAGCTTAAAATCATTTTTTTGTTTTGTACTTCCATAGGCATGTCTTCCTACTAAAAAAGCGGTGGCACATACATTTCTTTTGTCAAGAATCTTGAGAAGATTTTCTGTTCCCTGATTAGGGCCATCATCAAAGGTAAGGTAGATCACTCTTTTATCCGGATCTACACTCTCATCGTCCATTTTAGGGGCAGTTTCTGCGGCAGGATGTTCCTGTGAACTGGTGATTTCGTTCACATCATTTTTAAAATTACAGCTGTGTAATACTACTGAAGTTGCACTCATCAATGCAAACATCCCGAGAAAAGCCTTATTTGTTGACTTTCCCGCAAAAATTTTTCTCATAAAGATAATTGGATTTTAAATTGTTAAAAATCGTTAAAAATAACTATTGAATGTTAACAAATTATATGCCATGCTTCTCTGTGTTTTCTGTTTTTAAGTTTATTTTAAGAACTTTATTTTAAAGCCTTTTTTTATTAAAGTACTGATTGTTAAGTTATGGTTTTGTTTTCTGTAAACCTTAACATTTATAAATGGTAAAACGATAGTCTTTCTCTATTTTTATTGAAGTAACGATATTCTTCAATTGGTGGGGAATTAATTTTTAATTAATAAAATTTTAATATATACTGATTATTACTTTAGTCTGAAAACAGCTTTTCCGAAAAGTTTTGATATCTAAAAATAAAAAGCCTTTTCATATCCTGAAATGAAAAGGCTTTTATGAATGTCTTAAAATATTACTTGATCTCCAGATCCACTGAGTTTAATCTCAATGAATTCAGAATTACGGATAATGAACTTACACTCATTGCTGCCGCTGCAATCATTGGTGATAGCAGAATTCCAAAGAATGGATACAATAATCCTGCAGCAACCGGAATCCCTAAAACATTGTATATAAAAGCAAAGAATAAGTTTTCTTTGATGTTTTTAAGAAGCTTCTCGCTTAATAATTTTGCTTTGGCTACTCCCAAAATATCTCCTTTTAATAAGGTGATTTCAGCGCTTTCAATGGCAACATCGGTACCGGTTCCCATTGCGATTCCTATATCGGATTGGGCAAGGGCAGGAGAGTCATTAATTCCGTCTCCGGTCATGGCTACAATTTTGCCTTGCTGCTGTAATTTTTTTACTTCGTTCAGTTTGTCTTCAGGAAGACAGTTGGCTTTAAAATGTTTAATTCCTAGTTCTTCAGCAACAGCTTTTGCAGTGTGTTCGTTGTCTCCGGTCATCATAATGACGTCAACACCTTCACTCATTAATCGCTCTACGGCTTTTTGGGAACTTGCTTTAATTTTATCCGTAAAGCTGATAAATCCTAACACGTTCTGATCCTGTGCCACATAAGAGATCGTGTGAGCCTTTGATTGTACTTCTATTGCTTTCTGTTTTAATGCGTTGGGAATCTGGATCTGATGAGAAGTTAATAAGCTCTCATTTCCAAGATAAGCTATTTTCCCATTGATGTTTCCTTTTACTCCTTTTCCTGAAACGTTTTCAAACTGATCCACCTTTTCAGCGGATATATTTTCATTCTTTGCTCTTTTAATAACAGCATTGGAAAGCGGATGCTCAGAGTTTTGATTCAGTGAAAAGGCAAGTTTCAAAATCTGGTTTCTATCTTCATTGTTTACTGTTTCAATATATTCTACAGAAGGCTTTCCTTCCGTTAAAGTTCCTGTTTTATCGGTAATCAAAACGTTTACCTTATTCATTTGTTCCAAGGCTTCTGCATTTTTAATCAGAATCCCGTTTTTAGCTCCTTTTCCAATCCCTACCATTAAGGACATTGGAGTTGCCAGACCTAAAGCACAAGGGCAGGCTACAATTAAAACGGCTACAGCATTCACGAAAGCAAATAAACTTCTTTTTCCTTCCGGGCCAAAGAACTGCCACGAGACAAAAGTAAGAGCCGCAATAAGGATGACAACAGGAACAAATACTTTTGATACCTTATCTGTCAGTTTTTGAATAGGAGCTCTGCTTCGGCTGGCTTCATTTACCATTTTAATGATCTGTGAAAGCAAGGTTTCATCACCTACTTTTTCAGCTTTCATGATGAAGACCTGATTTCCGTTAATCGTTCCTGAAGAGACTTTATCATCAACCGTTTTTTCAACAGGAATAGGTTCTCCGGTAATCATACTTTCATCTACAATGGAGCTTCCTTCTATAATTTTCCCGTCAACCGGAATTTTTTCACCCGGTTTTACTTTTAATAAATCCCCGATTTTCACCTGAGAAAGCAATACTTTTTTTTCTTCACCATTCACCATAAGATTGGCTTCATCCGGAGAAAGATTCATCAGTTCTTTGATGGCATTTCCTGTTTTTTTATGCGCAGCAGCTTCCATTAATTGTCCCAGAATAACAAGGGTCAGAATAACACAGACTGCCTCAAAGTATAATGGGATTTCATGATTATGCCCACGGATTTCATGAGGAATGATATCTGGGAAAGCTATGGCTGTAATACTGAAAATAAAGGCAGCGGCTACCCCAAGAGCAATTAAACTGAACATATTAAGGTTCCATGTTTTAAATGAAACCCAGCCTCTTTTTAACAGAAACCATCCGGAATAAAACATAACCGGAAGTGTTAATGCAAGTTCAATAAACCCTTGAATCTGGTGTGAGAACGGAAAATTGATAAACATTCCACCCATGGAGAGTATAAAAACCGGAACAGTAAATGCCAGTGAAATCAGGAATTTTCTTTTCAGGATGTTGTAGGTTTCATCTTCATCATCATCTCCACTGTCGGGCATTCTTACCAGATCCATTCCGCAGATGGGGCAGCTTCCCGGCTCATCACTGATGATTTCAGGGTGCATCGGACAAGTGTACTTTGCTGTTTTCTTTTCCGGATATTTTACCAGATCCATTCCACAAACCGGACATCCCACATTGGAGTCATAAGTTTTGTCTCCCTCACAATACATTGGGCAGTAGTATTTTCCTGCCATTTCATCAGTAACTTTAGGTGCTTCATGATGATGGCTGTGATTATGAGCGTGTGAATGTGAATGGCTATGGTGTGAAACCACTTTCTGAGCCATGTCTTCAGAGATTTCTTCCAAATGCATGTGGCATACAGGACAGTCTCCTTTTTCATCATACACTTTATCTCCTTCACAGAACATTGGACAATAATATTTCCCAACACTGTTTTTAAAATTTTCAGGAAGATTTGTGGCTGAATAAGTAGGTTTATGATTAGGATCTTTTGCCAGTTTTTCCTCAATCGGAACTAAATACATATTACAATCCGGGCATCTTTCGCCCTGTTTGAAATATACTTTATCTCCCTCGCATTCCATTGGACAATAATATACTGACGATGGTGATACGCGGTCCAGAGGTTTTACAAAAGCTTTTGCAGGGTTGTTGGGATCTTCCAGTCTGTATTTTCCTATTTCTGCCAGAGAATCATTTAAAACCGAAAGAGCAACCGCGTGGTCAGAAGTGATGGTGGCGGTATTGTTTTCCAGATTTACATCGGCTGTAACTCCTTCTATGCTGTTCAGTTGATTGGATATTTTTTTCTGGCAACCTGAACAGGTCATTCCGAGTATGTTATACTGTTGTTCCATGAGTCTTAAATTTATAGTACAAATTTCCAAAATGAAAATTTAAGGGTGTTATAAATTTAAGGATAATAGTTATAGAATTTAGATTGAGGAGTTTGAGAGTGGGAGAGTATTACAGTTAGGGGGAGTGATTGATTATTTACTGTAATATTAAACTGTAGCACTCGAACGCTCCGACTCTCAAACCCTAATACTCTCTGACCCCAATTAAATATTATCAAGGGGCTTCCTGTGATGGTCTTTTAATTTTTTAAACTCAGTAGGCGTAAATCCGGTAACATTGCGGAATTGGGTGGAAAGATGCTGAACACTTTTGTAGCCCAGTTTTCCTGCAATTTCCGTAAGATTGAATTCATTATATAAAAGGAGTTCCTTTACTTTTTCAATCTTTTGAAGGATGAAAAACTGTTCCAGTGTAATATTCTCATTCTGTGAAAATGTTTTGGAAAGAGAACTGTAATCTTTGTGAAGTCTTGAACTTAAGAATTCAGAAAGAAGAAAATCTTCATCAATGTCAAGTTCGCTGATTTTTACAATAACGAGATTTTTAATTTTCTCAATAAGCTGATGTGAAGAGTCCATGATTCTTTCAAAACCGGTTGCAAGCAGGGTTTCTTCAATAGATTGCATGGTGGCTGCGGAAACTTCCGATTCTGTTTCTACTTCTCCCAGAATAATGGAGCTGGTTTTTATATCTGCATTATTAAAGATGGTTTCTACTGCGGCAATGCATCTGTTGCAGACCATATTTTTGATGAAGATCCTCATGCTCCGCTGTTTAATCTGTCTTTTACAAATTCAATCTGGGTTTTACCATGTGGAGCAGGATTTCCTTCGTTATCCAGATTAACCATAACAATTTTATCTACAGTGATAATCGTCTGATGAGTCATTTTATTACGGACATCACATTTTAAAGTAATAGAAGATGAACCAAAGTGAGTGGCTTCAATACCAATTTCAATAATGTCCCCCTGTTTTGCGGAGCTTACAAAATTGATCTCTGAAATAAATTTAGTAACTACTTTAGTGTTTTCAAGCTGAATGATGGCATATAATGCTGCTTCTTCATCTATCCATTGTAAAAGTCTTCCTCCGAATAGAGAGTGATTAGGATTTAAATCTTCGGGTTTTACCCATTTTCTTGTATGGTAATTCATGTTCTTAATAATTTACAGTACAAATTTAGCGTTAAAAGCTGGCTTTTTCCAAAGAATAGTATTTATTGATCTTAAGAAGATTATTCATTTTCTCAATCATTTTCTTTTGGAACGCATTGCTTTTGTCTTTGTAATATTAGGATCGTTTAACAACTTTTGATACTCTTCGCTTTCTCTTGGGTATAGGGCTACTTTTCCTTCCTTATTATGATGAAATCCGAATCCGTACCTTTTGGCTAAAGGAGAAGACCGGAGGCAGGCTTGGCCCTTGGAAAAGAATTGATCTCTTTCCTCCTGTTTTTCATTTTCAGAAATATCCTTCTTAAAGGCATAACATTCAAATATAATATCATCAGAAGTATATTGGTAAGGATTTTTACTGATCTTTTCATATTGAAGATTGGCTAATGTCTTTTCTTTCTTTTCAGGGGGAATCTGTGCCTGGGAAACGGGACAATCTTCTGCGACTTCTATAAAAGTATTGATGCAATTGGTGGTGTGCTGTTTCATCATAAATCCGATTAAAGGCTATATATATGATTTTAAAAGGAGTTATAAATATACTATAATATTCTCTATATTTTACTAGTAACATGTGGTTGGTTATTGATGGTTGTAAGTTTTGACAAACAATTGTTTATTTTTTTACAATTATTTTGAGGCATAATTTATTATGTTAACTAACTTTAACTTTTTGATAACTTTTAACATTAATTTATTGATTGTCAATAAATTAATGTTGCGTTTTGGCAGGATATGGAATTTAAATTCAAACTAATGTGAGAAAGAGATAAAAAAAAGCTTTGATTTGACATTTTTAATTGTATCTTGCATACGTTTATATTTGGAATCAATATTTGTTCATTAATTTATGTTGTTTTTCTTTTATATACCAAATTTTTATTAATTTTTTAATTTATTCAAAATGAACATTTTTGTTTCAAACATCAATTACGCAACTAAAGAGTATGAGTTGCACGATCTATTTGCAGAATTTGGTGATGTATCATCAGCTAAAATCGTAACAGACAGAGAAACTGGCCGTTCTAGAGGTTTTGGTTTCATCGAAATGGGTGATGAAGAAGGACAGCAGGCTATTGAAGCTCTTAATCAAAAAGAATTCAACGGAAAAACATTAAACGTATCTGAAGCTAAGCCAAGAGAAGAGAAGCCAAGAAGAAGCTTCGATAACAACAGAGGCGGAGGTTACGGTGGTAACAATCGTGGAAATGGTGGCGGTGGCTACGGCGGTGGAAATCGTGGTGGTAACGGCGGCGGAAATCGTTGGTAAAAATATAAAGCGGCTTTTAAGCCGCTTTTTTTATTTCTTTTTCTTCTTCTTTTTCTCTTTGTCTTTTTCTTTTTCCTTGCTGATCTTTACCTTTTTCTCTTTCTTCGGATTTAATATCTCTTCAGCAACCTCAAACTTAGGCTCTTCAACTTTCGCTGGTTTGATTTCAATTTTAAGATCAAAATAACCTTTAAGATCATCTTGAGTAAGCAGTTTTTCACTGAATAAAAACTCAAGAATTTCCTTTCCTGAATCATTAAAGAAATTGTGCGTAAGTTCTTTTAACAGAAACTTTCTGTATTCTTCAAACGGAACAAGTACCGTATATTTAAAGATTCTCCCTTCTTTTATGGTAGATAAATAGCCTTTTTCAACTAATATTTTCAAATATGTGGAAACCGTATTTTGGTGTGGCTTAGGTTCCGGATGCTGCTCCATAACGTCCTTCAGATAGAAAGATTCCATTTTCCAAAACAGCTTCATAAAGTTTTCTTCTGCGGCGGTAAGATGATTGATTTTCATATATTCTTCTAATGTTGAAATTGTATATTGCAATAAAGATAAATAAAAGATACCATAAAAGCTATTCCAGCTCCTATAAATACTTCTTTTACCGTATGCCTTTTTAAAATAATTCTGGTGAGACCTACCAAACTGGCGATCCCAAGCCATAAAAGACCCATTTTCCAGTCTAAGGTGAAAAATAATGCAGCTACAAATATATTAAATGCAGTATGCATTGAACTTTTAATGAAAAAATTGCTGATTTGAAGAGCAAAAAGCAGAATTAAAATAAAAAGCATAACCAGATCAATATATCCGTTTTTTACATAATTGAAAATAAGATAAATAACAACACAGGCTGCAATAAATACATAAAGTGTTTTTCTCTGAACCCGGTTGGAGACATCCATATTGGTGTATCTTCCTGTTTTTACATTCCATACCAGCCAGATGACAACCGGTGTAATAATCATTAATAATACAGGTAGAAAATAAAGAAGGGTTTCCTTAAAAGTATATTCCCTGAGACTCATATACACAAAAAAAATAACCAGAGAAACCAGCGGATTGAAGAAATCTGAGATAATCTTTGATATTTTGTGGAGAAGCGAAGACTTTTTTTCTTCCATATTTAAGTTTAAAAATCAAATATAAGATTATAAGGCCAAAAAACAAATGAAGATCGAATGATGATGTCTTTTTTGAGATACTGATAATGCAGGCAAGCGCTGATGATCTTTACTATATAAAATGTTTCTTCTGTTTTTATTGAAAATTATATGTATTATTTCCGAAAATTTTTAATTCCTTCTATTTTTAAAGAGAAATGAGTTTTTTGTTAGCTATTTTTGAAATATCAGATAAAATACATGATATATAAGGACTAATAAACTACATCAATACATAATATAATGAAACAGCTATTTATAGGGTTTCTTTTTGTTCTGGGTGGTTTTGTTTTTGGGCAAATCAATTCTTCAAAAAGATTCTTCGCCTTCGCTAGTTCCTGTTCATCAGTTGAGAATTTATGAAATACCAAAAGACAACAGACAGGTGTTTTTAGACCGGTTTAAGGATCATGCCCTAAGAATCATGAAAAAGTATGGATTCAATATCGTGTCTATCTGAGAGTCTGAATTTGAAGGAAAGACAGAGTTTGTCTATCTGCTTGAATGGAAAGATGAAAATACGATGAAAATGGCATGGCAGGGTTTTATGGCAGATCAGGAATGGAAAGATATTAAGATACGAACAGCAAAATTACATGGTGATTTTGTTAATACTATTGAAGATGGGACGCTGAAACTTTCAGAATTTTCACCGGAAAAGAAGCTATTGAAATAACCAAAAAAGATGTTAACAATAATTAAAGTTGAAAGAAGTAGGGGAAGAAAATGCAATGTTTTGATGATAACCAGTTTTATTAATTATGCCAAAATACTATACTCACGAGCTGATTTCTTAGATGTTGTCATAAGAAAATAACAGTTGGTATGCCATTTAATAAGCGTTTCTTTGGGTCGAAAATTAAGAATAATCCACTCCGCCTGCAAGTAGATTTTAGAGAAAAAACGAAAAGTTACTTATGCATACAATAAAAACAAAGTTTTTTTCATAATTTTGCTCAACTATTTCATCATAAAAAAGCAAGAGCTAACACATGAAAGAATTTTCTAAAGAGGTATACCTGAAGTGGTATGAAGATATGACAATGTGGAGAAGGTTTGAAGACAAATGCCGTTCTCTTTACCTAAAACAAAAGATCAGAGGATTTTTACATTTGTATAATGGCCAGGAAGCAATCCCTGCCGGATTTACACATGCAATGGATCTTACTAAAGACAGTATGATTACTGCTTACAGATGCCACATCCATCCAATGGCGATGGGAGTAGATCCTAAGAGAATCATGGCTGAACTTTGTGGTAAAGCTACCGGTACATCCGGAGGTATGGGTGGATCTATGCACATTTTCAGTAAAGAGCACCGTTTCTACGGAGGTCATGGTATTGTTGGAGGACAAATTCCTTTGGGAGCAGGTATTGCTTTTGCAGATAAATATTTCGACAGAAAAGCTGTAAACATTTGTTTCTTCGGAGATGGGGCTGCAAGACAAGGTTCATTACATGAAACATTCAACATGGCGATGAACTGGAAACTTCCTGTAGTATTTGTAGTAGAAAACAACCAGTACGCTATGGGAACTTCTGTAAAAAGAACAGCAAACCACGAAGATATCTATAAATTAGGATTAGGGTACGAAATGCCTTGTCTTGCTGTAGATGCAATGGACCCTGTGAAAGTAGCAGAAGCGGCTTATGAAGCTATTGAAAGAGCAAGAAGAGGAGACGGACCAACATTCATTGAAGCAAGAACTTACCGTTACAGAGGACACTCTATGTCTGATGCTGAGCCTTACAGATCTAAAGAAGAAGTAGCTGTTCACAAGAATGATGACCCGATTGAATTGGTGAAACACAGAATTCTTGAAAACGGATGGGCTACAGAAGCTGAATTAGAAGTTATGGATAACAAGTCAAGAGACTTTGTTGAAGAGTGTATCGAATTTATGGAGAACTCTCCATATCCGGATGCTGAGAAAATCTATGAGTATGTATACGCTCAGGAAGATTATCCATTCTTAGACAAATTAGAAAACTAAAAAATAAAAATTAATTTGAAATTTGAAGTTTGAAATTTCTGAAATCTCAAATCTCAAATCTCAGATCTCAAATCAATATAGATTATGGCAGAAGTAATTACGATGCCCCGCCTTTCCGACACTATGACGGAAGGTAAGGTGGCGAAATGGCATAAAAAAAGTAGGAGATAAAGTAAAGGAAGGAGATATTTTAGCTGAAATTGAAACTGACAAAGCAGTTCAGGATTTCGAATCTGAAGTAGAAGGTACCCTTTTATACGTTGGTGTAGAAGAAGGTGCTGCAGCTGCTGTAGACTCTGTTTTAGCAATTATAGGTAATGAAGGAGAAGATATTTCAGGATTAACTGGTGGGGCTGCTGCTCCAGCTGCTGAAGAAAAAAAATCAGAAGAACAGCCTAAGGCAGAAACTGTGGAAACTGCTTCAGCAGAAGTTCCGGCAGGAGTAGAAGTGATTACAATGCCAAGACTTTCTGATACAATGACGGAAGGAAAAGTTGCTAAATGGCACAAAAATGTAGGTGATACAGTAAAAGAAGGTGATCTTCTTGCTGAAATTGAAACAGATAAAGCGGTACAGGATTTCGAATCTGAATTCAATGGAGTACTATTGAAGCAAGGTGTAGAAGAAGGTGGTGCTGCTCCGGTTGATACTGTGTTGGCTATTATTGGCCCTGCAGGAACTGATGTTTCAGCAGTAGGAGCATCTAAAGTTGCTGCTCCGGCATCAGAGAAACCAGCGGAACAAAAAGCAGAAGTTAAAACTGAAGAAAAAGCAGCTCCGGTTGCTAACAATTCATC
The DNA here is from genome assembly GCF_000829375.1 of Chryseobacterium sp. StRB126. Taxonomy (NCBI): domain Bacteria; kingdom Pseudomonadati; phylum Bacteroidota; class Flavobacteriia; order Flavobacteriales; family Weeksellaceae; genus Chryseobacterium; species Chryseobacterium sp. StRB126. The sequence goes on from NZ_AP014624.1 coordinate 2,673,078, forward strand.
TTCAGACAGAGTGGCAATTTCTCCATTAGCTAAAAAAATGGCTCAGGATAAAGGAGTTGACATTAACAGTGTTCAAGGTTCAGGTGAAAACGGAAGAATCGTTAAAAAAGATATTGAAAACTATCAGCCAGCTGCAAAACCAGCTGCTTCAGCTCCGGCTGCAAGTGCTGCTGCTCAGGTTGCTGTAAACTTTGTTCAGGGAGAAGATACTGAGACTCCAAACTCTCAGGTAAGAAATATTATTGCAAAACGTCTTTCTGAAAGTAAGTTCTCTGCTCCGCACTATTATTTAATGGTTGAAATCAACATGGATAAAGCTATCGAAGCTAGAAAAGAGATCAACTCTATTCCGGATACGAAGATTTCATTCAATGATATGATTATTAAGGCAACAGCAATTGCTTTAAGAAAACACCCACAAGTAAATTCAAGCTGGGCAGGTGATAAGATCATCCACAGAGGAAATATCAACGTTGGAGTGGCAGTTGCTATTCCTGACGGATTGGTAGTTCCTGTATTGAAAAATACAGATCAAATGTCTTACACTCAAATCTCTGCAGCTGTAAAAGATATGGCTTCAAGAGCTAAGAGTAAAGGTCTTAAGGCTAACGAAATGGAGGGATCTACATTCTCTATTTCTAACCTTGGAATGTTTGGTATTGAAACATTTACAAGTATCATCAACCAGCCAAACTCTGCCATCCTTTCAGTAGGAGCAATCATCGAGAAACCAATCGTTAAGAATGGTCAGATCGTAGTGGGTAATACAATGAAGCTTTCATTAGCATGTGACCACAGAGTTGTAGATGGTGCTACTGGTGCTCAATTCTTACAAACTTTAAGAACATATTTAGAAAATCCATTAACTTTGTTACTGTAATTTCTAAAAGATTTATACTAAAACCTCCCAATCGGGAGGTTTTTTGTTTTAATATCAATATTGTTGGTATTATCTGTTGTAAAATCGACAATATGTTACTATTTTTGAATCATGATTAAAGCAAGAAATATCCATAAATCTTATGGGAATTTAGAAGTATTGAAAGGAGTTGATATTCACATCAAAGTAGGGGAAGTGGTTTCTATTGTAGGAGAATCCGGAGCAGGTAAATCAACATTGCTGCAGATTTTAGGAACTTTGGATCTTCCTTCTCAATCCGGGAAATATGATACTGAAATCGAAATTGCAGGAGAATCATTTATTAATATGAATGATAAGCAGTTATCAAAATTCAGAAATCAGAATATCGGTTTTGTATTTCAGTTTCATCAGTTGCTTCCTGAGTTTACTGCTTTGGAAAATGTTTTACTTCCTACCAGAATTGCAGGCGCTAATGAAAGAGAGGCTATGGAAAAGGCACATGCTTTATTTGAGGATCTTAAAATTGAACAACGACTAAATCATAAACCCAACCAGCTTTCCGGTGGAGAAGCGCAAAGGGTAGCTGTTGCAAGAGCTTTAATCAATTCACCGAAAATTATCTTTGCTGATGAACCTACGGGAAACCTGGATTCAAAAAATGCGGATGACCTTCACAGGCTGTTTTTTGACCTTAGAGACAAGTATAATCAAACCTTTGTGATTGTTACCCATAACCCGAATCTGGCAGAAATTACGGACCGTAAGCTTGTCATGAAGGATGGAATGATTATAGAATAGCTTTCTTACACAGATGATGAAACACTTTATTTTTCTTTTTATACTTTTAGTTTCCTGCTCAAAAGCTGAATCTCAGCAGGCAGAAGGAATAGGGATACCTGAATCTAGGATTTCAGAAATTAAAAAATTTATTAAAAATAAAGACTATAATCAGGATCTGGCCATCTTTATTAACTTTAAAATTCCATCAGGAAAATACCGTTACTTCGTTTACAACCTGAAGAATAATAAAATCGTACAAAAAGCTATTGTAGCTCATGGTTCAGGATCTGTAATTTCAGGGTCAGATGCTTTGAAGTTCAGTAATATTGAAGGCTCTTATCAGTCTTCTCTCGGGAAATATGCAGTTGGCGGAAGTTATGTGGGGCAATTTGGGAAAGCTTACCGTTTAAAAGGACTGGATCCTACCAATGATAATGCTATGCAGAGGGCTATTGTTCTTCATTCCTTTAGCAGTGTTCCTGATGCAGAATCCGAGAAGCCAGCATCTTTGAGTTTAGGCTGCCCGATGCTTTCCATCAATGCTTTTAAAGAAACGGCAAAATATATTGATAACTCAGAGAAATCGATTATCTTATACACTTTCTATTAATCTTTTATATTTAATTCCATGTCCTTAAAATTTTTGGCAGAAGACGACAGACCTCGGGAAAAGTTCTTACAAAAAGGTAAGAATGCACTTTCAGATTCTGAACTTTTAGCCATTATTATGGGAAGTGGAAACAGAGAAGAAAGTGTATTGGAACTGGCCAGAAAAATTTTGGCATCCGTCAATAATAATTGGAATCAGCTAAGTTTGCTTTCCGTTAAAGAGCTGATGAAATTTAACGGGATTGGAGAGGCGAAAGCCATTTCCATTATTACAGCTTTGGAAATCGGAAGAAGGAGAGTTGGGCAGCAAATCCCAGAAAAATCGGTTATTGGAAACAGCCATGACGCTTATTCAATCCTGAAAAATCAATTATCCGACTTAAGGACGGAGGAGTTTTGGGCTATCTTTCTGAATAACAGCAATAAAGTAATCCACACTTCGCAACTAACACAAGGCGGAATAAGCCAATCTATTGTGGATGTAAGAATATTGTTTAAAACAGCACTTGAACATTTTTCAACAGGAGTTATTATTGCCCACAATCATCCTTCAGGAAGTCTCAAGCCAAGTAAAGAAGATATTAACATCACCCAAAAAATAAAAGAAGCGGGAAAAGTATTAAGCATCCAGCTTTTGGATCATATTATCATTACACAAGATTCATATTTTAGCTTTTCGGATGCAGGACTATTATGATTAGAAGATTGAAATACCATGAAATTGATTTTGTAAAATATTCTCAATGTTTAGAAAATTCTGAGCAAAGAAAATACTCTGCAACCAAGGATTTTTTAGATACCACTACACCTAATCAATGGGAGATCCTTGTATACAATGATTATGAAGCAGTAATGCCTGTGCCTTTCGTGAAAAAATATGGAGTAAAAATCGTTCATAATCCTAAACTTTGTCAGCAGCTGGGAGTTTTTTCCCGTAAAGATGATGTGAATCTTAATGAAAAATTTCTGGACTATCTGGAAAGTCACTATCTGATAAGAGCTTACCCTTTTAATGACAGTAATGAACTTCGTGCAGAGCTCAGAATAAAGAAAAATTTTTTAATTTATCCTGGTGCCTATGAAAAGGTATATGCTGGATATTCACCTAAAAGGAAGAGAAAGCTTAGGCTGGATCAGGAGGTTTGGGATGTGTCGGAACTGAAAACTGTTTCTTATGATGAAGTGAAGTCTTTTATAGAATCCAATATTATAGGATTGAGTAAAGAAAGTGATCTGTCCGGTTTTATGGAGATTTATGAAACCTTCTATCATCTGAAATATTTGAATTTTCTTGCTTTTTATTATCAGGGAAAAATAATCAACGTTATTGCTACTTATTCAGACTGTGGTATGGTGGCTCTTTTGGGAAATTTCAGTGATAAAGAATATGTGAAATTATCTGGAGCTTCTGTACTGATTGACCGGGTGATTAAAGAAACCATTGAAACCAATATCTTTGACTTTGAAGGAGGAGATATTCCGAATATCGAAGAATTTTTCAGAGGGTTCCGACCGGAGTTGAAACCTTATAGGACTATAGAGCGTTCAAAAAAAGATCTTTTCAAAAAATTATGGTCTTTAGTGGCAAAAGGAAGACTTTTTTAATGATAAAAAGCATTGTTTAGATTGGTTCTAATTTAGTATTATTCCGTACCTTTATAAAACTTATAATAACCGTTATGTTACAGCAAGTTCGTAATTATAAATTATCCTATATGCTTTATAATTTCTTTAAAAAAAGTAAGTTAAAGCATAATATTCCACTATATAAAAAATACGGGATCAAAAAGAGGTACTATTCGAGCATTTCAAGCAAGGATTTTGCTCATCTTCCTCAGACAGAAAGAAGTATTACTGAAGAAAAACTCTCATCCACTGCTTTTTTTAAAGATTTATCAGCAGAAAATAAGGAAAGTGCTCTTCGCTATGATGATAACGGATACATGATTCTAAGAAATTTTATTAGCCCGGAAACCGCAGAAAATATCAATATTGAGATTGAAAAACTGATGAAAGACGGAACATTAAAATTCCGTTATGGCGGAAAGCTCATGTTTGCCATTCATTATTCTGAAATTATTAGAAATATCGGAATCGATAAAAATTTGCTGGAGTTTCTGTCTGTTTTGCTTGATGGTAAAGCCAAATTGTTTCAAAGTATCAACTTTATTAACGGAAGCCAGCAGAAAACCCATTCCGATAGTATTCATATGACAACATTCCCGTTGGGCGGGCTTCTAGGGGTGTGGATTGCCTTAGAAGATGTTGATGAAAATAATGGCGCTCTACATTATATACCGGGAAGCCATAAATTACCTTATTTCCTGAATTCAGATTACGATAATGAAGGAACAACTTTAAAAATAGGGAAGAAAAGCTATAAGGCTTATGAAGAATTTCTGGAAAACAAAGTCAGAGAATTAGGGTTGAAAAAAGAAGTTTTCAGAGCAAAAAAAGGAGATATGCTAATCTGGCATGCCAATATTCTTCATGGTGGAGAGCGTCATACTGATAAAAACAGAACCAGAAAAAGCCTGGTCTATCATTTTTTTGATGAAAACAGTGTATGTTATCATGAAGTTACACAAAGACCTGCATTATTTGAACTGTAATATCAGAAAATATTAGTAATTTTGCATCCTAAAATTATGACGAGTCTTTCAGGATATCTACCCTATGCATTTGCATTAATTATTGCAATTCCTTTTCTGGTTTTGCTGAGACAATTTGTACACTCGTATATAACCCTAAAAAACCAGGAACTCAAATTACTTACCGTAAAGTCAAATTCAGAGAATAAAGCACATTCTTATGAAAGAATGACTTTGTTCCTTGACAGAATAAAGCCTTCGAACCTGATTCAACGGTTTGATAAAGGATTGGCTGTTCATGAGTTTATTTTCCTTACAGAAAAAGCGATCAACGAAGAGTTTGAATACAATTCCTCTCAGCAGTTGTATGTAACGAAAAACTCCTGGAAAAATATTGTGGACTCTAAAAATGCCATTATAGACCTTCTTCATAAGACTTACGATGGGTTGAAAGGTGAAGTGAAACTTGATGAATTTAAAACCATCTTCATCATGAACTATATGGAAAGCAATGATTATATTGCTGAAACAATAGAAGATTTAAGAAAAGAAATTTTAATAATAACTTAAAAAATAACAGATAAATAATGATTCCAAATTTTAAAGCACATCCATGGCACGGAATTTCTGCAGGAGAAGATGCGCCAAATGTTGTAAACGTATTTGTGGAAATTGTTCCTTCAGATACTATTAAATATGAAGTAGATAAAGAAACAGGATATTTAAAAGTAGACAGGCCTCAGAAATTCTCTAACATTATCCCTGCTTTATATGGTTTTGTTCCAAGAACATATTGTGATAAAGAAGTGATGAGACTTGCTGTAGAAGCTGGAGCAACGGATGTTACAATGGGAGATCATGATCCACTTGATATTTGTGTTTTAAGTTCTCACAATATCCACGCCGGAGGTTTATTGATGGAAGCTATTCCAATCGGAGGTTTCAAAATGATCGACGGTGGAGAAGCTGATGATAAGATTGTAGCGGTAATGATTAACGACCATGCATTCGGACACTTCAGAGATATTACTGAATTACCGGAAGCAGAAGTTAAAAGATTGATGCACTACTTCTTAACATACAAAAACCTACCGGATGAGCCTGCAAAGTGCAGAATTCAGGAGGTTTATGGTGCTGAACATGCAAGAAAAGTGATTAAAGCTTCTCAAACAGACTATGCAGATAAATTCGGAGGTTAAGATTCTCTGATGTAAATAATATAAAAAGGATAAACGGGAAACTGTTTATCCTTTTTTATTGCAATGAAAATAAAGTTTTCTCTTTAAAGCGAAGCTCTTCTTAATACTCTTAAAACCTTAATGGTTTAAAAATTAAAAACAACTTTCAACCTTCGTTCCACCACCTCCCTCCTTGATATTCCATCCTCAATATTTTCAGAAAAAAAATCATTCATCTTGAGGATCTCTTTAATTAATAATGATAAGTCCATGATTTTTTTAATGCTTTGATGATAATTATTTATTATATTTAATTTTCTATTACCAAAAAAATATTAAACTATGGATCTATTTGTGTTAGTGCCAATTTTTGGTGTCGTAGCTCTACTTTATACATTTCTTCAGAGCAACTGGGTAAGTAAACAGAATGCCGGAAATGAAAAAATGAAAATAATCAGCGGACATATTGCTGATGGTGCCATGGCCTTCTTAAAGGCCGAATATAAAATCTTAGCCTATTTTGTCGTCGTTGTAGCGATTCTTTTGGCAGTAATGGGATCAAGCAATGCCAACTCACACTGGAGTATAGGACTTGCCTTTGCGGTAGGAGCCGTTTTTTCTGCTACAGCCGGTTTTATAGGGATGAAAATCGCAACCAAAGCCAATGTAAGAACGGCAGAAGCAGCAAGAACGTCCTTATCCAAAGCCCTTAAAGTATCTTTTACAGGAGGTTCTGTGATGGGAATGGGAGTAGCAGGACTTGCGGTGTTAGGGTTAGGAGCCTTGTTTTTAATTATTAAACAGATTTTTGCACCGGAAGCCACAGTAGATTCCCACGAAATGGAAACAACCATAGAAATTCTTACCGGATTTTCCCTTGGTGCTGAATCTATCGCTCTTTTCGCAAGAGTGGGTGGTGGAATTTATACAAAAGCAGCAGACGTTGGAGCTGATCTGGTAGGGAAAGTAGAAGCTGGAATTCCGGAAGATGATCCACGAAATCCAGCAACTATTGCAGATAATGTGGGAGATAATGTGGGAGATGTTGCAGGGATGGGTGCCGACCTTTTCGGGTCTTATGTAGCTACTGTATTGGCAACAATGGTATTGGGACGAGAAACAATGTCTGATGATGCATTCGGTGGTTTTGCACCGATTCTTTTACCTATGCTGATTGCAGGAACAGGAATTATCTTCTCTATGATAGGAACTTTATTTGTGAAGATCAATGATAATGAGGGGGCATCCACTTCCAGCGTACAAAATGCACTGAATTTAGGAAACTGGGGCAGTATTGTGATAACAGCCATTGCTTCTTATTTTCTGGTAACCTATCTTCTTCCTGAAAAAATGGTCTTAAGAGGCCATGAGTTTACAAAAATGGGAGTATTTGGGGCTATAATGGTTGGATTGGTTGTAGGAACGCTGATGAGTATTATCACCGAATATTATACAGCGATGGGGAAAAGACCGGTTTCCAGTATTGTGAGACAGTCTTCAACCGGACATGCTACTAATATTATCGGCGGACTTTCTGTTGGAATGGAATCAACATTACTTCCGATTCTTGTACTCGCAGGAGGTATTTACGGATCTTATTTATGTGCCGGATTGTACGGAGTTGCGATTGCCGCTGCTGGAATGATGGCCACAACAGCAATGCAGTTAGCTATTGATGCTTTTGGCCCCATTGCAGATAATGCTGGAGGTATTGCTGAAATGAGTGAGCTCCCTAAAGAAGTTCGTGAAAGAACAGATATTCTGGATGCTGTAGGAAACACAACGGCAGCTACAGGAAAAGGATTTGCGATTGCTTCGGCAGCATTAACTGCACTGGCATTGTTTGCAGCCTTTGTTGGTATTGCGGGCATTGATGGTATTGATATTTACAGAGCTGATGTTCTGGCAGGTCTGTTTGTTGGCGGAATGATTCCGTTTATATTCTCTTCATTAGCTATTACAGCTGTCGGACAGGCAGCCATGGCGATGGTAGAAGAAGTAAGAAGACAGTTCCGTGAAATTCCTGGGATCTTAGAAGGAAAAGCACAGCCTGAATATGAAAAATGCGTTGCGATTTCTACTGATGCATCCATCCGAAAAATGATGTTACCGGGAGCTATTGCCATTATTTCACCATTACTGATCGGGTTTATTTTTGGCCCTGAAGTATTAGGAGGCTTTCTTGCCGGAGCTACCGTATGTGGTGTACTGATGGGAATGTTCCAGAACAATGCAGGTGGAGCTTGGGATAATGCAAAAAAATCATTTGAGAAAGGAGTTGAGATCAATGGCCAGACTTATTATAAAGGTTCAGAACCTCATAAAGCTTCTGTAACAGGAGACACAGTGGGAGATCCGTTTAAAGATACTTCCGGACCATCGATGAATATTCTGATTAAGCTGATGTCCATTGTTTCATTGGTGATCGCACCTACTTTAGCTGTGATACATAAGGATAAAATTGAAGCCAACAGAAAAGCAAAAATAGAAAGCTTGACAGGCGTTTCAAGCGCCGTCTCAACATCATCGGATCTTAAGACTCCAATTGTTCCTGGTGAAGTGAAAGGTCATCTTAATGAAAGCGGAGACTTTGTTTATGAAACTGGAAACCTGCTAAAAGTAAAACTGAAAGGAGGAAAAACAATAGAATTAGGGGAAACCAGCCAATTATATCAACTTTATAATGCCGTTAATCAAAAAGATAAGGCTGTTTTGGATCCTAACAAATGGTATACCATCGAAAATCTTTATTTTGAAACAGGATCAAGTGATTTTAAAACAGGCTATGAGCTACAGTTGAATAATATCGCAGAAATTTTAAATGCCTATCCTGATTTGAAAGTAAAATTAGGAGGGTATACAGATAATAGTGGTAATGAAGAAAGTAATCAGAAGTTATCCAACCTGAGAGCCCAGACTGCAAAACTGAAATTGTTGGAGTTGGGGATATCAGCTGATAGGATAGAAGCAGAAGGCTATGGTTCGCAGCATCCAATTTGTGAAGCCAATGATACGGATGAATGTAAAGCCAAAAACAGAAGAATTGATGTGAGAGTTCTGGCTCTTTAATCAATAGTAATAAATAATACTAAAGCATCGCATTGGCGGTGCTTTTTAGGTATGTTTTGTTGGAGTAACGCAAAGGCGCAAAGATTTTATCCATGATAAAATTGGATGTGCTTATTTATTGCTGCTAATGCACGAATAGATAATTATTTCCTTTATAATTATATCGTTAAAATTAAATATTAGTATTTTACTAGTGTATTCGTTGCAAATCGTAATGTCATCTTAGCTGAAAATCTTTGATTTTCTGTGCCTTAAAAGCAGTCCTATTTAAAATCCTTTGCACCTTTGCAACGTCCAACCAGCAAGTAAAAGCTTAGTGCCATTATAGATTCTTTCTCAGATGCTCCAATGCCTGAATAATCACTTCATCTTTTTTAGCAAAGCTGAACCGGATATAATCTGAATTCTGCCTGGAATTATAAAAAGCCGAAAGTGGAAGACAGGCTACCTTTTTATCAATGGTCAGCCATTTTGAAAACTCTACATCCGTCATGGTCTTGGAAACGTTTCTGAAGTTAACAATTTGAAAAACACTTCCCTCAGCCTCTTGCTCAATGTAAAGAGGAGTTTCTTTAAGTAATTGATTAAAAATATCCCGTTTTCGCTGCATTATTTTTTTGTTTTCCGAAGTATCAAATACTTCCAGATATTTTGCCAGGGCATATTGAGCTGGGGCATTGGCGCTATAAGAGATATATTGCTGATGATTTCTGAATAAGGTTGTTAACTCTTCTGAAGCGAGCATATAACTTACTTTCCATCCTGAAGTATAAAACATCTTCCCAAATGAAAAGATACAGAATGTTCTGTTTCTAAGCTCGGGATGAATAAATGAACTGTAATGTTCGGCCTCATCAAAACAATAAGTATCGTAGATCTCTTCTGAAATTAAATAGATTTCCCGGTTGCTTATCAGTTCATGTAATTGTCTCCAATCATTCTGTTTCCATACTTTTCCGGTTGGGTTTTGCGGAGAATTGATAATAATTGCTCTGGTTTTTTCAGAAATATAGGTTTTAAATTGAACCCAGTTTATGGTAAAGTCACCTTCAAGGTCATAATAAACAGGAATGCCTCCATTCATCACTACAGAAGGAGCATAAGTATAATAAGAAGGCTGAATAATGATAACTTCATCTCCTTGATTCAAAATAGATTTAAGCGCAGTATATAAAGCAAAGGTTGCACAGGGTACAATAGTGATTTCACTTGCTTGTAAAGAAATACTGTTTTGCCGTTTACGGTTAAAATGAATAATATTTTCGATTAATACAGGATTTCCGGCCAGCGGTTCATAATGATGAGTATCGAGATCTGCAGCCTCTTTTAAAAAGGATTTCAGGCGTTCATCAATATCAAAATCCGGCAAGCCCAGTGAAAGGTCAAAGCTTCCGTGCTTGGTAGCTAGTTCAGACATTTCTGTAAAAAAGGAATAATGAGTAAATCCTTGAATTTCTTTCATCTATTTTGTATTTCAGTCAAAAATAACAAAAAATGATATTGTATTGAGATTATTTTTTCAAATATGATAAGTATTATTTCTGTTTTATGAATATTCTATATTATAAAGTGAGGTCTTATGATATATTGTAGGATTTCACTGTGTCCGCTTGTTGGAAATTACTTTGCAGGATCTTCTCCTGTATATTCCAGATTCAATAAAAATTATTATTTTTAAGAAAATTATTCAGTATGAAAAAACTACTTATTCCGTTATTGGCTCTTGCTTTGATGACGAGTTGCGGAACGGCACAGGTTGCTGATGGTGTATCCGCAAATCCTGTAGCAGTAAAACATGATAAAGGGTTTTCCGATGCTTACAAGATGATTAAGGCAGAGGACTTAAAGAAAAACCTGTATGTTATTGCCTCAGATGAGATGGAAGGGCGTGATACAGGAAGCAAAGGGCAAAAAAAAACGGGAGAGTATATTGTTAACTATTATAAAAGTCTTGGGGTTTCCCACCCAAAGGCATTAGGATCTTATTATCAGAAAGTTCCTTCGGATTTTATGAAAAAAAGAGGCGGAGGTAATCTTCCGGACTCGGAAAATATTCTGGCTTTTATTGAAGGAAGCGAAAAACCTGAAGAAATTGTGGTGGTTTCTGCACATTATGACCATGTGGGAACAAAAAATGGGGTAGTGTATAACGGCGCTGATGATGATGGAAGTGGAACGGTTGCTGTGATGGAAATGGCTAAAGCTTTTCAGGAAGCGAAAAAAGCAGGAAAAGGACCTAAAAGATCAATCTTGTTTCTTCATGTAACAGGAGAAGAACATGGTCTGTTTGGTTCAGAATATTATACGGATAACCCTGTTTTTCCACTAGCTAATACTGTTGTTGACCTTAATATTGATATGATAGGGCGTGACGATCCGGAGAACAGAGGAAAACAATATGTGTATGTGATAGGTTCCGATATGTTAAGCTCCGAACTTAAAGTTATTAATGAGGCAGCTAACCAAAAGACCAACAACCTTGAACTGAACTATAAATATGATGATCTTAATGATCCTCAACAGTTATATTACCGTTCAGATCATTATAATTTTGCTAAAAATAATGTTCCGGTAGCATTCTTCTTCGATGGAATTCATGAAGATTATCATAAACCAACGGATAAGCCAGATAAAATAGATTATAAGCTACTAGAAAAAAGAACTCAGCTTGTTTTTACTACTGCATGGGACATTGCGAACAGAGCAGACAGAATTGTGGTAGATAAAAAATAAGGATAACGAGTTTACTGAGACTATAACTTTCATCATGAGGTGCAGGAATCATGTATTCAGATTTTTAGGGATAGATATTATTCTTTACGTTAATTTGATAAACATGTTTTTTTGCACCTTTGTCATATTCAAAACTTAATTTATTTTTATCTATGAATATAATAATCCGTGAAGCCAGATTAGAAGATATCCCTCAAATTCAGGTCATAAGAAATGCAGTGAAGGAAAATACCTTATCAGATCCCGGACTGGTTACAGACAGAGATTGTGAGCTGTTTATGTTTGAAAGAGGAAAAGGCTGGGTAGGCGAAACAGAAGGGCAGATTGTAGGCTTTTCGATTGTTGATCTGCAAGAAAAGAATATCTGGGCATTATTTGTACATCCTGATTTTGAGAACAGAAAAGTGGGAAGAGAACTTCATAATACCATGCTCAATTGGTATTTTGAACAGACAAAAGAGAACGTTTGGCTTGGAACTTCGCCGCAGACAAGAGCTGAAACTTTTTATAGAAAATCAGGTTGGAAAGAAATTGGAGTCCATGGAAAAAATGAGATCAAGTTTGAAATGACCTACGACAACTGGAAAAATAAAATAGGATGAGACCACAACTTAAATCCATAAGACCTTTTATCGGAGCACTGAACTTTGAGATAAGCAGAAACTTTTATAAAGATCTGGGATTTGAAGAAGTGATCCTTGAACCTAAACTATCCCTGTTTATAAGAGAAGAAATAGGCTTCTATCTTCAGGACTATTATGCAAAAGATTGGGTTGACAATACCATGATTTTCATGGAAGTTGCCAATACAGATGAATTCTGGGAAGAGCTTTTGTCTTTAGAACTTACAGATAAATATGAAAGTGTGAGACTTACTCCTATAAGAACCATGCATTGGGGAAAAGAGTGCTTTGTACATGATTCATCAGGGATTTTATGGCATTTTGGCGAGTTTTTTTGATCTGAAAATTTTATCAATTAGTTTTTATAGACTTTTTGCTTACTATCGATAGATGGTTTATCTTGGCTGTATAATTAGAACAAAATGATTTACGCATTTGATACTTACTATTATGAAGACTATGCCAATACCGTATGTATTGCTTTTGAAGACTGGACATCCGACCGGGAAGTCGAAATTTTTACTGAGCAGACACCAATCAGTTCAGCATATGAAAGTGGTGCCTTCTACAAAAGAGAACTGCCATGTATTCTGAGCTTACTGAATAAAATAGTAGTAAAAGAAGATGATATTATCATTGTTGACGGATATGTTACCCTTGATAATGATGGGAAAATTGGACTGGGAGGACATCTTTATGAAGCATTACAGGAAAAATATCCGGTAATAGGAATTGCCAAAAATGAATTTACAACACCAGATTCCCAAAGAAGAAATGTATTGCGTGGAGACAGCAAAACGCCTCTTTTTGTAACAGCAAAAGGAATAGATGTAGATTTGGTGAGGGCAGATGTTGAGCGTATGCATGGTCCATACAGAATACCTACTTTACTGAAAAAGCTGGATCAGTTAAGCCGTGAATAAAAATTAGAATGATATTAAATTCAAAAATAGACATTTGTCATTCTGAGAGCAGCGGAGAATCTCTGTAGTTAAAATTCCTTACTATATTTCATTACCCAAGCTTACAGAAGTTTCCAAAGGATGAGGCATTTAAGTTAGTTTCATCTTTTTTTGGTTAATAAATATACCAATCAGTATATTTTATTATATTTGTATATTAAGAAAGAGCAAAATTTTTTACTCTTTAATATACCGATTGGTATTTTTTAAAATAAACAAAACTATGAAAGAAGCATTCATTATTGCAGCAAAAAGAACTCCTATTGGAGGTTTTATGGGAAGTCTATCAGGTTTTACAGCGCCTCAGCTGGGAGCTCTGGCTATACAAAAGACTTATGAAAGTGTATTAATTTCCCCGGAAAATATAGACAGCGTATACATGGGAAATGTACTAAGTGCAGGAGTAGGACAGTCGCCGGCAAGGCAGGCTGCTATTTTTTCAAGAATTCCTGTAGATAAAGATGCCACAACGGTCAATAAAGTATGTGCTTCCGGAATGAAGGCCGCAATGATCGGAGCACAGCAGATTCAACTCGGATTGGAAAACCTTGCCATGACAGGCGGAATGGAAAGCATGAGCAATGTACCTCACTATAATTATCTACGAAAAGGTCAGAAATTAGGAGATACAGCATTTACGGATGGTTTGATTAAAGATGGCCTTTGGGATGTGTATCACAATTTTCACATGGGAAGTGCTGCAGAGTTAGGCGTTAAAAAATACGGCTTAACAAGGCAGCAACTGGATGATTATGCTTTAATGTCCTATCAAAGAGCTCAGGAAGCAGCTGCCGGAAACAAATTCAATGCTGAACTGTTCAGTATTTCAATAGAAGGAAAGAAAGGAACAGTCGATATAGAAAGAGATGAAGATATTGATAAACTTATTCCTGAAAAGATTTCCCTGCTTAAACCTGCTTTTGAAAATGATGGTATGCTCACTGCAGCCAATTCGAGCAATCTGAACGATGGGGCAGCAGCCCTATTATTGGGCTCTTCAGAAGCTGTACAGAAATATGATCTTAAGCCATTGGCCAGAGTTATAGCGTATGCTGATGCCGCTCAATCCCCGGAATGGTTTACAACTTCTCCATCAGTTGCCATTCAAAAAGTTCTTAAAAGCACGGGACTTAGTCTGTCTGATATTGATTATTTTGAAATTAATGAAGCCTATTCTTCTGTAATTCTGTCCAATCAGCAGATCCTTGGCTATGATCTGGACAAAGTAAATGTATATGGCGGCGCAGTAGCTATGGGACATCCGATTGGAGCTTCCGGAGCAAGGATTATGGCAACATTAGTGAATGTATTGCGTCAGGAAGGAGGGAAGTATGGTATTGCTGCGATTTGTAATGGTGGTGGTGGGGCTTCGGCCATTCTTATTGAAAATCTGAATTAAATACCTATTTTTATACGGCAAAAAGACGGCTAAAAGGATCTTGGGCATTATTTACATCCATAAGAAATATAAGGTATGAAACAGGAAAGCGAAGGATTATTAGGAAAAATAGATCATTATTGGAAAATGATTCCCACTCATCATACGCCGTCTTATTCTGTTGATAAGGAAATTCATGATGGTAGAGCGGTTAAAGTTTTAACATTAAGTAAGCACCATCAAAACTGGGAACGGCTCTTTGAGTATCCCAACCTTGAAGAAATCAATCTGGATCAACCTAATCCTGAACAAATTCAAGCAATAAGTGAAATGAGAAGCCTTAAAAGATTAAGAATAAAATCTTTTCGGGCTAAGGATATTGAGTTTATGGCTTCTCTGACAGCTTTAGAAGAATTATCATTGGAATATGTTTCCGGCTTTTCTGATCTGTCTCCTTTACGAAATCTTCCAAAGCTGAAAGCATTGCATCTTGAAAATCTCAGAAAGGTTTCCCACTTTGATGGCTTAAGAGGAATAAAGAACCTGAAATATCTTCACATGAGCGGAACATTAGACTGGAAACAACCTATTGAAGACTTTGCATTTTTGAAGGAACTTCCGGAGCTAGAGATTCTCAGCCTTATGTTTTTTACCCTTAAAGCTTCGTTTCCAGCTTTTAAATCTGTTTTAAGGCTGGAAAAGCTCTTAGAGATAAGAATACCAAGAGGAACATTAGACACGTCAGAATATGCTTTTTTAGAAGTTGCCAAGCCTGAGTTGATAAAAGGATTTGAAAATGAAACTTCTTGGCCTTTATATATCAATATAGATTATACAGATCAAGGGTATGTAAGTTTATTGGGAAAAGGAGATGGCAGAATAAAGCTTAATCAGCCTGATGCCAATAAGAAATTAGAGGCTTACACTAAAAAATATGAAGAATATAAGCAAGAATCCAGAAAAATCATTCAGCAGTTCTAATAATTCAAACACATTGATAATTATATAATTAACTTTTATTTTATTGTTTATTTTTCAATATTATCAATGTAAATGTCTTTAAACTGATAAATATCATTGTGTTTTTATTTTTATTAATTCTAAATAAATATAAATTTATATCAATAAAAATGAAGAACCTATGGGAAAAATAACTACTCTTTCTGCCGTCATATTATGTGGGCTTATTCAGGCTCAATATTGCACTCCGACTTTTCAGTATGGTGCAGGGAGTAATATGATAAGCAATGTATCCTTTGGGAGTATCAATAATTCATCGTCAACCAATTCTTCAACCGCACAGGAGTATGAGGATTTTACTTCATTATCCACTGATCTGGTTGCTGGAAATGCATATCCAATAGCAATTAAAGGGCCATCAAGTACTTTTCCCAGTGATGTAATGGTTTATATTGATTTTAATGGAAATAGCAGCTTTGATGATGCAGGAGAACGTTTTTATATAGGAAGGCTGGAAGCAGCTAACCCGGCCAATGCTCTTACTAT
Source organism: Chryseobacterium sp. StRB126 (assembly GCF_000829375.1). Classification (NCBI taxonomy): domain Bacteria; kingdom Pseudomonadati; phylum Bacteroidota; class Flavobacteriia; order Flavobacteriales; family Weeksellaceae; genus Chryseobacterium; species Chryseobacterium sp. StRB126. The sequence continues at coordinate 2,689,369 of NZ_AP014624.1, forward strand.
TGATAGCAGCATTATGATTCCTGCAAATGTTTCCAGTGGCAGTAAGAGAATGAGAGTTCTTAAGAATACAAATGTAGCTGCTTATTCGGATCCTAATGCACAAAATTCCATTTCTTCAGCATGTGATTCAGGACTAAGAGCAGGCCAGGCAGAAGATTATACAATCAATATACAACCGGAAATTCTTGCTGCTACTGAAGTTTCTAAGGATAAATCCATTGAAGTGAAAATATATCCCAATCCAACCTCTGGCAATATAACAATCAGAATAAAAGAAGGGTTGGAGAAGTATGAAATTTATAATATTTCAGGAAGAAAACTTTTGGAAGGAAATTCTGATACTATAAATATGAACAGCTTTATTCCAGGAACTTATCTGATTAAAATACAAACAAAAGATAAAAGAATAATCACAGAAAAGGTTATTAAAAAATAAAACACATATCTAATCATATCCATATCAATTTTTGTTTTTTACCGGCAGATTCTATCTGTCGGTTTTGTTTTGTGCATGTTGTATATGATTGATAATTAATGTTTTTGATTTTTTTAATAAAAATAGAGTCTAATTTTAACCCCTTAAAAACATCTTAGCGGGTCAAATATTTTCAATATTTTATTCCTGGTCCAAAATTTCCAGAAGATCCTGTTTTGAAAGTCCCTTAAACTTTGTACCATCTGTTTTAAGAAGATTTTGAGCCAATAGGGTCTTCTTTTTCTGAAGCGTAAGAATTTTCTCTTCCACTGTATTGGAACAGATCATACGCACAGCAATTACGTTTTTAGTCTGCCCTATACGATAGCTTCGGTCAATAGCTTGGTTTTCAGTGGCAGGATTCCACCATGGATCAATCAGGTAAATATAATCGGCTTGGGTAAGATTAAGACCAACACCACCGGCTTTTAAGCTTATTAAGAATACCCGAATATTTTCATTTTCCTGAAAATTAGCTACTTTTTGTCCTCTGTCTTTGGTTTGTCCGGTAAGATATTCGAAAGGAATTTCGTGACGCTCCAGTTCAGGTTTCAATAAGTCGAGCATCCCGACAAATTGAGAGAATACAAGGATTTTATGGTCTTTTGATTTCCCAAGGATCTGCTCCATCAGAATCTCAATTTTAACCGCATGTTCACCGGAATATCCTTCTTTAATTAGGACAGGAGAGTTACAGATCTGTCTGAGCCTTGTAAGACCTGTAAGAACATGCATGCTGTTTTTATTAAGATCATCGTCATCATTAGCTGCAATGAACTCGCGAAGCTCTTTTTCATAAGCATCATAAATCTTGCGTTGTTCCGTGTTCATTTCACAATAAATGACGGTTTCTGTTTTCTCCGGAAGCTCTTTGGCCACTTGTTTCTTTGTTCTGCGAAGAATAAACGGCTTTATTTTCTGTTGAAGCTCTATTGCCCGTTTGCTGTACTCAAATTTATCAATGGGAATCGCATAAATATCTTTGAAAGACTGTTTACTGCCCAATAATCCCGGGCAGGCAAAGGAAAGCTGGCTGTAAAGATCAAAAGTACTGTTTTCAATAGGAGTACCCGTTAAAACAATCCTGTTTCTGGCCTGAAGAAGTCTTGCTGCTTTATACCTTTCGGAATTAGGGTTCTTAATAGTCTGAGACTCATCAAGAAAAATATAATTGAAATTAAAAGTCTTCAGAAAACGGATATCAGAAAGCAACATTCCGTAGCTGGTAAGAACTACTTCATAATCTGCCAGATGAGAAGTGGTTTTTGGCCGATCCGGACCATAGTGTACCAAAACCTTTATGGAAGGAGCGAACTTACTGATTTCTTCCTGCCAGTTGAAAAGCAGGGAAGTAGGAACCACAATAAGGTTGGTCGTGTGTCCCCGTTTTTCCCTTTGAGAAAGGATAAATGCAATGATCTGAAGGGTTTTTCCCAATCCCATATCATCAGCAAGGCAGCCACCAAAGTTGAACCCATCCAGAAAATTAAGCCAATTTAGCCCATCATGCTGATAATCTCTTAATTCCGCATTTAATTCCGCGGGAATATTGACCTGAGGAATATTTTGACCTGTCAGAAACTGAGTAGAATATGTCGTAATTTCATCCTGAACTTCACTACTTAATACTTCCTTTTCAAAAAGGGAAGAAATTTCTGTAAAGTTGATTTTCGGAATCTTCAATAGCTCTTCATCAATTTCTCCGGCTTGAAAATAGGCAGCAATCTTACCCATCCATTCCTCTGGAAGAATCCCCAGGCTGCCATCATCCAACTGTACAAATTTACTTTTATTGCGAATGGTTCTGTGAAGCTGTTTTAAAGTAGCTTCTTTCTGGCCAAAACCTACTTTTAACTTCGCATTAAACCAATCCAGTCCACTGGTGATCTGAATGTTGATCTTGGCGCGGTGAGGATTCAGGTTGTTATTTTTTAATTCATTAAAGCCTAGAATGATAATGCCTTCATTTCTCCATAGTTCAAAGGCATTTAAAAACCAGTTGTCATCAAGGAATTTATCCCTGTGTAGATAGAAGTACTGATAGCCATCCATTTGTTCTTCAAAGTCAGGATGCTGTTGCATTACCAAAGAAGTAAAGCGGGCTTCTGCAGCATCATTTCTTTCTATTTTGAAAGGATTTCCATTCTGATCGGTATCAAAAACCTGCTTTCTGGAATACACCGGAACTTCTACCTGTCCGTACTTCATGACAGGGGTAATTCCAATATAATTGTCCTGCTGGCGAAGATAAATAACTCTTTCTATCTGGAATTTATTTTCTTCAAGTTGAGCTTTCGTTGCTGTTTGTATATAGCTGTAATTTATATGTATACGTTCTTCAAGATTAGATAGGATTTGGTTCATAAAATCCTCAAATTTTGAAGAATGAATCAGTAAAATCTCATTGTTAGCCTTGAAAAATCTGATAACCCTGAGCATGTCAGAGTGGTCTATTAAGCTGAATGTTTGATTGTTATATACAAAATACTCATTCCTTATCACTATGTTTTTAAAAGGAACAGAAGAATCATTAAACAGTAATTCTCCGGTTATTTCATAGAATGGATCTTTCTTAAATACAGAGAGTTGAACTTCGGCATCTAAAGTATTAAGTTTAACAGGTATTAATGACTTGGAAGAGATTGTTTCTGTGATTTCACGGTCATGATAATACACTTCCAGATCGAGTGGATTTTTTACAATAAGCTTTAAAGCTTCCACTTCAGCAGTATTATAATCTTCATTGTAATTATTCTGAAAGGAAGAGATAGCCGTGTAGAATTTTATATCCAAAGGCTTCTCGGCTTTCCATATCAATTGCATAGCATCTACGGAAGTAACCGGATTTTTAATTTTCCCGGTTTGTGTGATTTCTGTTTCCATGAGAGAAAATACCAGATGATTGTAGTAACGGTGTTTACCGATAACCAATATCTGTTTTTTGCCTGTTTCCAGTGCTGCCAGTTCATCCAGTTTAGAAGGAAGCTGGGACAGAAGCTCTCTTTGGAACATCTGCTCATCCATAGGAAGCATTTCCTTTATTTTGGGTACAATTTCAAGCTTACCTTCTGTAAGTTCCAGCTGAAAATACTGGTCTAGATCCGGTTCGTTTTCTAAACCATATCCTTTGGCCTTGGATAGGAATGCTTTCTTACGTAGAATATCATCAAAGAAAATGCGATAATCCTTCTTTTCTAAAATACAATGGATAATTTCTGCCTGATGAGCACACAGCTGAGCCTTAGAATGATCACAAGTGCAGTTACAAAGTAAAGAATTGTTTATCCGGCTTATGGAAACAGCAGGAAAGTCCTGCAGGGAAGATTTTTTTGTAAAGATTCCCGTATTATTTTCAATAGCAACAGGATAAACTTCATGAAAATCAGTGATTCCAATAAATGAGCTTTCTGAGGTATGCTTTAGTAAATCATATACGGAAAGTGTACTGATATTAATGTTTTCAAGAATGTATTCTGCCATAAAAATTGATCAGAGCAAACTTACAAAAAAACGACAAAATGAAAGGGCGTTTAAGACCTTGAGCCTTATAAATATTTTTATTTTAACAGGTAATCTATCCATAATTGGTAGACTGTAGTATGATATATTATTCCATTTATTAAAGTCCATTTTGGCTACAGGTTCGTCCGTTTTGGCAACTCTTATCTTTTTTCTGATGCTGACCTTTGTCCTGTAATTTTAAACAAGAAAAAATGAAAACAATTTTTATAACAGGAGCTTCTACAGGATTAGGTAAAGCTACTGCACAATTATTTCAGCAAAAAGGATGGAAAGTAATTGCTACCATGCGAAATCCTGAAGCGGCATCAGATCTTGCTTCTCTGGAGAATGTAACGGTGCTTCCATTGGATGTTACCCAACCGGAACAGATACAGGCTGCCGTTAAACAATCACTGGGGTCCGGAGATGTGGATGTTGTTTTTAACAACGCAGGGTATGGTCTTTTGGGGCCTTTGGAAGCGCTGAGTGATGAGCAGATTGTGAGACAGTTGAATACAAATTTATTGGGTACAATTCGGGTTACTCAGGAGTTCATTCCTTATTTCAGAGAAAAAAAGAACGGGATGTTCATTTCAACAACATCCATTGGCGGATTAATGGCTTTCCCTCTGAATTCAATTTATCACGCTACAAAATGGGCTTTAGAGGGCTGGAGTGAAAGTATGGCTTTTGAATTGAATCAATTCGGGGTAGATATAAAAACTGTTTCTCCCGGAGGAATTAAGACAGATTTTATAAGCCGTTCTCTGGATTCTGCAACAAGTCCTGCCTATGAAGAAATGATTAATTCTCTGTATTCTGGCATGGAAGGAATGATGGAGGGAGCTTCTACACCGGAACAAATTGCAGCAGTAGTTTATGAGGCGGCTACAGATGGCAAAAAGCAGTTAAGATATGTAGCCGGTGAAGATGCCAATGCTTTATATGCGCAGCGGCTGGAATTGGGTGATGAGTTATTCAGAGAACAATTAGGTAAGCAGTTTATTTAATTGTCTGTCAGTTTTATACAGTGTATATTGAAATATTTTTTGCATTGCATTTCATGAAAAAATAATAACTTTATAATATGGAAAAGAAAGAAAATTCTATAATAAAAATTTCCTCAATATCGGAGTTACACAATTTGCTGCAGCTTCCGGGGCCGCTTCATCCATTGGTGAGTCTTATAGATAATGAAAAGATGAGCATAAAAGAGGATTGGGCGGGAAGAAGTTTTATGTTTAATTTCTATAAAATTTCCTATAAATATTCTACAAGCGGAAAAATGGGATATGGACAAGGATATTATGATTTCAATGAAGGCGGAATGATGTTTACGGCTCCGGGACAAATACTTTCTCCTGAAGAAAATGCAGAATACTGTGGCTGTACCCTTTTGATCCATCCGGATTTTATAAGAAACTATCCCCTGGCAAAAAATATAAAAAACCTTGGGTTCTTTTCTTATGATACCAATGAAGCTCTTCATTTGTCTGATCAGGAAAAGACAATTATGAAAGGGCTTCTGGACAGTATTAAAAATGAATTGAATACCGCCATTGATGAAGTAAGTCAGGATGTGATTATTTCCTATACTGAAGTTCTCCTCAATTACAGCAATCGTTTTTATAAAAGACAGTTCATTACCAGAAAAGCTGTGAATAGTGATCTGCTGACTAAAATGGAAAGAGTACTGGCGGATTATTTTAATGACCAGAAAACGTTGACAACCGGACTTCCTACTGTGGAGTTTCTGGCTTCGGAGCTCAATCTGTCGCCGCATTATCTCAGTGATATGTTAAGGAATCTCACAGGACAGAATGCTCAGCAGCATATTCATGAGAAGTTGATTGAGAAAGCAAAGGAGTATCTCACTGCAACTAATTTTTCAGTATCGGAGGTAGCTTATGCATTAGGATTTGAACATCCACAGTCTTTTAATAAATTATTTAAAAAGAAAACAGATCAAACCCCTTTAAGCTATAGACAGCTATTTAATTGAGCATAATAATGCCCAGCCGGTACGGCTGGGCATTCTCTTTAACGCATTTGGTAGAAAGAATAAGGTTTTGGATAGATAAAAGTATTTTTCAGGGAATGATGTTCCTTATTTTCATCATAAAAATCATTAAGCAATCAACCTTAAATCCAAATATTATGAAAAAATTAAACTTTATCTTATTCCTTTTTTCCGGAATAATATCCTATGCCCAGCCATCAATAACAAGAACTGGTGTTGACCGTGTTAACACTACAATTAGTCTCAAATCCGAAGATGTAAGCGGGACTACCATTACAGCCGGACCTTCCGGAGCTAATATTACTTGGGATTTTTCAGCGTATACGGGAACTAATCCCGTTGCTTATGTGAGCAGAGTATGTCCGGGACAGTCTAACTGTTTCAGGTTTCCGGGAGCCAACAGAATTACAACACTCACCAGTGTTGATTCCAATGATTTTAGTGCAATGACAGATACTGAAGCTACGATGTTGGGATCTTACTCAGGGCCTACGTTGGGAGATATTACGGTTACTTATGTCAACCCTTTGATTGAGTATAAGTTTCCGATTACTTATCAGCAGCAGTTTGATGATACTTATGAGTTCAACAGTGTTTCTGCAGCCATTGGGAATACAAATGAAACAGGGCAGGTGAGTGTTATTGTTGATGGTTATGGCACAGTAATTACTCCCAGAGGAACTTACCCCAATGTGTTGAGAATAAAAAGAATGAGAACGGCAACGCAAACTATTTCTGCTTCACCTTCACCTATTATCGCTACTTTTACCAATGAATCTTATCAATGGGTGAGCCAGACTGATGGGATGGTGTTAAGTTTTGCGATTAATACATTGGTGTTCAATGGAAATACCGATATATCAAAATCGGTATCCTATCTTGATACTGCAGTACTGTCAACAGTTGATTTGGATCGTACAAAAGGGGAGATCTCCGTTTATCCGAACCCAAGTACTGATTTTATTACGATAGCATCAAAAGAGGATATTAAAAAGGTTATAATCAGTTCTCTGGAAGGTACAACTGTTTTGACAGCCGAAAATTCTGGAAAAATTGATATTTCAAAGCTTTCCAAAGGGGTTTACATTCTTCAGGGAGAATTGAAGAATGGAACTGTTGTTTCAAAGAAAATAATCAAAAAGTAAACGGTTGTTGATATAGAATCAGACGTAAAAAGAACTTGCTTTTACGTCTGATTTTTATATTGTTAAACGATTTTGTTTCTCAAAAGATTGGTTTCAGCCCTTCAAAGAAACTTCCTTTTCTCTGATTAAGGTTTCAATTTTCTGTTTTGCTGTATTCCATTCATCATCCAGAATGCTGTAATAAGCTGCATTCCTTGTGGTTCCGTCATTCTGAATTTTATCTTTACGTAAGACTCCTTCAAATACACCGCCGATTTTTTCGATTGCTTTTCTGGATCTGAAGTTATTGTCTTTTGTTTTCAGCTGTACACGATTGGTTTTTAATACTTCGAAACAGTAGGTAAGTAACAGTAGTTTGCACTCCAAATTAATGGATGTTCCCCAGAATTCTTTGGTGATCCAAGTCCAGCCGATTTCTAATTTTTTATCTGAAGGATAGATTTCAAAAAATCTTGTGGAGCCTATCAGTTTTTGGGTTTCTTTGTGTCTGATAACGAAAGGATATTGGTTTCCGTTTTCTCTTTCTGATAAGGCGAACTCATAGTTTTGATAAAATATAGTTTTATTTGAACCGTCAGTAGGAATTAATGTCCAAAGCTCTTTATCTGCGGCAGCGGCATACAATTCTTCGAAATGTTCTTTTTCCAAAGGAATCAATTCAACGTTTGTTCCTTCTAAAATGGTGGGATGTGAAATCCATTTCTCCTTCATAAAATATTTTTTTGAATAGCTAATTTAATGAAAAACAGAGGATAATAGTATTGAATAAACTGGATTTTAATTTTAAATGAATAAAATTTCTACCTGGTGATATTTTCAATGGAATCAATTTGCCATTGATCTTTATTATTTTTGACAAGGGTGTACTTATAGGTCATCTCACAGTTTTTCAGGTGAAACTCTACATAAGATAGCTGAGAATTAACCGGTTTTACAATAAATTTTACTGCTTCAATATGGTTTAGGTCCGATTGATAATCGTCTTGGGTTTTGAAAAAATAATCATAATCAAATCCATGGGGAGGACCGTCATTAGCTGGGTTCTTTTTGAAATATTCATCACCCTCCACATAATTTTGTCTGTAAGTGGCCAGAAACTTTTCAGATAATAATTTACTGCTTTTCAGAAAGGATATTTCTTTATCAACCTGATCAAAATCTATAGCATAATTAACAGGAGTTTCATTTTCAGCCTGAGGACCGCCTTTTATGGTGTTGAAACGAGAAAGGTTATCTTCATTGTCTCTATACCATTTAACGAATGATTCTACTGTTTCAGCCGGAGAATGATCCTGAAGTTTAGATGTAGCAGGTTTTGCATTTTCGAGTTTAATGGTATCCGGTACAATGGGTGTTTTGATAGTATCTTTTTTTTTGCAGTGTATAAACAACAAACATGTTGCAGACAGTAATACTGTTTTCCTTGGCATGGTTAGCTTTCTTTTTAGGGACCAAAATTACAAAATAATGAACTAATTCGCCCATATGATATGATGCATTGAGATTAAAAAAGACTGTCACGAATGCACAAATTTTCTTAAAGCAGCCTTACTTTTTTATTCTATAATTTTCTCTGTAGGTATTAGCCGTAATGCCTGTACAACGTCTGAAATATCGACAAAATAGGGAAGAATCTACAAACTGCAGTTGGTTGCTGATTTCCTTAATGGAGAGTGAAGTTGTCTTGAGGAGCTCTTCAGCCTGTTTTATCACCCTATAGCTTATCCATTGTTTGATAGGTTTTCCGGTTTCTTTTTTTATCAAGCTGCTTAAGTACTGTGGGGAAAGGAGCAATTGGTCAGAATAAAATAATACACTTCTTTCTAAATGCCCATGTTTATTTAGTAATTCAAAAAACTGATCGATGATATCCTGACTTCTGGTTTGTAAAAGACTGTTGTTCTTGATGACTGGCAGATAGAGCTTTGAAACCAATTCCAGAAGGGCGTAGAGTAGATATTGTACTGATTCTACAGTGCTTTCCTCTTTGGTTTTGGAATGGTAATCATGAATTAATTTTACTGTGGACCAAGTAAGCTTTTTAGCTGTGGATTCAACTTTCATAACCGGATTGAATTTGATTTCATCACTGGCAAGAAGAACGGTCAGAAAGCTATAGGTGCTGATAAAGTCCAGAGAAATGTAAAATACAGATAATTCAAGATCATTGCTACAGGAAATATTGCCCAGGTCCGTATCCGGTAACAGCATGATGATGGAATGGGCCTGTATATAAAAGGGAAGGGTATTGATTTGAAGATCCAGCGTTCCGTTGGAAACAAAACAAAGCAACAGTTTATTCAGGTTTCCTGCTTTTGCATGAAACTCAAAGACATTGTTTATATTGTATTTTTCAATACATAATCCTTCAAAGTTGGGCTTTATCTCTATCATTATACAGTGGGATGACTTCTTAGAATGGTTAATAATTTCGCCATTGGTTTTCCTGCGATCAAAGGTAAGCAGTTAATTTTTCTTTTTGAAAGCGTTGTTTAAAATGGAATATAAAATATCAAAAATGGAATGTATTTTATTGGCTGAGTGTTCATAACTTCGCCAACGGAAATTTTAATCAAACCCTGTTATGATGCAAGAGAAAGAATCCTTGAATTCTAGAATGCCTACTGCCTGTTTTTTACTTTTCTTTGCCCACGGGCTTGTTTTCTCGTCATGGGCCAGCCGGATTCCCATTATTAAAGATGCTCTTTCCATCAATGAGGCACAGCTTGGGACTCTTTTGCTTCTGATGCCTATAGGTCAGCTTTCTACGATGATGCTATCCGGGAAATTGATCAGCAGATATGGAAGCAGCAGGATGATTAAAAGCTGCTTTTTATTGTATCCGGTTTTTCTTTTGCTGATTGGGCTTTCTCCTTCTTACTGGATGTTGGCAGCTGTTCTGTTTTTCTTTGGTGTTACGGGGAACTTGTGTAATATAGCAATCAATACACAGGCCATTGAAATAGAATCTATCACTAAAAGAACGTTGTTATCTTCTTATCACGGAGGATGGTGTTTTGCCGGATTGGTAGGCGCATTATTGGGACTGCTTGCTATTAATCTGCATATAGAAACGTTTCATCATTTTGTTCTTACGTTTATCCTTGTCACTCTGATCTGGGTGTACAGTAAGAACAATCTTACCAATGTTATCCATAAAGCTGAGCCACAAACTCAGTCTATTTTTAAATCTGTAAATCCTACATTGGTGGGACTGGGCATCATTGGTTTTTTAAGCATGGCCATTGAAGGTGCCATGTTTGACTGGAGTGGTGTTTATTTTCAAACCATTGTAAAAGCACCGCAAAAACTTGTTATATTGGGGTATACGAGTTTTATTTTAATGATGACTTTAGGAAGGTTTATTGGAAACAGGATTATTGAAAAGTTGGGAAAAAGAACTGTGTTGCAATTCTGTGGAGCCTTAATGAGTATCGGTCTTTTCCTGAGTGTTTTCTTACCCGAGTTATGGATTTGTATCATTGCCTTTATGATTATCGGGCTTGGGGCTTCTTTAAGTGTACCATCAGTGTACAGCACCATTGGTAAAGTAAATACGGTTGCACCTAGTATCGCACTGTCATTTGTATCCAGTATTTCATTTTTAGGCTTTCTGATAGGACCACCTTTGATTGGATATATTGCAGAAGGTTTAGACTTAAGGTATTCTTTCGGGCTTTTTGCCTGCTTTGGGATCTTATTGAGCATTATGGCCGGAAAGATGGATATATTCAGAAATAAAAATTAATCTGTTACGAAAAAATAAACGGTTTGTTTTCCCAAACAAGCCGTTTTATTTTTTATATCCAATTCTCTATAAGATGCAACCAAAAGGCTTTATCTTCATTGAAAAGGAAAACCGCTGATGCTTTTCTCCTGTTAGTTATTCCCTCCGTAGTCTGAATTTCAGTATAAGTGGCTATACCATGATGCTCAGAGCAGTGAATCTCTACATTTTCAATCTGAACGCTACGTTCCGGAAATTTTCCAAAAACAGTAGGAAGCCATTCTGAAAACATAAGTAACGTAGCAGTATTTCCGTCTCCATTAATCATTTTAAAATCAGGAGAAAATCCGGAAAGAATTTTTCTGAATAATGCCTCCTGGTCCAGGTCATTCCCCTGAAACCATTTTTCAATATTTTCACAGAAGTCTTTTAATTCTGCACTAATTTTTTCTTTGTTATTCATAGATTTAAAATTTATAATATTTTTTGTTAATAGAAATTAAGCATTAATATATTTGTGCAGCCTGCCATTTACGAATATGCCTATGATCTGAATAGCACCGATCATACAAACAGATAATGCAAATGCCTTTGGAAATCCCAATACATCAATCATATTGAAAAATAAAGTTCCGATGACTGCTCCTCCCATTACGCCACCTACCTGCATTCCGATACTTACCAGACCTGAAGCCTGTCCTGCTTTTTCTTTGGTCGTAAAAGTAATGGCAGTACGCATCATTACCGGCATAATTGTACCATGGCCTAACCCTGCTGTAAATAGGGTAATATGAGTGATGAAAGAAGGTTTTTGTTGAAAATAAAAGCACAATGCACTGAAAATAAAACCGCTCATTAATAGTCCCAGACCGATATAGATCATTGTATAGGTGGAAAGTTTTATTTTGGATACCATTAATGGGCCAAGGAAAAAGGCAATGCCGTAAGGGACAATGGCTAATCCTGTCTGCATAGAATCCTGTTGCAGAAATTCCTGCAGATAATAAGGATAACAAATAAACAAGCCTGAGGTGAAATTGTAAAAAAAGAGAATCAAAAGACTCAATGCAAAAGGCTTTTGCTGAAGTAATGTAGGGTCTATAAGGATCGGGCGATTATTTTTCAGAAGATACATTTCGTATCTGATAAAAACAACCAATAATGATATCCCTGATATCATAATGACAAATATCCACCATACCCATTGGTATTTCTGTCCAAAAATAAGAGGACATATCAACATCAGTAGCGCAAGAATCAGTAATAATGAACCTTTAAAGTCAATCCCTGAATTGGATTCCTTCTGATTATTGTCCATGGTGAAATGAATCCCTGCAATACAAATGATAGTGATGGGAACATTTACAAGAAATACCATTTCCCATGAGACACCATTCCAATGTATACTGAGAAGCAATCCTCCAAGCAACTGCCCAATCACAGATGCCAAGCCAAATACCGAACTAAAGAGACTTACTGCTTTGGGTTGCTCCTGACTGCTGAACAGGACTTTTATAGAGGCTAAAACCTGGGGAGCCAACAGGGAAGCACCAACTCCCTGAAATAACCTTGCGATGATAAGCCATGTTACAGTAGGGGAAAAGGCGCAGGCAAGAGAAGACAATAAAAAAGTATATAATCCCAGGGTGAAAATTCTCTTACGTCCATAGAGATCTCCCAGCCGCCCACCGCAAACTACCAGAGCTCCATAAGTGAGTCCATAAATGGCAATCACCATCTGTAGTTGGTGTTCACTCGCTTTGAAAGCATTTTTAATGGAAGGTAAAGCCATATTCACAATAAAATAATCCAGCGGTGAAAGAAAGGCTCCGGCAATCAGGAAATTGAGTGCCTGCCATCGTTTTGGATAAGTGTTCATATTTTTTTATGCAAAAATAACCTCCTTGTGTTCTGTTAAAATTGTACTTTTGGAGGAAAATATAGTGTACACTCATGAAAGGACTCCATCTTGAAGGAATTAACGTGAAAGAAATAAAGCTTAAAGGAGAAACTGTTTTTAAAACAACAACTTTTCTTTCATTTATCTATATCATAAAGGGAAAAGGGAAACTCCTGTATGATGAACGCTATATTGATTTTACAGAGGGTAAGCTATTTATTATTCCACAACAGGAATCTTATCGTTTTGAAAGTGAGAATGCAGATCTTATCAGCATAGAATGTCCTATTGAGTTTATTGATAAAATCCGTCTGGAAGCAGACCGCATTGAAAGTTGCGAAAACCTTTACAAACTGCAATACATCAGTAATAACTATCATGCCCGCGCCGGATGTGTGTTTAGGAATAAAAATGATGAAGATTTTGCAAAGGCCCTTATTCTTCAGATTGCCAATGAATTCAGGAATAGGGTAGAAGATTATCTTATCATCCGTAACTGTATTTCAATCCTGCTTAATCTTATTGCCAGAAATATCATCCAAAGTGAGACTTCAGACCTTCAGGAAAATAAAAAAGCTTTTTCTATTATGAAGATCATCACTTATATTCAAAAACATATAAAAGATAGAGAAAAAACCGGAATTCAGGTTATTGCAGATCATTTTGGAATTTCCGGAAATTATTTCGGAGAATATTTTAAACAGCAGACCGGAGTTTCTTATCAGGATTATTTACTGGATTACCGGCTTAAATTGGTAGAAACCTATCTGAAGTACAGCAGTGCAAGGCTTAGTGAGATTGCTTATGAATTACAGTTCAGTGATGAGAGTCATCTTTCTAAACTCTTTAAAAAGTACAGAGGGATAACTCCCGGTGAATACAGAAAGAAAAATAGGTAAAAAGTACTGCTTAGATCTATTTCTTTGGTGATGTAAATTATTGATTTATTGTATTTTAAATTTATTTTGAAAATTAACATAGTTAACTATATAGTCTACTATGTATTTTTATATATTTACATCAAAGATAATTAAGATGGATTTTGACTTTATTAAAGAATTAGGTTATAAAGCATTGGATAGCAGATTGAAAAGAATAAGTGATAGAATGTCTCATGATGTTAGAAAGTTTTACAAGGAGTTCGGAATTGATGTGGAACCTAACTGGTACCTGGTTTTTATGCTGCTTCAAAAAAGAGGGGAGATCTCCATTACGGATATTGCAGAACCCTTGGGATATTCTCATCCGTCTGTAGTGGTTATTGTAAAGAAAATGACAGAAAAAGGATATCTGATGATTAAGAAAGATCATGAAGATAAGCGTAAACAGATGATTTCTCTATCTCCAAAAGCTATTGAAATGCTTCCCCAGTTAGAACAGGTTTGGGACAGTTGCGAAAAAGCTATTTTAAAATTACTGTCAGAGGATTTATCTATTTTTTCTTACCTGGATGCAATAGATCAGGAACTGAAAAACGAATCTTTCCATCTTCGTTTCAAAAAAGAATATTTAAAATCAATAGAATCATGAAAACACTACTTCTCTTTATCGCGCTAATTTTCTCTAATCTTATGATTTCTGCTACTGAAACCAAAGTGATGGTAAGAGCAAAAGCAAAGGATGCTAAATTTATCGGAAGCTCATTGGGCGGCGCTCACATCATTGTCAGAAATAAACTGAACCAAAAGATTTTAGCAGAGGGAAATACCACCGGAAATACCGGGAACACTGACCTGATTATGAAAACTCCCAAAGTAAGAGGGAATTCAATTACAGATGATCAAACAGGAGGATTTGTAGCAACAGTTGATATTGAAGAACCCACATTGGTTACAATAGAAGTGATTTCTCCATTGAACAGCAGACAGGCACAGGCGGTTGTAAGTACCGAGTTATGGCTGATTCCAGGGAAAAATATTTTAGGAGAAGGAATTATTCTCGAAATTCCAGGATATATTATTGATATTTTAAAACCGAGAACCCATCAGTATATTGCATTGAATACCATTAAGGATAAACCATTCCTGTTTCAGGCCAATATTGTGATGATGTGCGGCTGTGTGATTGAGAAAGGTGGGGTATGGAATTCTGACGAGATTGAAGTGAAAGGAATTCTGAAGAAAGACGGGAAATTCGTTAAAAATATTGATATGTCGTGGGTGTCCACCAACTTATTTGAAGGAACCCATCTCATTAATACTCCGGGAAATTATGAACTTATCTTGTATGCTTATCATGAGAAAACTGGTAATACCGGAGTAGATAAGGTAAACTATGTGGTTTTTGAATAAGGATAAAATTAAAATCAGAGTTATTGAGTGTTTGTCAAGAGGATGATTCCCCAGAAAAAATCATCAGGAGGTAAAGAATCCCAATGGTTATAGGCATGTCCGGAATCCGATTTGTAATGAAGTGTATATTTTCCCTGCGGAAGAATGATCTCCTGATTTACTTTCTGATTTTTCACAGCTCCGCCAGCATGAGAAGATGGCTGATTCTGCATTTGCCATACCATTCTCCCCGAAAAATCTTCAATCCAACCGTAATCACACCATGAGCTGCCGTTTCCTGAACAGTTTTCACCTACACCCAATATGTTTATGGAGGTAGGATGGGAAAGACTGAAAGTACGGGTAAGATTTTTATCAATCCCGACATTTTGGATTTCTGCAATAACCTTTTCCGATGGGTGGTATGGCTTTGCATTAAACTTATTTCTTTTCTTATACTCCTCATATAACTTTTGGGCTTTTAGGGTATCATTATTTAAGATAGCCATGGAAGCTTTACTTATTAATTCCTTATTTTCCAGCTGATGATCCGGATGTCTGTTTTCGTCAATAAAAAAATGATAGAAAAGGCTTCCGACAGGTGACATCATCAGATCTCCGTCACCAAGCGGAAATGGCTGGCTGAGCCTGTCTGTGTTACATATTACAGCTAGAGTAAGCTTTTGTGATGGTACTTTTATAAAGAGAGCCGACTCTCCATTGGTTTGTCCATAATGCCAATAATAATCTCTTCCTTTATAAGATTCCACAAACCAGCCCAATCCATAGGGTGTGATAAAACCTGACTCGGTTCTGTTAGGAGTAAAAACCAGTTTTTGTCCTGCTTTCGAAACAAGCTGATAACGATCAATAGCATCCGAATATTTCAACAGATCAGCAACACTTGTTGCCAGTCCGCCAAATGCACCAAATTCATTAAGATACTCAATCCGTTTAATATCACCTGAAGAAGTCAGTTCATAAGGTTTAGCAAGTCTATTGAAGGTTGTCTGGAAAAAAGAAAGAACGGAAGGGTTTGCAGAACTAAATTCGTCCACTTGTTCAGGGGTAATAGATGGCGCAGAGGATGTCATTCTCAGAGGTATCAGTATATTTTCTGACAATAACCGGTAAAAAGGAAGGCCGGATATTTTTTCCAGAATTGGCCCCAGTAATCCATATCGATATCCATTATACTGAAAATGAGATCCCGGAATTTCCTCAGAAGTATGGGTAAGCAGATGTTTTACTGTGATTCCGGGATTATTCAGATTGATCCCGTATTTCTCTACAGGATCATCCAGTTTCAGTTTTCCTTGTTCTACAAACTGCATTACCAGGGTAGAGGTAAAAGTTTTTGTTACGGATGCCACCCGAAAAGTTGTTTGCGCTGTAGCCGGAATATGTTTTTCCAGATCTGCAAATCCATAACCTTTTTGAAGCAAAACAATATTTCCTTGCTTTAAAGCAACGGCCATTCCGGGTATTTTTAATTGGGTACGGATAGAATCCAGCGCAGTACTGAATTGCTCTACCTTTGTTTGTTGGGCTTCAATAAAATTAGATGTAATCATCAAAAATAAAAAAGTCAGTTTTTTCATAGATTGAAACTGAAGAGATTGAACTAAGACTTCATTTTCTCCAAATAAAACTAAACAGATTTTTCTGATTATACAAATGTAATCAATTGTTTTTCAGTAGAGAAAAAAGAAATCCGGAAAATATCTATTTGTTTTTTGTTCCTGTTGCGTTATAAACATTTGTTGAGCTGTTTCCATTACTGTCCACATGGGTAATATAACTTTTATATTTATATCTTTCCCGTCATAATATTGTACTCCGGTTAGATTGTGGTCAGACTTGCTGGGATCATTTGTATAGTATTGAATTTACCTCTTGAAATAGGATATATCCGTATGAAAAAATATCTTATTTTTATCAGATCAGGAAAATGACTATTCCTGACTCTAACAGTAAACTAATTATCATGGATGTCTCATTGAAAAATTACGGATGAGATCAAGAAATTATGAAGAAATATTTTTTATTAGGTTTGATATTATCCTTGCCAGCTCATGCAGAGAAGAACACGGAGCAGGTTATATTCCATCAGAATAACCCCACAACGGTTCAGGAAATCCGATATTTTGAGGATGAACCTCGTTATGGTGCTTATATTTCCAGCAGCAACTGTTCTTTTGAAGTCTTAATTAATGATATTCCTGTTATAAAACATATTGATACCTCCGGTAGCGGTTTGGCCGGTTCTTATTTTCCGCTGAATGAAGGGATTACTAAAAAAGGAAATCAGAAAATTACCATTAAAATGACTCCGGGATTTAATCAGGATAAGAATGTTTTAAATACGGAGCTTTCTCCCAATTCAGAAATACAGGTGAAGATTGTAAAATCACTGAAAAATAAGACGGGAAACTCTGAAGAAGACGAAGTGAGAAAATATTCAACATCTAAAAAGAAACGGGTAAATAACAATACTTTTGAAGATGCATTCACTTTTTTTGCAGACATTCCTTATCATATAGAAACTCTTGAAAATGCTGAGGTTTTACTAACCGATGATAAAGATAAACTGCAGGCTCTCGAGCAGGAAGTAGCTGCTAAATACAATAAAATAAGAGATATTTACATGACCGGCTCATGGAGCACATTGGCAACGATTTATTATAGCAGAGAAAAAAGAGTAGCAAAACAACTGGACTTACTGCCAAATGAGATAAAGGATAGATGGAATGAATATGTATTCCGAACAAATACTGATATTACATTTTTTGATTTAAAACCAATTGAAGACTATAAAATGACCTTTTATGCTGATGGTAAAATCGTATGCCTGCAGAAAATCAATAATGAAAAATCAGCTCTTTGGGGAGGTTTTAAAAGAAAAGGAAAGGATAATATAACGACAACTTACATTACCCTTTACCTTTATCGTCCCAAAGGAACTAAGGATCTGGAAGTATATTAAAATTTTATAAAGAATCAGTGATGGCTAATCCTGTGATGGTGTCTAGCCATTCTTTTCTCTCCTTTGCTGTTAATTCATACAACGGACCTATAAAATGGTTCTCAATGTGTGAAACGCCACAATATTCTAAAATACCTTTCTTGAGCTGAATAAGTCCGCTTGACTGATATTCATCCTCATAAACCTTGAGGGATAGATCCCCTGCTGTAGTAATGATTCTTGCTGATTTTGCATTCAAGAGCCCTTTGCGGTCTCCTTTCTTATCGTTTTTAAAAGCAATTCCGGGGAGAAATGTTCTATCAAAGAACCCTTTCATGATAGCAGGCATACCCAGCCACCAAACAGGATGTATCCACACCGATGCTCACTCCATTGAATATCTTCCAGGGCTTTTACAAGATCAGGCTCCAGTTCCATGCGCTGACAGTAGCCAAATTGCAGATTAGGATTAAATTTCAGTTGTCCAATGGCGATATACCGCACCTCAGCACCGGTAGCTCTACTAGAATTGATATAGGATTCTGCAATAGCAGAATTAAAACTTTCCTGATTCGGATGTCCGTTAATAACGACAATTTTTTTCATGATTTCCGAGTTAAAATACGGTTAAATAATTTGACTTGTTGTTGGTGAAAAGCTTCAGAGAGCTGGCAAGGAAAGAAATCAAAAGCGTGTACAGCGCCTTCAATTTCCAATAGAGTAACTGAAATTCCTGCATCCTGTAATTTTTTCGCATACTCCTTTCCTTCATCTTTTAGTGGATCAAATTCACATAGAATAATGGTAGCCTCAGGAAGGTTTTTAAAATTATTCTCCTGGCATGGAACAGAATACCGAGGGGGATGAGCTGTTGAAGGTTGTAAATAATGTTTCCACATCCATTCAGCAGCTTTTTTAGTCTGCATAGGAGCATGGGCCAGTTCATTCATTGATGAGGTTTTCAATAGATGATCTGTCGGAGGGTACAATAAATATTGATGCAGGATGTTTATTTCCTCTTTATCTCTGGCATAATGAGTTATGGAAGCCGCAATAGTAGCTCCGGCACTGCTTCCGCCGATCATTATCCTGTTTTTATTTCCTCCAATTTGGTCAGCAGATTCTGATAACCATAATAAAACATCATAACCATCTTCCATAGCAGCAGGGAAGGGATGTTTGGGAGCTAAACGATAATCTACGGAGACAATTGCTGCGTCAATGTCCAAAGCCAATCGATAAAAGATAAAATCATATTGTTCCGGTGTTCCGTATATGAAAGCTCCTCCATGAAAATAGAGCAGTACCGGTAAGTTTTGCTTTCCTTTTGGTTGGTAAGCTCTAAGTCTTATATTTCTTTGGGGTTCAGAAGAAGGAATACAGATGTTCTCTACAGAAAGAGATGAAGGAACAGGCGGTAATTCTTCCATTGTCATTACAGCCATTTCTTCTTCTCTGATCTTTTCTGGATGATTGGCCAATAAATATTCATAGTTAATTCCGTTAAATGGACTGTCAGTAATAGCTTTTAAAAGTTCAGTATCTATTTTTTCCTGCATTACAAATCAATTTTGTATCGCAAAAATAGACTGATAAACTAGGTGAAAACAGGTATATTTAAAGCTTATTTAGGTACCTTTGTGCTATGGCAAGAGAAAATATATACCAGTCCCTTGAAGTTTTTTATGAAAAGATAGATCAGTGCCCGTTAAAGGACAGGCAATTCAATTTTTTTGAATTGGTGTATGTGATTTCCGGAATTGGAGATCATATCGTTAATGAGAATAAAATTGCTTATGCTGCCGGGGACCTGTTTTTAATTACTCCTAATGACTATCATGGCTTTGATCTGAATGGAATCTGTGAGTTTATGGTGATTCGTTTTGGGGAAAACTACATTAAAGAATACCAGTGGAAAAGTATAGATCATATCGAATGCCTTTTATATTATGCCTCCCATTTATCAGGCTCGGTACTTGTGAATAACGAGGATAAAAAAATGATAAGCTTGCTCATTCAGAATTTACAGCAGGCCATAGAACATGAGTCAATATATAATGAAGATCTTACCCGGCATCTGGTGAATGCAATCATTGTGATTGCAGCAAGGAACATTGCAGTTATCAAACCTGAGAATATCTCATCCAATACAGATGTCCGTATTCTTCAGATTCTGGATTATATTCAGGAAAATATACGTCAGCCTAAACTTCTGAAAGTAGAAACCATTGCTAATGAGTTCGGATTATCTGCAACGTATCTTGGCAGTTATTTTCGTAAACAGTGTAATGAGTCGATCCAGCAATATCTCTCTTCCTATAAAATTCGTTTGATAGAACATCGATTACGCTTCAGTGATAAAAGAGTTCATGAAATTGCCGATGAGTTTGGATTTGCGGATGAAAGCCATATCAATAAGTTTTTCAAAAGACATAAAGGGAAAAGCCTTAAAGCCTATAGACTGGAGTCAACTTAGATTAAAGTGCATTAAATACCTCCATAATGGCTTCAATAAGCCCTTTATCTACTTTAGATTCTGATGAGGTATCCTGTACAAGCGCCCGCATATTGCCTGAATCATCCCGTTCAAAAACCACTTCGTTACCCTTTACATCTACATAGAATTTATAACCATGGGTAAATGTTGCCAGTTTTACATTGAAAAGCTCTTCTTTTCCTTTATAGGTTACGGGGAGTTCAAATTCTTCCATTATTATTTAATTGGTGCAAATGTCGGAAATTTTTGATTAATGTAAAGGAATATAAAGCCATATTAAACAAGTAAAAGAAGAGAAAATATATATATTTGTGAGAATTAATACATGAAAATATTATTAATTATTTTATAATAGGCAGTAAATCAAATCGCTGTTGATATAGAAATGTAAAACAGGTAAAGAAACACGGGGCTTACTCGATTATGCAGAATTATATAGACATAGAAACAATACCTAATTGTAAAATTGAAGAGGGAAAATTTGAATGGGGAGAGCCTTATCAGGATTATACTCCTGTTTTTATTTTAAAAAGATTTTCATCTTCCAAACTAGAAAATTCAATAATTATTTTTGGCGAAAATAATTGTAAACAGCAGTTATTATCTCTGTATAATGTAATTATCAATCACGAAGAATTAGAAAGAATTGAAAATTATACAGAAGAGGAATTGAGTAGAAAAGCCCTGTTAGAGTTAATTAATTTTTATATCAACAAAAATGAAAATCTACTGGCTCCATGGGATAAATACACGATTGGTCTTATGGAATATGATTATATAGAATATATTGAAAAACAGTTGAAAGATTGTTTTTGCTATGTCAAAATATAATTATAGAACCTTTTATAATGTTAGATAAATTATTTTTATCAGATTGGTAGTGTTTCATAAACTATGTAGGTTTAAAATTAATAACAAGTTATTTTCGTAAAAATTTTTTGAGCTCTGAGGGCTCAAAATTTTCCAGAATATACTACTATAATTGACGAACTTTCTTAAGCTGATAAGTAATGAAAGTTTATCTCATTTTAGTTTTTTCTGAATAAGTTTTTTTTCAATTATTTAACAATGTGCAGTTTATTGATTTCAAAAAAACATTTAAAAACCGTATTAATAAATTTGATGCGGTTTTTAAATGTTATAGTAAAATATGTATTCTTGGTAAGCCGGATAACAGATTATTATTTTCCAGCTGTCTTAAAAAGCAATTCAAGATCTGGTTATTAATATCAACTTTTATTTCAAAATCAAAACGGGCAAATTGGTATTTTGATAAAGCCCTTCAGAAATACTTCTGCTCGCCATATAATAAAGGAAACTATGTTTGCCCGGCAAAGCAATAATAAGATCTGTATTGTTTGAAGCAGCAAAAGTTAAAATCCCATTGATCACATTTTCATCATAGGAATAATGAATACTGCTCGGAATTTCCGTTAAATGCTGTCGGATATAGTCTTCAAGTTCTTTCTTTTTATCAGAGTTGATTTCCGTTTTTTCTTTAGTATTGATATTCAGGAATGACAGATGTACATCATGTTTCTGAATAATTGATTTATGATGGAACAGCCTTTCAAGCTTTTTAATGCCATTGATATCACAGGGAATTACAATATTGTGAATGCTATTATATTGATGGCTATTGGGAACAATCAAGGCTTTAACAGGACTTGTTCTTGCAATACGGATAATATTTTCGGACACAAAACTTTCATTGGAGGAAGTGGAATCATCACTTCCCAAAATGATCATTTCGATCGACGGCTCATTTTTCAATACTTCATTGATACTTCTGGTAATCGCCCAGTCACTTAAAAGCCTGGAGACTTTTACCTCTGGTGAAATCTCTGCAACGACTTGACTTAACTGGTCAAATCGTAATTCTGTTCTTTCTAAAAGGCTATTGACACTTTCTTCATTGACGAATGAGTGACCTTCTGCAATATGCAGATAATCAAATTCTGATTCTCCGGCAATTTTTAAAAGGATGATGTTTTGGTATTCATAGTATTTTGCCCATTCTGCAGCAGCTTTTACAGCATTTTCTGTAGTAGGGGTAAAGTCAATAGGTACAAGGATTGTTCTCATTTTATCTATTTTTTAAATCCTGATTATTCGAGGTTGGCGGTCATTTTTTTTACCAAAAGAAGTGCTTTGCTGATTTCATCTTGATGAAGATCACCGGCTGCTTTTTTGTACAATTCTAATGCCCATGGATATACTTTTTCTATCAATTTTCTTCCTTTTGAAGTAAGAAAAATCTGTTTATTTCTTCTGTCATTTTTATAGGCAATCCGTTCTACCAGTTCCCGCTTCACAAGAACATTAATAAGATAGGTAATGCTCGATTTATCTTTACTTACCTTATTGGCTATTTCCTGTTGATTGATCCCGTCGTTCCTGGAAAGAAGCCCAAGAATTTCAATCAGTTCAAAAGAAAGATCCGGATCGTATTCATTAACGCGAGCCTGAATCTTTTGCCGTAAACGGCTCTTCATTTCAGTCATTGCCCAACCTAACTCTAAGGCTAGTTCAGATATGTTATTTTGATTTTCAGACATATTGTGATAAATAATGGTAAGCCTTAAGTAAAGTATGAAGCTCTATGTTTATGCTTCCTAACAAATGTACGGAAATTAGTTTTAATTTCAACTAATCACCAAAAACATCATGCCAATAATGACTGTCGGTAGATATACATAGATAATGTTAGTTTTATTTTCCTGATGAAAATGAAAGTTCTGAGTTTATTGATAGTTTGCGGTATTAGGATTCTGTGAGTGGCCCCAACGGATGATTTCTCGAATTTTTTTTAAAGAGGATTTATTAAGAATAGAAAGCATTTATGAATATTTGGATGGAGAAGATACAGCATTTGGATTCCAGTATTGAATCCGGAAACTAAAGAGGAACTAATGCAGAAGGTTCCGAAGTTTGAAAGAGCATTCCGACTGATGATGCAACGGGGTGGTTTATACAGAATGTGTAAATCATCTTTTTTATTTAGAATAAAATAAAGGGTTATTTATTAAACTAGTTAAATGTACATTATATCTCATTACTCTAAATTTACGGTATCAAAAAGACGGAGATTTTGGATTCATTAAGATTCTTGTTTATTTCCGATTTGAACATTAAATCAATTTCAAGAAATATAAAGATATTGTCGATGGAAGCTCCGGTGATGATGTAATGGGAAAATTAAACAATCACTTTTTTTAATGTGAAACATGTAAAGTATGTAGGCTTGGATTTTATTATCTAAGTCTATTTTTTTTGTTTGTAATTAAAACATTTTTTTGTTTTAAATACTTGTTTGTTAGTTGTTTGATATGTTTCGTAATTGAATTTCATCAGGTTGAAATTAGGTTCTATTACAAAGGGTGAAAATAAATTCAACTTTTTATCATAAAAAATAATTTATTAAACTAGTTAAATGTGTAGGCCTTCTGACTGTTCTAAATTTGCCATATCAAAATCAAACAAATACTCAGTAAGATTTTAAAATTTAGAATAAAATTCTTACTAAACAACATTAAAAAGTTAAACATTATGAAAAAGTTAATCTTAACATTCGCAGCAGTAGTAGTATCGGTAACAGCATTCGCTCAGAACGCAGGGAAATCAATGCTGAACCCAACAAACCACGCTTTGGTTTTAATTGACCACGAAGGACAGATGGCATTCGCAACAAAAAGTATCAGCATGGAAGAACTGAGAAATAATGTAGCCTTAATTTCCGGAGGTTCAAAGATCTTCAATGTTCCTACAGTGGTAACTACAGTGGCAGAAAAATCGTTCGCAGGACCTGTTTTTCCAGAAATTTCAGAAGTTTATCCTGAAGCAACAAGTGGATATGTGGATAGAACTACGATGAACACTTGGGAAGATGTAAATGCTCATAAAGCAATCACAGGAAAAAATAAAAAGAAACTGGTTCTTGCAGGTCTGTGGACAAGCGTTTGTGTGGTAGGTCCGGCTTTATCTGCTATTGATGAAGGGTATGAGGTGTATATTATCACAGATGCTTCTGGTGACATTTCTAAAGAAGCTCATGACCAGGCAGTTACAAGAATGGTTCAGGCTGGTGCGCGTCCGATTACATCTGTTCAGTATGTTCTTGAATTACAGAGAGATTGGTCTAGAAAAGAAACGTATAAACCAGTGAATGATTTAATGAAAAAATATGGTGGTGCTTACGGTCTAGGAATCCAGTATGCGCAGGATATGCTTAAACACTAATCAATTTCAACAATGGCAGGTTGAAAACCTACCTGCCTTTTCTTTTTCAAACCACTAAAAGTAAATTATGAAATCAGTACATAAAATTCTATTCTCAATTGTGTTAGGAGCAGGATTGATGAATGCTCAGAAAGCTGACTTAATTGTAACCAACGGAAAAATAACAACGATGGATGATAAAAATCCGGAAGTTCAGGCAGTTGCCATTAAAGATCATAAAATTTTCCGGACAGGAACGAATACTCAAATTTTAAAACTAAAAGGAAGTTCTACAAAATTAATTGATGCTAAAGGAAACAGAGTGATTCCCGGATTATTTGATAGCCATTTACATGTAATTCGTGGGGGAAGATTTTATAACACAGAGCTTCGGTGGGACGGTGTGAAAACCTTGAAGAGAGCTTTAGAAATGCTGAAGGAGCAGGCCCGGAGAACGCCGAAAGGACAATGGGTAAGAGTGATTGGTGGTTGGAATGAATATCAGTTTGAAGAAAAAAGATTGCCAACTTTGGCAGAAATCAACGAAGCAACGGGTGATGTTCCAGCTTTTGTGATGTATCTCTACGGAAAAGCCTGGTTAAATAAAGCTGGTTTAAAGGAATTAAATATTAACGGAGACACACCCAATCCGTCTCAGGGTTTAATTGAAAAAGACAGCAATGGTGACCCTACTGGTTTGTTG
Organism: Chryseobacterium sp. StRB126; assembly: GCF_000829375.1. Classification (NCBI taxonomy): domain Bacteria; kingdom Pseudomonadati; phylum Bacteroidota; class Flavobacteriia; order Flavobacteriales; family Weeksellaceae; genus Chryseobacterium; species Chryseobacterium sp. StRB126. Next base: position 2,714,790 of record NZ_AP014624.1, read on the forward strand.
GTTGCAGAACCTAATGCCTTTATTCTGTACTCAACTTTAGCAAAATTACCTGAATTATCAGAGGCGGAAAAAGAAAATTCTACATTACAGTATATGACTGAACTCAATCGTCTTGGAGTAACTGCTGTGATGGATGCGGGTGGTGGTTTTCAGAATTTCCCTGACGACTACGGAACAACGGATGCTCTGAATAAGCAGGGAAAGATTACGGTTAGATTACCCTATTATTTGTTTGCTCAAAAGAAGGGTTCTGAATTGTCTGATTATACAAAATGGACCGGAATGGTTGATATTGATGACCACGGGCATAATGACCATAATGAAATTGATTATCATGTGAATGGAGGTGGAGAAAACCTGGTTTCAGATGGTGCCGATTTTGAAAATTTTCTTTTTCCAAGACCAGAATTACCTGCAACAATGGAGAAAAATATGAAAGATGTGGTGAGTCTTTTGGTGAAAAAAAGATGGCCTTTCAGAATTCACGCAACCTATAATGAAAGTATTACAAGGTTTTTAAATGTCATTGAAGAAGTCAATAGAGAAACCCCTTTGAACGGATTGGTTTGGTTTATTGATCATGCTGAAACAGTGTCTGAAGAAAACATGAAAAGAATTAAGACTATGGGCGGAGGCATTGCAGTGCAACACAGAATGGCCTATCAGGGTGAAAGTTTCATCCACCGCTATGGTAAAAAAGCTGCTTTGGCTTCTCCACCGGTAAAGAAAATGCTTGAAATGGGAATTCCTGTGGGGTTGGGAACAGACGGAACGAGAGTGGCAAGTTATAATCCGTGGGTTGCTTTATATTGGGTTACTTCAGGAAAAACTTTGGGTGGAACTCAGGTTATGGCAAAAGAAAATGCTCTGGACAGAAAAACAGCTTTATCACTTTCTACTTTTGGAGGGTATGAGCTTATAAAGGATTATGAAAAAGGAAAAATCAAAGAAGGATATTTCGCAGACCTTACCATTTTAGACAGAGATTATTTCAGTGTTAATGAAGAAGAAATTAAAGATATTACTTCAAAATTAACCATTGTTGACGGAAAAGTAGTGTATGGGGACGAAACATACAAGCATGTTGCTCCAGCTTCGCTTCCTGTACTTCCTGAATGGTCTCCTGTAAAATATTACGGCGGATATCAGACCAAATAACGAAACTAAAAGCTGCTTCGTTCCAAAATTCCCCTCCTTTGGAAGGGGGGCGAAAATTCAAAGAATTTTTGACGGGGTGGTTTAAAAGAATACACTATCAAATACGATCCAATCATTTTCAAACTTACAACTATGAAAAAGCTCATCGAAACCATCAACAATACGAGCCTTGAAGGAAAATTAATTCACATTGCATTATTTATTTTCAGAACAGCATTATCATTAGAATTAATTTTTGCTCACGGACTGAAAAAACTCGGAATAGGTGTTGTGGAAGCGGAAAAGGTTCCCAATCCATTAAAGCTTCCGGAAGCATTCAACAGTCTTTTTGCTGACGCTGCTAACTTGTTTTTTCCTGTATTTGTCATCTTCGGATTATTTACAAGAGTAGCAATTTTACCAATATTAGCGGTGACTTTAACCGGATATTTTGTTCTTCATTGGAATGATGCTTTACTGATAAAAGACACACCGTTTATGTATAGTTTATGTTATTTGTTTCTGCTTTTTGTGGGTCCGGGGAAATATTCGATTGATCATTATATAAGAAAAAAAATAAAATGAAAAAGCTGATTAAGATAGTATTGATTGTTCAGATTATTCTTCCCATTGTGGTTTCAGCACAATTTAAACTCATGAGGTTTGATGAGAATTATGCAACTTACCGGGATTCAGCTAAAACATTTTATAATTCTCTGAAATATATTCCGCTTTCTGAAGATAAGAGCAGTAAATATTTATCCTTAGGCGGAGAAGCAAGAGCGGAATTTGTGGAATTTAATAATGAAGACTGGGGCAGATTGGGCATTGGAAGCAATCCTTTTTTTATCCAGAGATATACAGTTCATGGTGATTTGCATTTAGGTTCAAGGGTAAGGGTTTTCGGGCAGTTGAGAAGTGCTTGGGAGTACGGAAGGAAGAACGGGCCAAGACCAATTGATGAAGATCATCTTAATGTTCAGAACCTCTTCCTGGATGTGGATGTCGTTAAAAATGAAAAAGAAAAATTAACTGTTCGTGCGGGAAGACAGGAACTGGATTATGGAAGCGGAAGATTAATTTCTGTGCGGGAAGGTCCAAACTTAAGACTTTATTTTGATGGATTGAAATTAATGTATCAAAGAGGAAACTTCAAATCAGATGCTTTTATGATGATGGCAAGCGAAATTAATACCGGAGCTTTTGATAATAAGATTTCAAAATCTGTAAGCCTTTGGGGAAGTTATAATACCTTGATTCTTCCGGAAAGTGGGAATTTAGAATGGTATTATCTGGGAATTCACAGAAAGGAATCTCGTTTTGAAGATGGAATAGGAGATGAGACAAGACATACTTTAGGCGGCCGGTTTTGGAAATATGGAGGTGGTTTTATTTACAACTTTGAAATGGCGTATCAGTTCGGGAACTTTAATAAAGGAACAATAAGTGCATGGACAGCTTCTGCGGATATAGGGTATATGTTTGAAAATGTGAAAGGAAAACCCACCATCAATCTTCGTAACGATTATATTTCAGGCGACAAAAACAAAGGTGATGGAAAATTGGAGACTTTCAATCCGCTCTATCCGAAAGGTGGGTATTTCGGATTCAATCCACAAATAGGACCAGTGAATCTTATCGATATACATCCTTATGCAACCATAGATTTGAGTAATAAAATAACAGTTCAGGCAGATGTGGTTTTCAATTGGAGATATTCTTTACAGGATGGTGTTTACAGGCCAAGCGGCTCATTAAATCTTACTTCAATGAACTCTAAAAAGAGATATATCGGAACCGCTTTTTTAGGGAGTTTTAATTATAAAATCAATAAATTTTTGACCTTCAATACAGGGATCCAGTATTTCAAAACCGGAGCATTTGTAGATGATATTATCGAAAATGATAAAGACGGACTTTTTATTAATTCAAGAATAGTATTCAAATTTTAATGGATCAGATCTTTTTAATTATCTCACGTCAATGCTGAGAATTATTTCTAAAACTAACTTTGATAAATACTAAAAATTAAACATTTAAAACAATTATTATGAAAAATATAGTAAAGAATACGTTGTGTAAATCCATGTTAATTACCGGGTTAATTTTTTCAACTTTAACTTTTTCTCAAACAACAACTGCAAATTCCTCTGTAGTTCCCACTGCAGTTGGAGCTTCAAAAAACTGGGGTTCTGTTGATGGGATTTCAATGATTGGATTGGTTCAGGGACCATCTTCTGCAGATGCTCAATTACAGGTTGCCTGTGTTTTTGAATATACGGATAATGACATCCACAGTGCTCAGGCATTGCCCGCCAACCTGAACGGATTGGTGCATTTGGATGAAGCTTTGAAAGGAGAATTTACAAAAATAAGACAAGGAGGTTACTTCAAAGGGCATTCTTTGGAAACAATTTTGATTTCTCCTCCAAAAGGTTCCATGTCTGCAAAAAGACTGTTGCTAATCGGTTTAGGAGACCGAAACAAATTCACTCCTGAATTGATGACATCTGTGGGAGAGGTTGCAGCACGTGAAGCAATGAGATTAGGGGTAAGTAATTTTGCCTTTGCAAGCGATTTAAAAGATGCCGGTATTGATTCTCCAACAGCTCTGGTAGCAGGAAACGTAGTAAGAGGTATTGTGAATGCAAACCGCTCCGAAGTTTATTTGAAAGAACATAACCTTTCCAAAACTAAGAAATTAGAAAAAGTATATCTTCTGGCAGGACCTTCATTCTTTGAAGTTGCTGGAGGAGGAATTAAAGATGCTATTGCGGAAGTTAAGAAATAGCTTTACTTTCATAGATCTAATTCACTGAAAAGTATTAATTAAATAAATATTCCTATTCAATAACAATGGCGTCTACTGGAAACAGTTGGCGCCATTTGGTTGTGTGTAACAAGGACAAAAGTATCTTCAAATCCTTTTATTGATGAGTGGGTTAGTCTGTGTCGGATTAAGCAAAAATGATAACTCTCATTCATCATATTCTATCAAGCTATCATACATATTGGGAGATAATGTTTTTGTTAAAGCCGGCATAATATGATTATCTCCATGAATTCATTTTATAATTTGAAAAGTTATTTTTCATATCTTATATTCTGTCTTCAAGGGCTTTAATGCCTGCATGCAGGTACATTTCTTTTTCAGATTCATTCAGAATATAAATGATATCAAATCCTGGGCTGGGATTGGGAATAGGAACAGATAATTCAATATTGCCGTCCTCTTCAAAAACATAATATTTCCAATCTTTCTTTTCTAATAGTTTCTTTTTATTCATAATTTTAATCAATTTTTATGAAAGATGTAGATGAACAAGCCAGAAAGGTAAGCCTAGCATGGTTAGATAAAACAGGCAAAGACGTATTGTAACTTTCCTAAGCGATAATAATAGAAGGAAAGAGGTGTTTTCTGACTGTTATATTACAAGTTTATCTCCTACTGAATATAGACTCAATTCTTGTAATAATATGTGGGAGTACTCCCAAAATGAATAAAGTACTTTACGTAGTATGGGATATCCGGTCATAATAGTATTTTTATAATACTTTGGTTGAGATAGTTTATTGTTGGGTAATCTTCCCTTCTTTGGGAAGGCTTCAGTTTCAAGATTACTTGGAATTACCTTTTTTTAGAGTGCATTATGAATTAAAAATGGATTCTTATATCTTAAATACTTTTAGACTACATTTTCAAATCACTATTTAATTCCTAACCAAAGATGCATGCAATCTAAACTCACAATGAAAACATATCAATTCCTTTTTCTAATTCATAAGTACTCCATTAAACGCTGCTGCATTTAAAGCCCCTTCTTATTCTTCATTTTTTTGATGTGTTTTGCAATCTCTTCTTTTGAGAGAAAATCTTATAAGAAATGAATTAGAATTAAAGTTAATTATGTGAAAAAGTGGCAATATTAACTTATACGACACAGTCTGCATTATTTTCGGATTTATTTTAGATCGTAAAAAACATCGCAATTGACGCTGTTGCCATAAAAATGAAAGTTGCCCACAATAAACTTTTTGAAAGCCATCTGCTTTTGAATTCTCCCATAATACTTTCATTGGCAGATATTCTGATAATAAGAAACAATAGAGGAACTGCAGCTACACCATTGAGTACTGCGGTATAAACCAATGCTTTCACAGGATTAATCCCAATAAAATTCATACACAGACCAATAAGTGTAGAGGTAATGATAACCATATAAAATCCTTTTGCTCTTGCAAATTTCAGATTTAAACTTGCATTCCAGTTGAGAGCCTCAGAAACAGCATAAGATGCCGATCCTGAAAGAACGGGTACTGCCAGTAATCCTAGACCAATGATTCCTATGGCAAATATGATTTTTGATATCAACCCCGAATTTGGAAATGATTGCACAAGAGGTTCTAAAGCTTTGGCTGCATCAGCCGCAGTATTAATATCTGTTATATGAGCACTATGAAGAACAGTTCCCCCAACTAGTATAATACACCATGTTGTAAATTCAGAAATGACCATGCCTATATTATTATCTTTTCTCATCGCATGAATATGGCGCCATCCGATGTTGGGTTTTCCGTCTTGGATCAAACCTCTCTCGTTTTCTTCTTCCACTTCCTGAGATGCCTGCCAAAAGAACATATAAGGTGTAATCGTTGTTCCAAAAACTCCGGTGATAATGAACAGGAAATTGAAAGAAAATTCGAAATGGGGAACAATGGATGCTTTTAGTATTTCTTTCCATGGCTGATCTATAATAAAAGCTGTAAGAGGGTAGGCAAGAAGAGATAATGCCAACCATTTAAGAACTTTTGAATATACCCGATAACTGGTGAAGACCTCTAATGTAAGTATACTAACAGTAAAAAATAGCATTAGTATAACAATATCAGCAGGAATAATTAATTGTGCGGCAGCTGCCATGGCTCCAATATCCGCTCCGATATTAATAGTATTGGCAATGACAACCAATCCTACAGAACTATTGAGTATTTTTTTGCTGTAATGATCTTTGATAACACCTGTAAGTCCTTTACCGGTAACCATTCCTATTCTTGCACAGGCTTCCTGCACGGCAGTCATAAACGGTAGCATATAGAGAGCTGTCCATAATTGACCATAACCAAACTGAGCTCCTGTCTGAGAATAGGTAGCAATGCCTGAAGGATCGTCATCAGCTGCTCCCGTTGTCAGTCCGGGACCTAAAAGACCAAAGAATTTTTTGATTTTTTTTGTTTGGTTTTCAACCTGATGTTTGACAGACATTGTTAATTGTTTTTTGAATACAATATACTATTAATTGATTATATTTTTGATCCGCTAAAATAAATAGTTTCCGATAATTAAAAAGGCCTTCCACATAGCGGGAAAGCCTTTTTAATTACTATTTTAAATGTGTTTTATTCAAAGAAAGCTGTTTTTCATATTAGTTACAGTAAGAAATTCTAGGGTTTGTACTGCTTCCACATGGAAACTGATATTTGATTTGCAGATATTTAGGAGTAGGATTATCTGTAACTTCCAGTGGAGCCATCGCTTGTCCGTTATAGGAAGGCATGGTAACTTGTGCAGCGGAACCATTGCCTAAAGCCACATTTTTGGCACCGGCATTACCGTTGAAGCTGTAATCCATCATGGCATCTAAAAGACGATATACACCATAATAATCCAATGCATCAAATACTTTTCGGGAACTTGGCATTGTGTGATCTGTTACATAATTGTATCCGTTAACAGTTGATGATTTAATATAAATGAAATCTTTTTCAGCATTAGAAATATTAATGTTTTTAAAGATATCAATTGCCATTCTGTGATCGTTTATATCGTCTTCGTCATAAACCTGGGTGATCATTTTGGTGTTAGAAGGAAAACTCTGCAATTGCTGTTGGGTGGTTAATGTACTGTTCCAGTTAAAAGAATACCAGGGAGCCATAGTGAAAAGAAAACGCCCGTTTTGGCCCCAACCTTTTCCCGTAAACGCTTTATAGGCAAGATCAATACTTGCTCCACCACCGAAAGAATGCCCCATAAAGCCTACTTTCTGAGTATCAATAATATTGGGATAATCTGTGGCAGCTTTTATGAAGCCTTCCCATAGGGTTTGGTAACGGTGATCAACACTGATATCAACAGTACGGTAAGGTACAAATACTACAACATAACCCTTTTTTGCGATAAAGTTATACAGCTCTATATTGTATTCTTTATCCTCACCACCAAAGGGATGTGAAAAGAATATTGTAGGTCTGGGAGAAGTAATTCCTTTAGGATAGAATATAGAAACCTGTGTTCCTGTATATTGTGGGTTATTAAAATCAATTTCAGCCACTTCATAGTTGCCATCTGCCCCATATCCTGATGTCGGTTTTTGTATAGGTCCCTGAAGGGTATTTCTGATACCGAGTTTCGATTGGAAATCAGGAGCTTCCTCATTATCATTAGTACTCTGAGAACATGCTGAAGTGGTAATAAATATAATCATTACCCATGGATAAAATAGTTTTTTCATTTTCTTTTTTCTTTTAAAGTTTGAATCATCTGATCTTTGATTTCCTGATACTTTTTATATTGTGCTGCATCAAGAATTTGGCTCAGGGCATTGGATTTTTCTTTCTGTAAAGCTTTTAGTTTTTTGAATTTGGAGCGTTTACCTTCGTTACTCTGAATAATAGGCTCATTCTTTTGGGCATACTGAAGGTTAAGCGCAGAAACCTGCTGGATTTGTGACGTATTCAAAGCCAGTTTAGTTGTCATCCATTCCGTCTGCATCTTTGCACGCTGTTCCGGAGTAGAGTCCTTTAATTTTTTAGCCTGTGCCGATACATTTGTAAATGTCATACATAGAAATGCCATTACAAAAAGTGGCCATTGTTTTTTTTGTTTTAAAAGCATCTTGGAGAATTTTAATTTTTAATGAAACAAATGTAGCAACACCCAATGTTTACTTTAATATAAAAAAAAGGTGAACCTGCTAAATCTAAGGGTGAAATTATCACTGATCCAGCCACTTTCTAAAATCCATGGCTTTTGCTTTGCTTACGATTATCTGTTCCTGAGGTAACGGATGTACTTTCACAAGCAGTCTTCCGTTAAAAAAATATTCTACTGCGTCTACAGCAGTTTTATTGATAATGAATTGGCGGTTTGCCCTGAAAAAAAGGGAAGGATTAAGTTCACGTTCCAACTGTTCCAATGTAAATTCCACAACATATTGCCTGCCATCAGCCAGATGTGCATACACTATTTCGTTAGCGGTGTAAAACCAATTGATTTTAGCCGCTTCCACGGGGATAAGTCTTCCACAATAGTGGATGAGGAATGATTTTTTATATTGTTTTGTGGCATACTGAAGCTCGTGCAGTAAAGACTTTGTTTTAGAGAGTTCGTTGTTTGTATCGGAAGCAATAAGAGTATTATATTTAAGTAAAGTCCGTAGTATTTCTTCCCTGTCAAAAGGTTTTAAAACATAATCAATGCCATTGTTCCGAAAAGCCTCGATAGCATAATCATTATAGGCAGTTACAAATATAACAGGTTTTAATATTTTCGTACTGCTGAAAATTTCAAATGATAGCCCATCCGAAAGCCGTATGTCAGAAAATATCAGATCATAAATAGTATCGTTCGTTTCGAACCATTCTACTGCTTCAGCGATGCTTTGTAATGTTGTAATAATCTCAATCCCGGGATCGGTCTCTTTCAGGATATATTCCAGATTTCTTGCAGTAGCAGCTTCATCCTCAATAATTACGATATGTAAATTCTGTGTCATAATAAAGGAAGTTTTACCGTGAAATATTGCTCTGTTTGAAGGATTTCTATTTCCTGACAGAGTTGCAGCCTGTATCTTTCATTAAGATTGACAAGACCAAGCCCGGTTCTTTCTGCCTCACTAACGGTTGGCTGAAGATTGTTTCGGATGATAAGCCATTTATTTTCATCATAAATATCTACTATTAAAGGAGATGAAAGGGTAGCCTTGTTATGTTTAACAGCATTTTCCACCAGAGGTTGAAGTGATAAATGAAGAAGCTCTTTACCTAAAATATTTTCGCTGAGATTGATTTGAATCTGAAAGGTGTTTTCCAACCGCATTTTTATGAGTTGGACATAAGAATTCAAGTAATCAAGCTCTTTCTCAAGAGTTACCAGATCATTTCCTGAACGGAGCAGAGTATATCTGAATATTTTGGAAAGATGATGAATGTAGTTTTGAGCTAAGGGCGGATTTTCCCTGACAATAGCAGAAAGACTACTCAGCGTATTAAATAGAAAATGCGGGTTTAATTGTTCCTGCAGCAGCTGCAGTTGTGCCGTAAGATAAGCAGAATTGAGCTGCTCGTTAATAAGATCTTTATTTCTGCTTTCACGCATCAGAAGAATGAGACGGATCACTACGGCAATCATGATACTGCTGAGCAAAAACCGGGCAAAATATCCTCTTATTCTGCCTCCCGGAAACTGGAGTACTCCAAACCATACAGAATGGATTAGGCTTCCCAATAAAATGGCTGTTACAACAACTAGAGTATTGAATGTGTAAAGTTTCCAATATTGTTTGTTTTCTCTAAACCCACTAAAAAATTTACCATCAGAAAGATTAAGATACAACAAGACGAGACAGAATGTCAAATTGTAGATAAACTGAAAACCATACTCCCAAATATTGAACTGCCAGTAACGGGCAATAATCCCATCACTGTTAAGTGCCATCAGCTTTGCTGAATTAACGACCAGTGTAATCAGCAGGGCACTATACAGGTATATTTTTCTTTCGTTCTTAATCATTTTTACAAAGAAAGTAAAATATTGAAACTAACAATACAATAAACAGGTGAAACTGTAAAAGTTGGTGGTGAAAGACTGAGCTTTAGAAATCAAATGGTAAAATTCGTGGGTATCGATAGACTTAGATGATTCAATATTTTGTTGAATTGCTAAGGTTGTTCAAACGCAATTCTTATTCATTGACTTTAGAAGTATGAAATAAATCATCAGAGACTGTATCAATTTCAAAATTAATACCCTATTAAGATGTGTTGTTAAAAAGTAGCGGTACCTGATTTCAAGTGGTAATATTTGGCTATGCATGACCATCTCCAAACATTTTTACTGATGATTTGGTACGTTTGAGCCAAATTAAAAGGGAGTTACAAACCTCATTTCTAACACAAAATTTCTTTTTAGTTTTTAATATTGTAAACTTTATTGCAATTTAATTTCGAGCAATAAAAATGAACTATATTTGGTATCTATTCACTGTTTTCTAACGAAAAAAACCTTCTCAATTACTATCATATTTACTCTTACCGGCAAGGGTGTCATTATCATAATGCGATATTTTTTCAATGAAATAATAAAAGGAGTTGAAGCTCCTGAAACTATCAGATGACAGCTTTCAGAAAAAGGTGTTAAGTAATCAAGCTTTTTATGTTGCGATAAGAAATCCTGTATACTGTGGTAAAATACTTATTAAAAAATATAAAGATGAAGAAGCTCAGCAAATCGTCTTGTGGGCTTAGACATGGTGCAGAATATGTCGATAATCTTTTTTTGTTGAATTAAAAAAATATGAATTTCTACCTTCGGTTTAGAGGATTTTACAAAATATCTTGCTAACAGCTTATAAAAAATATAATAATAAAACAAACGACTGAAGAAAAGGGTAATTGCTGAAATTGAGACTTATAATACTAAGATCACTTCTTCCCTTGAAAAACTTTTAGCAGAAAAAATTGAAGATGATGATAAAAAAACAATGTAAACAAAAAATTGAAAGTCTTGAGAATGAACTTCACTCTTGTTTACTTTCTAATCGTAATCGCGAAAAAGTAGATGGTCGTCTGGACAAGGCTTTATCGCTGATAGGTAACTTGTCTTTATTATACCAATCAAGTAGCATAGAAGTGAAGAGAAAGATAATTAGTTCGATCTATCCCGAAAACCTTCAATTTACAGGAATGGAATATCGAGCTGCAAGAGTAAATTCTATACTTCATATTATATCATTGATAAATAGTGATTTAACTGTTTGTAATGATGTGAAAAAGGATAAGAAAAGAGCTGATCCTTGTGTGTGGCCGCACCAGGAATCGAACCTGGATCTAAAGTTTAGGAAACTTTTGTTCTATCCATTGAACTATGAGGCCTATGAGAAAATAAAAATACAAATTATTCTTTTAAATAATTAAAATCGGAATGTTTATATCTTGGCTTTTATTTAACCACAGATAATACAGATTTGTACTGATGTTTATGTATATTTTCTGGATTTCCATATTAAATTATTACAATATTGTAGGATGCTTTTCCCTTTTTAAGTGGAGGATTCATGGAGTAGAGATAGACTTATCCACAGTAAATTGTGGATAACTTGTGAATTTTAACATTAAATTCATATTTCGTATTAAAAATATTACTACATTTACTATGTAATAAACATCGAAGTGGAAACTTTATTTGCTTTTCTTACTACTATTGAAATTGCAATTAAATTTGAAATAAAAATTTAAGCACAGCATTGTCGGCTGTGCTTTTTTATTGTTGTCTAATTAAAAAAATGAGATGTCTTATCTACTGAATTCGCTCCTAAAGAGCGAATTCTTTTTATTTTTTTTAAGCTTCACCTGCTAACAATACTATTATTCTTCCAGATATTGTAAGACAAAATCATTCAATATCTTTTTCTCTTCATCACTGCCTTTATTATCCATATGACTATGATTGAGGGGAGTAGGCTGAATAATCATATGATATTTTTTCTGTTCTTCTTTGGTAGGTAATACGCCTTCATCAGCCGGATAATCATTAGAACGCAATGAATAAATTTTAGGAATGCTTGTCCTTGGAAGGAACATTCTGCGATTATCCATGGTAATCATTTTATATACAAGATTAGGGTGCTGATTTCCAAATAAAGCGACCATATCACCGCCATTGGAATGTCCGATTAAAGTAAGATGTTTATAATCCAGATCCGGATTCGTTTTTTTAAGCTCATTCAATACATACAATATATTGTCAGAACCGTTTTGCCAGAATGGTCTTCTTACCATCTGCAGATTTCCTTCCACGGGAAGGGGAGCATCTGTAGTAAGTTCGTGCTGAATACTTACGGTAAAATATCCTTTTGAAGCTAGTTTTTCTGTTAAATAAGAGTATACAAAATAATCACCGCCCTTATTAAAACCATATCCATGGTTAAAAATAATTACCTGCTGATTCGGAATTTTCTTACGGGTTTTGGGCAGATAATAAGCAACAGGGATTTTGCGGTTTCTGCTTTGGTCGAATAGCGTTACCGTATCCCGCTTCACTTCATAATCATTATTTAAATTTACACTTTTCTTTACAGAACAATTCGTAAGAAGGAGGAAGGCAGGAAGGAAGTGTATTACTTTTTTAAATGTCATAATAAAATAGGTTGATTACAAAAATCTGAATTTTCCTAATATAAAGAGGTTGTTTTTAAAAGAATTTTTATCAGTGTTAACCTTAATAAAGTAAAGTATTAAATAGTTTATTTTCAGTGTGTTAGTTATTTTTTTTACGAATACACACATCCACATCCTGATTCCCATGGCATGCAATCACGTTTAGGTTCATTACAAGGGCCATTAGGATTGTCATCTCCAGTAGATCTGTAACAGATCCCTCCGCTGCAGTAATAAGAACCTGATACAGCAGGACAGTTTCCTTCAAGATCACAGTCTGCGTAAGGAACATCCCCGCCGCTTATCAATACAAGGTGGCTTCTTTTTAGTTTCATTAATTTTTTTCATGGTAATTGATTTTTAATTCATTACAGACTAAAATATGAAATTTATAATACGCTTACAAGTGATTTAATGAATTGGAAATTAAAATAAGAAGTTGATTTTACATGATTATATTTTGAAATTAAGTATCTTTATTTTATTAAAATCTTATTATAAATATCATCCGATATCAAGCACTATTTTAAAGCTTGAAAATAACAGGTTCAGAAATTTCTGGATCTATTTCTCTATTATTTAAATTCAACCTTAATGATGCGCAAACCGATCACTCGTGATTAAGGAGTTTGTATACCATTATATTTTAAATAAGATCATTATGAAAACAAATAAAATCGCCGTTATTGGCGGAACCGGAAAATCCGGAAAATACCTTGTGCAAAAACTTCTGAATAAAGGATATTCCTTAAAATTATTAATCAGAAATCCTGAGAATTTTAGTCTGCAGAATCCTCTAATTGAGATTGTAAAAGGGGATGTGAGGGATGAAGCAGCAGTCTATTCATTAATTGAAGGCTGCAATATTGTCATAAGTACATTAGGGCAGCCAAAAGGGGAGAAAACGATATTTAGTGATGCTGCCAAAAATGTCATTAAAGCTATGCACCAATATAGAATTAAAAGATATATTGTAACAACTGGTTTAAGTGTAAATACAAAAGACGATTGTAAAAATGACCATGTGAAAATGGCTACCGAATGGATGTATCAGAATTACCCTGAAACAACTTCCGATAAACAGAAAGAATATCAACTTCTTTCAGAAAGTAGCTTAAACTGGACTTTGGTACGGTTGCCGCTTATTAACTTGACAGGCAAAAGTTTTACTACGGAATCAAATCTGATGGATTGTAAAGGTGAAAATATCAGCGCAGCCGATCTCGCAGAATTTCTGGTATCACAGATTGAAGATTCTACCTATATCGGGAAAAGTCCATTTGTATACAATATTTAACGTTTTTGAAAATAAAACTCATAGTATATAAAAAAACAGAGAGCTCAACGGCTCTCTGTTCTTTATTTTTCAAGTTTTTCCTTGATGTATTTGGCTGTATAAGACTTTTTATTTTTTATCAGATCTTCAGGTGTACCGGCAAAAACTATTTCACCACCATGTTTTCCTGCTTCAGGACCAATATCAATGATGTAATCAGCACATTTGATGATATCCGGCTGGTGTTCAATAACAATCACCGAATGTCCAAGGTCGATCAATGCCTGTAATGATTTCAAAAGTTTTTGAATATCATGGAAATGAAGACCTGTAGAAGGTTCATCGAAGATAAATAATGTTTTGTCCGTAGTAACCCCTTTCACAAGGAACGAAGCGAGTTTCACACGTTGAGCCTCACCACCGGAAAGGGTAGAAGAGCTTTGTCCTAGCTGTAAATAGCCCAATCCAACTTCTTGTAAAGGTCTCAGTTTGGTCACAATTTTCTCTTCATTATTATCTTTAAAAAATTCCAGTGCTTCATCCACAGTCATGTGAAGAATATCGGAAATACTTTTCTCATCGAACTTCACCTCAAGGATTTCACTTTTAAAACGGGTGCCTTTACAAACTTCGCATTCCAACTCAATATCAGCCATAAACTGCATCGAAACATTGATTACGCCTTCTCCTTTACATTCATCACATCTTCCACCATCTACGTTAAAAGAGAAGTGTTTAGGTTTGTAGCCCATCATTTTAGCTATTTTCTGCTTGGCAAAAAGATCACGGATGTCATCATAAGCTTTAAGGTAGGTAACAGGGTTTGAACGAGAAGATTTTCCAATAGGGTTCTGATCAATCAGTTCAATATTTTTGATGAGTTTTTTCGGGAATTCTACAGAATCATAGTCTCCTTTTTTACCACCCATTCCCAGCTGAATCTGAATGTCATTGGTAAGGATTTCCTTCATCAAAGTCGATTTTCCACTTCCTGAAACTCCTGAAATAACAGTTAAACTTTCTAAAGGAACATCTACATCAATATTTTTAAGATTATTCTGACGGGCTCCTTTAATATGAATCCATTCTTTTGCCTTTCTGCGCTGCTTCGGAACTTCTATTTCCAATCTTCCGGTAAGATATTCTGAAGTAAGGGTATTGGCTTTTTTCAAATCCTTATAATCTCCTGCAAATACCAGTTCACCACCAAGATAACCTGCTTCCGGACCAATATCAATGATATAATCGGCAGCGCGCATCACATCTTCATCGTGTTCTACTACGATCACAGTATTTCCTAAATCACGAAGGTTTTTCAATACTTCGATAAGGTTTTCAGTATCCTTGGAATGCAATCCGATAGAAGGCTCATCCAATATATAAATGGAGCCTACTAAAGAACTTCCTAAACTTGTTGCCAGATTAATTCTTTGACTTTCTCCTCCGGAAAGGGTGTTGGATGTTCTGTTTAATGTTAAATATCCTAAACCCACCTTTAATAAGAACTCAAGACGAGTGGTGATCTCGTATAGTAATCTCTTGGCAACCTCTTTATCGTGGTCGGATAGTTGTAAACTGTTAATCATTGGTGCCAGTTCGTCCAACGGAAGCTCAATCATCGATTGGATGTTGTGACCATCTACTTTTACCCAGCTTGTTTCTTCACGCAGTCTCAATCCTTCACAGGTTGGGCAAAGGGTTTTTCCTCTGTAGCGGGAAAGCATAACACGGTACTGGATTTTATAAAGGTTTTCTTCAAGCATTTTGAAGAAATTGTTGATGCCTGGGAAGTTGCTTTTACCATCTCCTTTCCAAAGGAAGTTTTTCTGTTCCTTGGTTAATTGATGATAAGGCTTATGAATAGGAAAATCTCCGGCTTTTTTAATGAAATCTTTTTTCCATTCGCTCATCGTTTCTCCTTTCCAGCACGCAATAGCATCTTCGTAGATGGATAATGTTTTATTAGGAACTACAAGATCTTCATCTATTCCGATTACTTTTCCATACCCTTCACAAGCTGGGCAGGCTCCGTACGGGTTATTGAAACTGAAGAAATGAACATTCGGTTCAAGGAATTCCATGCCATCCAATTCAAATTTATTGGAGAACTCTTTTACCTTTTCGGTATCTGTATTTTTTAAAGAACAGTAGCCACGGCCCTCATAAAATGCCATCTGAATAGAATCTGCCAATCGCTGTAAAAAGCTTTCATCCTCTTCATAAGAAAAACGGTCAATCACAAGATTGATCTTCATTCCTTTTTCCGGAACAAATCCGAAACTTTCCAGATCTTCAATTCCTGCTAGATTTCCGTTGATCTCAAGTCTTGTGAAACCAGCTAGTTTTAAAACGTTCAGGGTTTCCTTAAAATTATCTGCATCATATTCCAAAGGAGCAGTTAATAGAAAGGAAGTATCTTTTTTAGAAGTTTTGATGAAATCCACCACATCTGTTACTGAATCTTTTTTCACTTCTTCCCCGGAAACCGGAGAAAATGTTTTTCCGATCCTTGCGAACAGAAGTTTCATATAATCATAGATCTCCGTAGACGTTCCTACGGTAGAACGCGGATTGGATGAAATTACTTTCTGCTGGATTGCAATGGATGGAGCCAATCCTTTAATATCATCAACTTTAGGTTTTTCTAATTTTCCCAAGAACTGACGGGCATAAGAACTCAAACTTTCCACATATCTTCTTTGTCCTTCAGCATAAATGGTGTCAAAAGCCAAAGATGATTTACCACTTCCTGATACTCCGGTAATAACAATCAGTTTGTTTTTCGGGATCAGGACATCTATATGTTTCAGATTATTAAGATGGGCATTCTTAACAAAAATCTGTTTTTTTATGTCTATTTCTGTAGTATCAGCCATATTTTGTTTATTCATAAAAGTAACTGTAGAGTATTAAAAACTATCAGTTTACTGGTGTTTTCCGGAATATTCCGGGGTGTCATCAATTGAACTTTCAAATTATTTTCGGATTCAGCTGAGAGAAACAGCATGATTGTAAAATGCTGCTCAAACTACAGATGAAAAAGAATGATTTCGCTGTAAAATTAAGACCCACAAAATTACGAATTTTTTAGCGAAAATTATATGCTTCTCTCATGACTAAAATGATATACAAAAAATAAAAAATGAGGTCTTGACACCCAAATAAGGCACTCAAAAAAAGAGTATTTCAGATATATTTTGTAGAATTATTTTCTTTTTACCATTCGTTTTTATTGAATTTCAAACAGTTTTTGATTTTTTAACAGGTTTTTTTATCCGGGTATTGTTTTGTATTTTAAAATTATTTAAAATTGTATTCATAAATATGTAATATAGAAATGAGAAAATTATTCAGAGATCTAGTTACACATTTAATGAGAAAAAGATAGAAGAATTCCCTCAAAAAACATAGACGCAGCATACATGCTGCGTCTTTTTTTATGACAACTATCATTTGCCTGTCTTCATGAACTCCCTTACTTTTGAACCTTGTTAAAAGAAACTACGGAAACGATTATGATCAAAAAGATAGGAAGTGTTTTTTTTCTGGGATCTTTACTTTTGGTAAAAGCACAGGAAAAAACTACAGATATTGAAAACATTGAATTTCAGGGGAAATTTATCTCCACACCTTATAAAAGCGCCAACCAGAATATCACTGTAATCACCAAAGAAGATATTGCCAATGCTCCCTCCAAAAGTATTGATGAAATCCTTCAGCAGGTTCCGGGTATGGACATCAGAAGGAGAGGATCCAATGGAGTTCAGAGTGATATCAGTTTCCGTGGAAGTTCTTTTGAACAGGTTCTGTTATTACTGAACGGAGTAAGAATAAATGATTCACAAACAGGACACAACTCTATGAATCTTCCGGTGGACCTGGAAGATGTGGAAAAGATTGAGATCATAAAAGGCCCTGCTGCCAGACGTTTTGGACAGAATGCCTATGCTGGAGTTATTAATGTAATTACCAGACCTGGAATAGGTAAAAAGGTTAAGATAAGTGCAGAAGGTGGTGATTATAGTTCTTACGGACTAGGGTTTAATGCTCAGATGGGAAATGAAAAATTTGCCAATACTCTTCAGGCTAATGCTTCAGGATCACAAGGGTACATGTACAATACGGATTATGAAATCCGAAATGTATTCTATCAGGGAAGACTGAATATTAAGAACGGAGATTTGAGACTTCAGGCTGGTTTTTCAGAAAAGAAATTTGGAGCTAACGGATTTTATGCATCCAAAGCTGCCATAGACCAATATGAGGAAATGCAGGCTTCCATTGTAAGTGTTGCCCATCAGCAGACTTTCGGGAAACTAAAGCTTAATTCCAATATATACTGGAGAAGAGGGCAAGACATGTACCTTTACAACAGGCAAAAACCTTCTGTTTACAGGAATATGCATATTGGGAATAATGTAGGGGCAGAAGTAAACTCCAGCTACCAATGGGGTTTGGGAACTACCGGAGTGGGTGTGGAACTGAGAAAAGAGTTTCTGGTGAGCAGCAATTTGGGAAATCCGAACCGTTTTGTTTCTCAGGTTTTCTTTGAACACCATTTCTCATTACTAGATAAAAAATTAAACATCAGTCCGGGAATTTCATGGGCTAACTATTCTAAAGAAGGAAACTTTTTCTATCCTGGGTTGGATGTAGGGTATAACTTTAATTCTAATAATAAAGTGTACGGAAACATAGCTAAGGTACACCGTATACCAACCTTTACCGATCTTTATTATGTAAGCCCACAGGAGCGTGGTAACCCAAATCTGCTGCCTGAAAATGGGATTTCATCTGAGATAGGATACCAATATCAGGATCAGAAGATTTTAGCAAAAATCAGTGGGTTTTTGAGAGATTCGAAGAATTCTATTGATTGGATAAAAAAAGACATCAATGATAAAGCTTGGGCCGCTGAAAATGTAGGAAACATAAAAATAAAAGGAATAGAAACTGAGATCAACTATAAAATGACTGACTGGCTGAAAATGATGGCAGGGTATACCTATATTGACGGTAAGTTTCAGAACTCCAATGAGTTTGTTTCAAAGTATATTATGGATAACCTGAGACATCAGTTCATCGGTAAGGTAGAAACAAAATTCCTTGGTGCTTTTACTAATGAATTGGTTTACAAATATAACGAAAGAATGAATTTAGGAAGCTATCAGCTGTTGGATGATAAGTTGAGCTTCAGCCAAAAAGATTATTCTGTATATGTTTTAGTGAATAATATCACCAATACAAAATACACGGAAGCATTTGGGGTAGAAATGCCACAAAGATGGTTCCATATTGGTTTTTCTTACACAATTAATATGAAGTAAGTATTAATTCAATATTAATGAAAGTTAATATTAACAAATTGTTAAAAAAATTACATTTGCAAAAATTTTTTATGAAACGTTTTCTAGGTTTAAGTCTCCTTCTTAGTCTATCTTTCTTCAAAGCTCAGGAACATATTTCCAGCTTCAATGCAGTGACTCTAACCTATAAGTTTCATCCTAAATTTTTCATCTACGGAGAAGGTCAGCTACGAGGTAACGAAGACTATACCTACCCGGATTATTATGAGATAAAAGGAGGAATAGGGTATAATCTTACCAAGAATCATAAACCATTTGTAGGGCTTGGAAGATATGTCAACTATAAGGATAAAAAATTAAGCAAGGAAGAATTCAGGATTTGGCTTCAGGATATCATTGATGTTAAAAAAGGTATTGTGAAGTTTGAAAACCGTTTTCGTGTAGAAAAAAGCTGGTTTTATGAGCCACAAACCGACAATACTTCTCAAAGAATGCGTTACCGTTACCGTTTGAACATAAGTGTTCCTTTAAACTCTAAAACGATCAAAAAAGGGACTGTTTTTGCCAATGCTTATGATGAGCTTTTTCTGGTAACCCCGATGAAGCCTACTTTTGCCAGAAACAGAGTCTATGGCGGTTTTGGCTATCAGATCGATGATTATTTTGGAATTGTTAGCGGATACCTTTGGCAACGTGAATTTGAAGCAAAAGGAAATAAAAACTTACATTTTATCTACCTGGCCTTAAACATCAACATTGATGGTACAAACCATGAGACGAAAACGTACGATTTCCCTGGTGCGGATTAAGAGGCTTTGTTTACTTCTGACTGTAAGTTTAATAATTCCTGTTTCGTATTAAGGTAATAAGTATTTAAAAGTGCCTGGTATTTTTCAATCAGTAATGATACGGAATCAACTTCATTTTGAAGATAATGGTCATTGTTGAAATAAATATATTCAGCATCTACAAACTGTTGAAGGAGATTATTTTCTTCAACAGTGAGTAATTCTTTATAAGCTGAGTTTTCCAAAAGACTTTTGATCTTTTGCTTAAACGGTTTTTCTGCCTTCAAAAGCTTTGCTCTGTGTTTACGGATTTCTTCAAAAGGTAAAGTGACCGTCATAAACTGTAAATATCCAATAAATTCATTAAGGCTTTCCTGAAAGTCATCGAATTCTTTGTCTATTGCAGCCATTTTTTTGTACTTACTTATTAACCTTTTTTTGTACTCATGATTACCTATGTGATAATAATACTGGAAAATTAATTTATCGTTTTTATGAAGTTCAGCAGTCACATTTTTAAGCTCATTTTCAAGTTGAGGAATCATGTTTCCTGCATCTTTTGCCTTGTGTAAAGTTCCATTATACCTGAATGTTTTTATTTCTTTTGATTGCGAAACCAAATATTTTAAAGTTTGCAGATCTTGTTCTATACCTGTTTTTTCATACACAAGAGAAACCTTTTTATCGCTGAACAAATCAGATTCATGATAAAGCCCGGAATCTGGAATCAAGGTTTCGATATTTTCTAAAATAGGAGTATGTCTTTCATAATAGCCATTAAAGCCGGAAATCAGATTCTGATACCTATTGTTTTCCAGATAGAGTGTTGTAAAGGTATTGCCATCGATAATTTCTCCAATATTTTTAATACCTAACAGGGTGAGGTATTTTGCAGTTAAAGTTTCGCATATGTTTTCATAGCCTTTTATGATTTCTCCGGCAGGTCTGTGGTCGCTGGTTGTATTTCTGGTTTCGTTCTTTTTAATTCTTTCAACTCTTTTGTCAATGTCAGGATGGGATGACCATTGGTCTTCAATCTCTATTTTAGATTTATTATAACGGGTCAAATCCTCAATATCTATTTTTGGAAGTCCATTTACATAAGGATGATTATTTCTTTCACTGAAAATCTTCATTAAAGAAATCTGATTTTCATAAAGATTTTTTGGAAGATATTTCTGATTACTTTCAATATAGAAATTGGTTGCATAGTTAAAGGCTGCATCACTTAATTCTAATCTTAATAAGGATGAAATCTGTTCGTCCGGATTCGTTACAAAAGTTGAAATGGCATCTGCATGATATTCCATCTCTCTTTGTAGGGAAGCATGGTTTTTAAAAAGAAAATTGGATATGTTCTTAAGAATATATTGAAATGCACTAATAAAGCTTACAGATATTAATCCAAAAATTTTAAAAAATACATTACCTCCCGAAAACTCCATAATGAAATCTTCATAGTCCTTATTATTGTAAACGGTTTCAAAAATAATTTTTTCAGCCTGGTTCACATAGCCACCTATTTTCATACTTCTTTGAGAAAAATGACCAAACTCGTGAGCCAGCACTGTTTTTAATTCTCCAGTACTTGTTGTATTAATCAGTCCCATACCAATAGTAAGATTTTTCTTTACAGGTAAAAACATACTCCAGAAAATAGAATTATAGCTCACACTGGCGTTTACATCCGGTGAAAGAAAAACTTTTTTGGGAGGCTGAACTTTTGTTTCCCTTACAATTTCATCAATCATGTCAAAAAGTTCGGGTTGGTGGGAACGTGAAATTTCTATCAGATGGCGGGGACTGTAATAGTTTTTTCTGAAAATAAATCGGATAAGAAAGATGAACACAAAAATACCTATACTAAATAAACCTACAGCACCAAAAATCGTAAAATAATTGACTTTAATTATCAATAGCTTTATAGCACCATATCCTAAGAGGAAAATCATTAGGAGAGAGGCCAGAATGAGTACTAAGTAAATGAAAAAAAAAGCTGAAACTGATATGATAGCAGAAATCAGCTTAGATTGATAAGCAGTTGAAATTTTGGGCAGGTTATTAGTCATTTTGTTAGTATTTCTCTATCAGATAACGATAGGCTTTAAGATATTTATTGAACCTTTTAATATCCTTAGGAGTAAGCTCACGGTTTACCCTTCTAAGGTCCATATTATCACGAAGGTCATTAATTTTTACGGCAACGGATAAGAGAGATCTTTCCGTTCTTTTAATGAATTCATCATAATCTTCTTCCGGATCAAATTTAGTGAGGCAGCTGATGGCAAAAATGATGTATTCAGGAAATCCTTCGGCTCTTAAATAATCAAGGCTGAATTCTAATGGATGATCTTCTACTACATCATGCAATACCCCAACAATTTTCTCATCTATTGTTTTGCCATATTCCATTACACGCATGACGTGTCCTATATAGGGAGCGTGGTATTTATCTGTTTGTCCTTTATGTGCTTTGTCAGCAATCTTTATAGCTTTATTTAGTAATTCTTCTTTTGTCATTTTTTCTATGAAAATAGAGTACAAAAATAAAAAATGCCTTAAAAAATAAAGCATTTTTTAGAGAATATTTATGATTATTCTACAAAATTATTTCATCCTCTATGGAGGCATTGGGAGCATTGTTTTTTACTGATTCTATTCCGTTTTCCATTCCGTTATCTGTTTCATACATTTGGCTGGTTCCAATGATTTGTCCATTCCCGGCTTTAAGACTAAAATAACATCTGCCATCTTTTGCTGTATTCCTTTCAAATTTGGCATCTTCCTGTGAATTGGTCTTCACAGAATTGATCCCGTTTTCACAGGATGGTTTGGTACTATATCCCTGGCTTGTTAAGATAACCTGACCGTTCCCGGCTTTAAGATTGAATTGAAATTCACCGTTGGCTCTTTTAGAAATAATAAATTTTCCCATACGTTTGTATTTTGAGTTAAATGGTTTTAGTTACAATAAAATTAGGGAAAAATATTGAAATCTGAAATCCTTTAAGATTTCAATAGTAAGAATGTAATAAAAAAACGCCCCAAATGGGACGTTTTAAAATCAAATTTATGTTATAAAGACTAATAAGTTCCTTTTTCAATATAGTGAGCAGCCACTTTTTCAGTTAATGCCACTACATTAGGATGATTAGTATATTTAGTGAATCTTCTTAATCCTGAAAGCATCATTCTCTGCTCATCTCCTTCAGCGAAAGAAATAATTCCTTCTTTAGCTGCAACAGTGATTTTCTCAACAGCTTTATAAAGGTTCAATTGAGCCATAGCCGCTTCTACAGAATCAGGAGAGAAGTGTTTCTCTGCTCTTAATACTGCAGATTCTGCCATATAAATCTGGTTAAGGATTTCAGAAGCATTCAATAATAAATGCTGTTGCTTTTCAATATCCATCATGTATTTTTGAAGAGCCGCTCCGGAAACCATAAGGAATACTTTCTTAAGGTTAGCGATAATAGCTTTCTCTTCGCTCATGAATTCTGAATAATCAGGAACTTCGAATGAAGGAATACCCATCAACTCTTTGCTGATTGCCATGGCAGGAGATAAAAGGTCTAATTCACCTTTCATTGCTCTCTTAATAAGCATTCCTACTGCCAGTAACCTGTTGATTTCGTTCGTTCCTTCATAAATTCTTGAAATTCTTGAATCTCTCCATGCAGCTTCCATTGGAGTATCTTCAGAGAATCCCATACCTCCGTATACCTGAATTCCTTCATCAGCAGTATGTTGTGCAAGATCAGAAACAAATACCTTAAGGATAGAACATTCTACAGCGAACTCTTCAACACCCTTAAGCTCTGCAGCTTGGTGATCCATTCCACCTGCTACCAATTCGTCAATTTTATCCTGAACATTTTTCGCGGCTCTGTAAGAACCGGCCTCACTTACGAAAACACCTGTTGCCATTTCAGCAAGCTTCTTTCTGATCGCTCCGAAAGTAGCAATAGAAACTCCAAACTGTTTTCTTTCGTTAGAATACTGGATAGAGTGGTTTAAAATTCTTCTTTGAGCATCTAAACAAGCCGCTGCTAATTTGATACGGCCTACGTTCAATGCATTTAAAGCGATTTTAAAACCATTGTTTCTTTCTCCTAAAAGATTTTCAACAGGAATTTTCATATCATTGAAGAAAACCTGACGGGTAGAAGATGCACGAATTCCTAATTTGTGTTCTTCTTCACCAAAAGTTAAGCTTTCAGGGTTTTCCAGTTCAGAACGGTTGATTACAAAACCAGTGATGTTTTTATCATCATCAATTTTCGCAAATAAAGTGAATGTATCTGCAAATCCTGCATTGGAAATCCACATTTTCTGACCATTGATGATATAATGTTTTCCGTCTTCGGAAAGTTTAGCTCTGGTTTTTCCAGAGTTGGCATCCGAACCTGCATCCGGCTCTGTTAGACAGTAAGCTCCGAATTTTGTTCCTGTTGCCAGGTCTGGAAGGTATTTTTTCTTTTGCTCTTCAGTTCCGTAAAGAACGATTGGAAGCGTTCCGATTCCCGTGTGCGCTCCATAAGCTGTAGCCAATGAACCTGTAGTCCCCGAAAGATAGTCACAAGCTAACATCGTAGTTACAAAGCCCATTCCAAGACCTCCGTATTCTTCTGGAACAGCGATACCAAGCATTCCCATATCACCAAGCTTACGCATTGTTTCTTCAGTGAATGCATAATCTTTCTTTTCGAAACGCTCTCTTTGAGGGACAACCTCTCTATCTATGAATTCCTTCGCAGAATCGCGAAGCATTTTTTGTTCTTCATTCAGTTCTTCAATACTGAAAATTTCGTTTGCAGGAATTTCCTTGATCAGGAATTCACCTCCTTTAACTATGTTGCTCATATGTTATTATTTTAAATTTTAGATTATAAATTTTAAATTAGATTTTGTCGTTATAAATTTTCAGATGATGTTTTAATGATTTTAGTCAAAATATTAATAATCATTTCTATATCTTTTAAATAAGAATCAATTTCAATTTGAACAAGATTTGAAGAATGATACAGTCTCAACCAATATCTTGTTTCTCTCGCTTCTTTATTTGCAATAGAAAGTTTTGATATAAAATCTTTTTTAGATTGAGCTGCAATAGCTTCTTCTACATTTGCTCCAATGGAAGTTCCTGAACGAAGAATTTGTTTTGATAGAATAAATTCGTTTTGAGCTTTACACTTGGTATAAAATTTTATTATTCTTAAAGCAAATTCAAATGTTTTGGTTTGAATCAGATTATCTTCCTTGAAACTCATCTAAAATTTATAATTTAAAATCTATAATTAATTAAAGTAGTTCAAAAATACTCGCAGCTCCCTGTCCGGTTCCTACACACATAGAAACCATTCCGTATTTGTTACCACGTCTTCTCATTTCGTCAAGAAGCTGAACAGTTAGTTTTGTTCCTGTACATCCTAGTGGGTGACCCAAAGCGATTGCCCCTCCATTTACGTTTAAGATATCAGGGTTTAGGCCTAACTCTTTTTTGATAGCAACTGATTGTGATGCAAATGCTTCATTTAACTCGATCAAATCGATATCTTTTAATTCAAGACCTGCTTGTTTCAATGCTTTTGGAATAGCATAAACTGGTCCCATTCCCATAATTCTTGGCTCAAGACCTGCCGCTGCGTACGCTGCTAATCTTGCTTCTGGCTCAAGACCTAATTCTTTTACCATTTCCTCACTCATTACTACCACGAAAGCAGCACCATCACTCATCTGAGAAGAGTTTCCAGCCGTTACGCTTCCTCCGTTAGCGAAAACAGGTCTAAGTTTAGCCAAACCTGCAAGAGAGGTATCTGCTCTTGGACCTTCATCTACAGAGAAATCGAATTTCTTAGTCTGAAGCTTCTGATTTTCATCTAAAAAGTTATATTCTACCGGAATCGGAACAATCTGATTAGCAAATTTACCCTCCTGATTTGCTTTTAAAGCTTTCATGTGCGATTCAAAGGCAAACTGATCCTGTTCTTCTCTGGTAATATTATATTGTTTTGCAACTTCTTCAGCAGTGTAACCCATTCCCCAATAATAATCAGGGTTTGTTTTTGCAATCTCCGTTTCAGGAACCGGCTTATAACCACCCATTGGAATATACGACATGGATTCTGTACCTCCAGCAATGATGCAATCTGCCATTCCAGCCTGAATTTTTGCAGAAGCAATAGCAATAGCCTCACTTCCTGAAGCACAGTATCTGTTTACGGTTACTCCTGGAACTTTATCTGTATTTAAACCCATTAAGGAAATCAAACGGGCTACGTTTAATCCTTGCTCTGCCTCAGGCATTGCATTTCCTACAATAAGGTCATCAACTCTGTTCTTATCTAATTGTGGTAGCTCAGCCATTAATTTTTCAATAACGGTGGCTGCCATTACGTCAGGACGTGTAAAGCGTAGAGAACCTTTGGGTGCTTTTCCTACTGCTGATCTGAATCCTTTTACAATGTATGCTGTTTTCATTTTTTTGTTTAATTAAATTGTTTTTGAAAGATTTTGCCTCATAGAGGTAAACTGCTCATAGATCTATTGTTTTTGCAATTTGTGGAGCTCCGTAGGAGCGACCTGTTAGTCTTCAATCCATTCAAATAAATATTTTGAATCATATTCAATTTCAAACTTTGACATAAAATCCAAATATTCTTCTCTAAAAGTTTTCTTTTGATGATGTTCTTCCTGGTTTAAAATATATTTTACTACCGCATCAACATTGCTTTTAGAATAAGAGAAAGCTCCGTATCCTTCCTGCCAATTGAACTTTCCATTGATCCATCCTTTTTCATTGATAAATTTTGAAGAACCCGCTTTAATATCTCTTACTAAATCTGAAACAGACAAGGTCGGATTCATACTTACAAGGATGTGAACGTGGTCTGGCATTGCAAAAACTGCGAATAATTTTTGATTTCTGTTAGAGACTATACCTGTAATCAATTTATGTAATTCTTCTCTGTTTTCTTTTGAAATCAGATTTTGTCTTCCTTTTACTGCAAAAACAATTTGAATATAAATCTGTGTATAGGTATTGGCCATAAAACGAACATGATCTTTTATTATCAGGTCGCCTCTACGAGGCTCTGCCATTTCTAAAAATTATTCATAGCTATTAACAGTTCGCTCCTGCGGAGTTCCACGTTAGTTTCTCAATGGTTTTCCGTTCTGTAACATGTATTGAATTCTCTCTAAAGTTTTTCTTTCACCACAAAGCTGAAGGAATGTTTCTCTTTCCAGGTTCAATAAGTACTGCTCAGTAACAACTGTTGGTTCAGATAGGTTTCCGCCTACCATTACGTTGGCTAGCTTGTCTGCAATTTTTTTATCGTGTTCAGAGATGTATTTCCCTGTTAACATTTGGTCTGTTCCTACGTAGAACATTCCTAATGCATCTTTACCAAGAACTTTAACTTTTTGCTCGATAGGTTGAGTATAACCTTGCTCTGCTAACAGTTTTGCTACTTTTTTAGCTTCTGCAATCTGTCTGTTTTTGCTTACAGAAACGATGTCTTTCCCTTTTTCAAGAATTCCCATATCATAAGCTTCATAAGCTGATGTTGCTACTTTACCCATAGCAATGTTCATGAAGGCATCACGAAGCCTGTTGTTCTTCACATCATCACTGTGGAATTCTCTGGAAGTTCTTAAAGTAAGTTCTTTAGTACCACCACCACCAGGAATTACACCCACTCCGGTTTCTACCAGTCCGATGTAAGTTTCTGCTGCGGCAACTACTCTGTCTGCGTGCATGGTCATTTCGCATCCTCCTCCTAAAGTCATGCCGTGAGGAGCAACTACCACAGGAATAGAGGAGTAGCGTACTCTCATCATCGATTTCTGGAAGTAAGCGATAGCCATATTCAAATCATCCCAATCCTGCTCAATAGCCATCATAAGAATCATCGCAAGGTTAGCTCCTACAGAGAAGTTTGCCCCTTGGTTTCCTACTACTAATCCGTCGTATTCTTTTTCTGCTAAATCAATAGCTCTGTTTAGTCCATCTAAAACTTCGCCTCCAAGAGAATTCATTTTGGAACGGATCTCGAAGTTGATGATCCCATCACCTAAATCTAGAATGGCAGCTCCGGAATTACTCCAAAGTGTTTTGTTTTTTCTGATGTTATCAAGGATAATGAAAGCATCCTGTCCAGGAATTTTGTTGTATTCTCCTGAATTTTTATCCACATAAATGCTTTGTCCTTCATCGTTAACCTTGTAGAATGTTTCTACATTTTTAACCCAGTCAGAAACTTCGTAGCCGGCATCTTTAGCTAATTCAATACCTTTCTGAACACCTACAGCATCCCAGATTTCAAATGGACCATTTTCCCATCCGAAACCTGCTCTCATAGCGTCGTCAATTTTGTAAACTTCGTCAGAAATTTCCGGAACTTTATGAGAAACATAAGCGAATAATGCTCCTAATGACTTTCTGTATAGTTCACCAGCTTTATCTTTACCACCAATTAATACCTTGAATCTGTCAATTGGCTTATCAATGGATTTTGTTAATTCTAAAGTAGGGAATGAAGATTTTCCTTGAAGTTCATATTCCAAAGTATCAAGGTTTAATCCGTGAATTTCAGATTTTCCTTCTGCATTTTTTACTTTTTTATAGAAGCCCTGCTCAGTTTTTGAACCTAACCATTTATTATCCATCATTTTCTGGATATAGGCAGGAAGAGCAAATACATCGTTAAAGTCATTGGCTTCAGCACCGCTTTGACGAACACCGTTGGCTACCATTACTAAAGTATCAAGACCTACAACGTCAGCTGTTCTGAAAGTAGCTGATTTTGGACGTCCGATTACAGGACCTGTTAATTTATCAACGTCAGAAACAGTAAGTCCTAATTTCTGTACATTGTGAAGAAGATCCATCATAGAGAATACCCCGATTCTGTTTGCGATGAAAGCAGGAGTATCTTTTGCTAAAACGGTAGTTTTGCCTAAAAATTTAGCTCCATAATTCATGTAGAAATCGATGATTTCCGGATCTGTATCGTTTGTTGGAATAATCTCAAGAAGAGGCAGATATCTTACTGGGTTGAAGAAGTGAGTTCCTGCAAAGTATTTTTTGAAATCTTCGCTTCTTCCTTCTGTTAAAAAGTGAATTGGAATCCCAGAAGTATTGGAAGAAATTAATGTTCCCGGTTTTCTGAACTGTTCTATTTTTTCGTATACAGACTTTTTAATGTCAAGTCTTTCAACAACTACTTCAATAATCCAGTCCGTATTTTTAATTTTTGGTAAATCATCATCAAAATTTCCCACTTTGATTCTGTCTGCAAACTTTGGTGAATAAAGAAGTGCAGGGCTTGCTTTTTTCAGTTTTTCGAAGTTTTCTGTAGCAATTCTGTTTTTTACTACCTTATCTTCTTTGGTCAAACCTTTCTTCTGTTCAGCTTCAGTAAG
The DNA here is from genome assembly GCF_000829375.1 of Chryseobacterium sp. StRB126. NCBI lineage: Bacteria > Pseudomonadati > Bacteroidota > Flavobacteriia > Flavobacteriales > Weeksellaceae > Chryseobacterium > Chryseobacterium sp. StRB126. Next base: position 2,744,156 of record NZ_AP014624.1, read on the forward strand.
TTCAAAGGGAACAATATCCAAAAGTGACACTTCCACACCAATGTTGGCGAAGTGAGCTGCGATACCGCTACCCATAATTCCTGAACCAAGAACCGTTACATGTTTGATTCTTCTTTTCATATCTAATTTTTTATTATTTATAAGGTTATACGAACCATACGGTTTTACTATAATTTACTTTCTGTTGTTTAAGAGTTCATTGGCTATTTTCATGATCTCAGTCATCACATCCTTAAAAGTGTCCATTTTTTCAGGGCTAATTTTTTCCATTACCTTTTTATTAAAGTTGACAACAACTTCTTTGGACATATTTCTGGAGTTTAATCCTTTATCCGTAAGTTTGATAATCACCTCTCTTTTATCTGTGGTGGTTTTCTCCTTATAGATATATCCGTTATCTTCCAGAAGTTTAATGATTCTTGTGAGGGAAGTGGGTTCTATGGCCATTTTAGGTCCAAGATTCGTACTTCGCGTTCCTTCTTTGGGATCAATTTTAAGAAGGGTAAGGGCTTGTACTGCCGTGGAGTCATGTTCCTGAGCCAGCTCTGTGTACATTTTAGAAACAGCCAACCAGGTCTGTTTTAAAATTAAATCTACGTTTTCTATTTTTTCCTTATTATTATCCATCATTTTTGCGCTAATGGTTTTACCCAAATTTAGTAAATATTATGCATGCATAATATTTATTAACGTTAAATTTTGTTAATAATCTGGTAGTGAGAGTGTTAAATTGTATGATTTGCATAATACTATGCATGCATAGTATGTGAAATAATCAAAGAAAACTATTGATTAATAAATGTTTCCAATAAAATTTATAATTTCTTCGAAGGATTCGCATTGTTGTTTGCGGGATTCGTTAGTAATTACCCAAAAACGGTTCTGATATACAAAGTTAAGGGCAGAAAGATCTTTTGAGAAGTTTTTCTGAAGCAAAGAATAGAGCATTTCCTTCTGAACTTGCGGTGCAGAAATATGTGGTGGAACAAAACTCTCGTGTATTTGAAATAATGAAGGGTTGGTAAGCTCATCATGTTGTAATAATACATCTTCCACAATTCCTGTATAAAGCTGTGAGTCTTTCACGTACCATATTTTATCGGCAAATTCTTTGGCCAAACGCCAGTCATGTGAAGAAAACAGAATGAGTTTGTTTTGTCCCTTAGCCAGCTTTCTCAGTGCTTTCAGAATAATGATCTTATTTTTTTCATCCAAATGGGTAGTTGGTTCATCCAGAATAATAACAGGGGAGTTTTGAGTAATAGCACGGCCAATAAATGCTTTTTGAAGGTTTCCATCCGAAAGATTCTTAAGAAGCGTGTATTTGTATTGTCCCAGATCTAGCTCTTCAATGATATGTGCAACCTCTTCACGATCTTCCTTTTTTAGTTCAAAATAAAAAGGGTAGTAGATGTATTTCCCTAAAGAGATAAGATCTTCTACTGTATAATGCTGCGGAATAACAGATTTTGAAAAAACAATAGCAATATTCTCTGCAATTTCTTTAACAGAAAGTTTTTTTACATTCTTACCATTTATTAATATTTCTCCATCCAGTAAAGGGATCTGATGAAGAATAGATTTGATTAAAGTTGTTTTTCCCACTCCATTATTTCCAATCAGTAAACATACATCACCAAGCTTCAATTCTGCATTAGCATTTGAAATTAATGTTTTGTTATATCCGATATTGGCTTGTTTAATCTGTAGGTGCATATTTAGAGAAAAGTAAGAATTAAAAAAATACTGAGAGGTATAATGCTAAATAAGAAATATAGGATTTTATTTTTATTGACTTTCCATAAACTATAACCTCCTAAAATGATTGAGCCCCAAAAGATACAAGGTAAAGCAACCATAAACCACCAGTTGTTTCCCCAGGAATAAATCCAATGTAATTCTTTATTTATTCTAAACATTTTAGAGTATTCCAGCAAAGCAAAACTGATTGCAAACAAAGCTATGTGTGCAATGATCAATTGTTTTTGGGATATTCTAATTTTCATAGTTTGAATTACTATTGGTGATTTTTACTCTATGTTTGTCATGCTGTAAGCATCTCTACATAGCTGGTTTGGATTCCTACGGAATGACACAAAGTGAAGGTTTTATCTTATTATATATATTTAGAAAGTTATAAAATTATTCGCAAAAATCTGCATTATCTGCTCAATCTGCGAGCGATTAAAAAATAATGTAAGAAATAAACTTGCGTCTTTGCGTTTTCCAACAAAGATTTACACTTTATTCTGCTTCAAAAGCATCAGCAAGATCACAGGAATTCCAAATACCGAACTTATTACATTTAATGGGATTTGAGTTTTTTCTGCAATCACTGAGAAGAACAACATCACCAACATTCCTAGGAACATATTTAAGATCCATTGCTGCCATAGTTTTGAAGGATTATAGATCAATCGGCAAAAGTGAGGAACAATAATTCCAATAAACAGGATAGGTCCTAAAAAAGCAGTAATAGATGCGGAAAGTAGGGAAGAAGCTATTATTATTAAAAGTTTTAAATGCTTTAGGTTAACTCCCAAACTCTGAGCGTATGATGTTCCCAGAGAATTTCCTATTAAAGGCTTTATGGATTTAAAACAGAAGAATAATCCTGTCAATACTAAAATAAACAGTACGTAAATCTGATTTCTGGTGACCATATTATTAGCTCCGAATGACCATAAAATATAGTTTTTCAGGCTTTGATTTTCTGCATAAAACTGTAACAGAGAAACAATGGCTCCTGCAAAAGCAGATATCAGAAATCCAAAAATAATAAGATAAGATTTATCCTGAAATCTATTAGACATGGATAGCAGGATTAGCATCAGTAATAAACTTCCTCCAATAGCTGACAGGCTCAGAAAACTGTTTTGCAGAAATTCCGGGATCAGGATATTGTGAGAGAAGAAAATATAAAATGCTACCGATAAGCTGGCAACAGAAGTAATTCCCAGGATATCAGGTCCGGCTAAAGGATTTTGAAAATATTCCTGCATTAGAAAACCAGAAGTTGGAATTGAAATTCCGGCCAACAACATCACAAGAACCCTGTTAATACGGATTTCAGCGATTTGACTTTGTGCAGAATCCTGAAAGAAATCCTGAAGGTTTAAACTCAAAAATCCAGTGTTCAGATTAACAATTGCGCCTCCAATGATTGCAATGGTCAATAATAAACACAGGATCTTAAATCTTTTTGACATGATTCAGAAAGATGTATATTTTATTTTAGAAAAGCATTGATTTTAGAGTTTAATGCTTCTTCAGTCATCATTCCTAAAAATTCATCTGTTTTATCCCCTTTTCTCATGAACGTAAAAGGAATGGACCCACCATCCCACTGTTTAAAGTTTTTGGAAAAGAAATTCGGATCCAGTTTTTGTCCATCCAGTAAAATGACATTCGCTCCAAGATTATGTTCTACCACAAAATCTTTCACAGCAGTATCCCAATCTGCCCGGTCATCAAGGTTTATGAAGGTGAACTTTACAGGCTTATCTTTTAATTCCTGCATTTTATTTTTAAAACTTGGAATCTCTCTGATGCAAGGGCCACACCATGTTGCAAAAAAATTGGTAACATACAAAGTATCATTATTTTTAGCTAAGTGCTGACCTACATTTTCAGGAGAAAGTTCTTTGGGAGTATAGGTAGTCGGTTGATCCATCGTGTTTTGGGTTGCAGCCACTGAATCTGTAGCAGTAGTAGTATTACCGTCAGTTTTTGAAGCTTCTTTTTTACAGCTGTAAAGAGCAGTCAGGATCAACGTGGATAAAATTATCTTCTTCATAAATTATTTTTTATCTATTTTTGAATTGAAGTATGGAACAACAAATCTATAAAGGGAAACTGATACAGTTTCATCCGTTAAAAGTAACGAAAAAGGTAGAGCTGACCAAAAATACTTTTTCTCTGGAGTTCGATATTCCGGAGAATTTGAAAGAAAACTTTAAGTTTGATGCCGGGCAGTTCGTTAGTGTTAAATTTCAGTCGCATGGAGAAGAAGTTATTAATGATTATTCGATGACTTCTGCTCCTTATGAAGGGAAAATATGTCTGGGAATTAAGATTAATTCTCCTGACGGAGCTACTTCTCAGCTGTTTCAAAACTATAGTGAAGGTGACGAATTAATGATAAGTGAACCTGCAGGTAGATTTACGATTGTATCTAAACCCATTGAGTTCAGAACAATTGTTGCTTTTGCTGCCGGTATTGGAATTACCCCTATTTTAAGCCATTTCAAGAATATTCTTCATAACGAACCCAGAACAAGGCTGTTTTTATTTTTTGGAAATAAGAGTTCGGAAGACCTTATTTACAGAGACCAGCTGGACAACCTTGCCAGAACCTGTGGAGACAGGCTTCAGATTTTTTACTTCTTTTCACAGGAGAAAACGGCTGATCAGTTTTTCTTTGGGCGATTGGATGAAAAGAAATTAAATTTAATTATCAATCAAATTCTTCATTTGGATGATACTGATGAAGAATCTACGATTTGGGATGCTGTGGATGAAGTTTTGATCTGTGGAAAAGGAGAGATGATTAAAACTCTGGCAAATGCTTGTTACCATCACGGGATTCCAAAACGGAATATCCATTTTGAACTTTTTGAAGAATATAATGATGATATTTATCCTGTAGAAAAAGAATTTCCATTGATTGAAAATATAGAGGTGGAATTTACGATGTTAGGAAAGAAATATACAACTCAACTCTCTGATAATAAGGATAGAATCCTGCAGCAACTTTTACTTCAAAAATTTCCGGTTCCTTATTCATGTAAATCAGGAATCTGCGGAAGTTGCGAATGTTCTTTAGAAGAAGGTGAAGTGGAACTGTTGGAGAATGAGTATCTTACCGAAAAAGAGGAAGGGCAGGGACATATATTAGCTTGTATGTCAATAGTGAAAAGTAAAAAAATAAAGCTTAACTTTGATCTTAGTTGAGAATTATTAGGAACATATTTAACTTGGGTTTTATATCATTAGAATTAGGAATTTTAATGATATGTTTCTGTAATGTGTGGGTTTTCGGACTTACCAACGGACGTACCTATACCAAAATTTCAAAAATTCCGCCAAGGGAAGTTGCTTTAGTGCTGGGAACATCTCCAAAGATGAGATCAGGTCTTTCCAATCCTTATTTTACCAAAAGGATGGATGCTGCAGCTCTTCTTTATCACCATGGAAAAATTAAGAAAATTATTGTAAGTGGGGAGAAAAGTAAAGGGTACAATGAACCTGCTGCAATGAAAAACTATTTAATCTATCAGGAAGGTGTTCCTGAAGATATTATTGTTGAAGACCCGAAAGGTTTTAACACTTACAAAAGTATTCTTCGTTGTAAAGATATTTATAAGAAGAAAAATGTCATTATTGTTTCTCAGGGATACCATAACCTCCGCGCTTTATTTTTTGCAAGAAATAATGATATGAATGCCCTGGGTTTTGATGCGCAGGATGTAACGAAGCCTGAAAGTTTCTACAGAAATCAGGCGAGGGAAATCCTCGCCCGTGTTATTGCTGTAGTGTACTTTATTTTGGGAGTTTCTCCGGATTAGAAAGGATATCCGAATGCAAAGTTAATGGTTGGTTTGAAAGGCTGTAACGTTTTGAATCTCCAACGGTCACCTTCTGGCTTATTAGGGTCAAAGATCTTATACGCAAAATCTAATCTCAGGGTAATATATGCTACATTTATTCTTAAACCGAATCCGCTACCAATACCCATTTGCCCTAAGAACTTATTGAACCTGAATTCATCCTGATGAGCATCATTATGGTTACGAAGACTCCATGTATTTCCTATATCTGTAAACAGAGCTCCTTCATACATACTGTTAAACGGAATTCTGTACTCAATATTGGTTGTCAGTTTTACATCATTGGTCATGTAAGCACGTATTCTTTCATCTACCTGGGAAGCAGCTGGACCTAACCCTCCGAATGCCACCCAAGCTCTGATATCATTAGAGCCTCCATTGAAATAAGATTTGATGATCGGCATGTCTTTGGAGTTTCCGTACGGAATACCCACACCAATAAATTGACGAAGAACCAAAGTCTGGTTACCATTGAATTTGAAATATTTTCTTGCATCAATATCAAATTTTACGAACTGAGCATAAGGAATACCAAAGATTGTTTTTTGTGGTGCTGTAATAATTCCTCCATCATTACTTTTCTTATTGAATAAACTTAGGATATTACCGGCAAGCTCCACTTTACCATTAAAATAAAATGCATTAGGGTAATCCTTTTTTCCAATTTCATTATAGACAAAATTGTAGATCATAGAAGAAATAAAGACATCTTCCGTCTGTCTTTCTTTATTAATAAGACTTCCTCTGAATGTTGTAAGCAAATCTAAGCCCTGTTCATTAAGACTGCCACGATAATCACCGTCATTAATGATCTGTTCAGAAACACCATCTATCGTAAACTCTCCGGATTTTAGTTTGTCTTCAAGATGAAGTCCGGGATAATGAGCAGAATAATCAGCAAATATTGCTTTTCTTACCACTTCATCGTTAACGAAATAATCATAATAGGCGCTTTTATTTTTTGTTAAACTGATTTGTGTATTAAATAAGGTTAGCTTATGATAAACCAAATCATTTACCGTTGCCTGGTAATTTAATCCGGTGTTGAAGTTAACCCTTCCCAGTCCGATATTATTCTGTATAGATGCTCCCAACAGAATAGATGAAGTAGGTGTATATCTTTTAGGGATGAATTTATAATAATTAAATGGTAGTAGCAATCTTGGGAAGTTCAGGGACGCCTGAGCTGATATTTCATATGCTAATACTCTCTTATCTGTATTTTCTGTGCTTGCAATAGATCCAAATGTACCGGAAAGACTGGTAGAAAGGTTTTCTGCCCCTCTGAAAAGATTTCGGGTGGTAAGGTCTACAGAAGGAGAAACACCAAGATTAAGAATCTGGGAATAATTAAGGTCTGTTCCTACTTTAAGCTCATACTTAGGAAGCGGTTTCAAGATATATAACACATCTACAATACTGTCATTAGGCGCAGTAAAGCCACCTTGTCTTAAAGAATCTCTAGCTTTTACGATACTAAAATTGTTCATTGTCAGGAGGTTCCTTTTGGTAACGTCCAGTTTCTGCTGATCGTACGTCTGCTTACTGTCTACAATGATGGTTCTCCATAATGATGATGTTCTGTATTTGTCATTCATTTTATGAAATCTGATTCTCCTCAAACTGTCTTTAACCGTATTTTTAGGATAATCATTAACATCATCTACAATAGCAACATCAATATTTCCAAATGTGGCTTTTTTATAAGGTCGGTCCAGAGAATCTTTATGAATTTCCAGAGTAACAGGAACTTGTTTTTTACTTTTTAAGGAGTCGGCAACAAAATACACTTCTTCATTGGTATTGTTGAATTTATAATACCCATATTCTCGCATTAAGTCTGTAATCCTCGTTACTTCCTTTTCAAGAACAGTCTGGTCAAGGATCTTACCTGATCTTACCAGCGTTTTATTCAGATGAGCATTATAAATTTGTTTGATACCCTGGTCGGGAATATTAAAAAAGTAATCTTTAATATAAGTAGGATCATTATGTTTGATGAAATAGTTTACCGCTGCTTTCTTAGATGCAGAATCTAAATCATGTCTGTATTTTACTTCTGCATCCCAAAAACCTCGGTAAGTCAATCTTTTTTTGATGGACTCTG